>CAZOTR010000173.1:0-8780 GCA_964582755.1 uncultured Methylococcaceae bacterium | reverse complement strand
CTCTTCGGTTTTTATAAAAAAAGCCGTCCCGCCGCGGGACGGCGGGAAGAACGGGGAAAGCCTATCGACACCTTCCTCGAAGCGGCCCGGCGGCGGAGTCGATCAAAAGCTCACATCACTGAGGGCCGAACGTACTGGCCCAGTCAGCCAAGCATCCCTCTATCCATGTCCAAATTTTCAACAATTTTTTAGGATTTTTGTACTGGACTAGAAAAATACGTCAAAAAGAGGATCTCGTCCATAGAAAACGCGCTTTTTTGAAAAAAATCTGTCCCGCCGCGGGACGGTAGCGTCCGCATCCTGCAGGCGAGGCAACTAGGGAGATTAGGTTATCCATCCTTACAGGCCATCATCGCCTTGCTTACCAATGGAGGGATTGGGGGCGGGGATGCCGCCATCAAAAACTAGCGAGGGATCTTTGAGCAATATTCCTGATAGCGCCATCTGCGACGGCCCGGCCCAGGCTACATAGTGATGGATGTTCTCGCCGTTCGGCGTCCTCACATGATCTCTGCGCTTGACGAAAAGCTGCTGGACGGTCTCCCAGCGACCGCCGCCGCATTCGCCGACAAAATCCTTGAACAGGTTGGGCGTCACCAGCAGCACGCCCTCGGGCACGACATGGACACGCGCATTCCTTTCATTGCAGGGGATGCGGCCCTCGGCTATCCCCGTGCGCAGCCATTCCACAAACTTGGCAGCGGGGGCTTCCTTGTTCTGTCCGTCCTCGGGCAAATTTCGCAACGGCTCCACCGTTCCGGCAAACTCCACCGGGGCCAACGCCAGATCCTGCCAAACCCGAGAGACCGGAATCCGCAGCGCAACCACGGCCCTTTCTACGTTGCCGTCATGAACGGCCACATTCCAGACAGCCTTGCCTTCGCAAGGCACCAAGACGCCCTGGCGGTGCAGCACGTCGATAGCATTTTGATTGCTGCTTGGCGTGTCGCCATGCCATTCTTGCAAAAGCTTGCCTCGTAACGCATCAACTACCGCCGGGCTTTCCAGCCATAAATCATCGCCTTTGCGCCATCCCTTGGCATCCATGGCATCGAGCGGCAAATTGCCGCCATCAACCAGATCCCGCAATGCGGCAAGCATCCTTTCATGCAGCGGCATGTCTTCGTGTCGATCAAGCGGGCTTGAGAAAGCTTCGGCTTGCCCGTTCTCGATTGGCAGGCTTCGCTCCGACTCATCCGGTTTGACCGATGGCGCTGTTCTAAAAGTACGGAGAGCTTTACCAAGGATGTCACCCAACGCCCCTGTGGTAGCTTTGTCTCCAGCCGCGCAATCCAGCCAGGCGGAGAACGCCTCTGCATCGGAGGCCAACCAAGCCAAGCCCGCAGGCGTGACCACGATATTCGCCAACAACAGCGAAGCACTAGGTTCTGTTGACATAGCTACCGCCTGCGGCGAGTCTGGTGGCTTTTGGCGATGGCGATGGCGAACCGACTTGAGATCAGTGACGAACAATGGGCCGTGATTTTTCCGATCCTGGCGGCGCACCCGCACACCCGCGTGGCCTCGGAGGCGGCCTGCCGGCTTTTCCTGGTGGCGGTGCTGTGGGTGCTGCGGTCGGGCTCGCAGTGGCGGTTGCTGCCCGCCGAGCATGGCAAGTGGAACTCGGTGTTCAAGCGCTATTCCCGCTGGTGCGGGCGGGGCGTGTTCGAGGCGCTGCACCGGGGCTGCTCGCAACAGCCCGATTTGCAAAGCATCCTCATCGACTCCACCGTCGTCCGCGCCCACCCGTGCGCGGCGGGGGCGGCGGGCAGCAGCCCGGAGGCCGAGGCGCTGGGCCGCTCGCGCGGCGGGTTCGGCACCAAGATCCACGCCATCACGGACGCCCTTGGCAACCCGCTGGACTTCGTGCTGACGGGCAGCCAGGCCAATGACGCCAGCCAGGCGGAGGCGCTGCTCGGGCTGGCGCCGGCGGGGGCTGAGGCGCTCATCGCAGACAAGGGCTACGATGCCGACGCCATCGTCCAAGCGGTCGAGGCGCGGGGCATGGAGGCCGTCATCCCGCCCCGCAGCCACCGCAAAGAGCCGCGCAAAGTCGATTGGTTCGTCTACAAGGAGCGCCATCTGGTCGAATGCTTCTTCAACAAAATCAAACACTACCGCAGGATCTTCTCGCGCTTTGAAAAGCTCGCCCGCAACTACATGGGCTTCTTGCGCCTCGTCTCCGCCCTCATCTGGCTGCGGTAGCTATGTCAACAGAACCTAGGAGGAGGAAGCCCAGGATTGCGTTTCCGCTGCAACGCCATGCGATAACCGACCACACTGGAGTCATCACCCATGGCACCTGCCCATGGATTCCATTCTGCTGTCGCAGTGTCATTGAACAAGGTGACGGTTTGCTCCATCGCAGGTTGTGACAAATCATGCAGCAGCGCCAAGGTGAAGACGGCAAACGTCCAGATATCCCGCTTCAACACCGCCTCTTCAGGAACCGCCCCAGGCGGCAGCAAATACGCCTGGCGGATTTTCAACGCGGCGGCGGCGGTGTCCAAGCCAAGATCCAGCATCCCGCCTGGACGGGAGTGGCTGGCTTGAGACGCTGGCCGCTGCTGAACGTAACGGGCAAACCGGTGCAGGGTATCCAAGTAATAGCGTTCAAAATGCGCCGGGGTAGTGCCTGCCAGTTCTTCAATGCGGCTGACTTTCGCACGGCAACGCAGTAGCAGTTCACAGGGAGGCAGGAGAGGGAACGCATCTGAAGGAAGCGCGGATGCCGATGACGTGGATTCTTCGACATGGGCTTGATCCGGTGCGGAACGCCAAAACCGCAACCAAGATGAAAAACCGGAAAAAGCGTTGGGCATAGGGTTGTTGTTCCTTGGAACGCTGGATCGGGCTTCGTATGTTAGCGCAAGGGCCGATCAAGGCGCATCCGGCAGAAAAAAGCGAAAACGGGCCAATCCATGGGCTAGATGAATGGATGTAAACCGCTAAACGGCTTGGCGTGGATGGGAGTCATGCGGTTTTTCATACAAATCTCAACGGTCTTCATCTGGATTTAATGTTGGCCCAATCTGTTCCCCATCTTCAACAGGTAATCTTTACCCCCAAAGCCCAAGGCTTTCCTAAACCAAGGCCGACGTTCCTTTTCGGCGGAGTAATAAGCTCCGTCGCTTGGCAAAAAGTCGGACAGAAAACAGGAAAGCTCTCCCAACATTTGAAGACTAAACCACTTCGCCCCTGCCAATAGATGGCCATGGGCAAATGGGAAGGAAATGCCAACCGCGACGAGGCGCGGGTGGATTTCCGGACATCGACGCGAAGTGATATTGAGGATTGTCATGTCAACCGAACTCCGCATTGCGAACACCGCAGGCGGTGTGGCCCAAGCCATGCCGACCGCCCAATCTGCTCTTACGGCCGAATTCGGTCAATCGGCACCAAGGGTCAATCTCGATCCTTATTCCTATCCCACCATTCCATCCCCATGTTCTCCAATGGCTGTCACAGCCTGCTGTGGCCCAGGCTTGTCCATTTTTACAGCGTTTACGTCCCTGCTGGCCCTATTGCGATTGGCTGCTGGTCTGTCCTTGCACGAATCAGGGAGATCGCCCCATGGCGTTGCATGACGAACTGTTGACCACGCTGGTGGTGTACGTCGGCCGTCTCGCCGCCGCCGGGCAGTTTCCGCTGTTGCGGGAGATTGGCCTGTCACCGCAGCAGATCGAGAAGGTCAAAACCCTGTCTTTGGCCGAGATGAACGAGTTGTCCAGCTTGGGCGCACGTTTCATGGGCATCAAGGTGGATGCGGAGTCCTTGGAAGCGGCGTTGGCGGTCTTGGATCGCCGACTGGAAGACCAGCGGCTGACAGAGAGGTTGTTGCGGGCCGGGGCGTGTTATCCGGTGATGAAGGATCTGACCGGGATGGAGACGCGCGACTTCGTGGCCCAACGGCAGCGGCTGGGCTTGGCCAACACTGGCAACGGGCGGGCGGCGAAACCGGATGCCGCCCGCCAGCACGGCATTTGCCGGGCCTGGGTCGCCGCCGCAGGCGAGGTTGATCCGAAGCGGCGTCTGTTGGCTGTCCACGATGCCACCGGGCTGCCGATCCGGGTCATTTGGCCGGTGATCAACGCCTGGGAAGGGCAGGGCGATCTGCCTATCGACAACGGCCAATACGCGCATTGGCACGGGCTTTTGAAATCCGCTTCCCCCTCCCATCCCTTTTTTTCGTCTTCCTCTTCCACTGCCGAGTATCCGCGATGAGCACGCCTCCCACCATTCAATCCAAGAAGCCAGTCCGTTCCACCCAACAGCCCGGCGCGTTGCGCAACCAAGCCAGCCTGGAAATCCAAACCCGCCAGGCGCAGTTCCTGCTGGACGAGCGCACCGGGACACGGGGCATTATCGGGCTGTTGCAGTTCAGCCGTTTTGCCGGCGACCTTTGGCATGCGGCGCAGCAGGACGATCCTTACGCCGACTGGACGCTGTTGCGCATCGAGGAGGCCGTCGAGAAGGGGAGGGCGTTCATCAACGAGAAAAACCTCGCCATGGGGAAGTCGCTGAACGCACTGGGTTCGATGAAGATCGAGCTGGCCCGCACCCAAGCACCGACCGTCATCGAACTGAGCTTCGGCACACCCTATGGCTTCATGGGGGCTTATCTGTTGAGCGATTACGACGAACTGGCCCGCAGCGTCCTGACGGCGCAACATTGCGCCTTGGTTGGCCGCGACCAGGCGGGTGAATTGATCCGGGCAGGCGGCAACGCGGTACGGAGGGTCTACCAGTTGCCGACGGTTTGGCGGCGTACCGACATCACCCGCGACGAGGTGCGCAAGGCAACGGACGCGGCCGCCAATGCGGCGCAACTGATGGGGGCGTTGCCGCCGGAGGTGCTGGAGATGAAACAACGCCCGAAGTTCGCGCCGAGGATTGGCCGTGGCGGTGCCGAGAAGGGCGGCGGCGAGAAAAAAAGCTGAAGGCCATATGCTGAAGGATGGGCGAGAGCGCGTTCGCACCGCGCTCCGCCGACCGGTTGTTTGCCCGCTACCGTCCTGGGAAGGCGGCGGGATGTCCGCGCTTTAAATACAAAAAAACAATTAAAAACATAAAGTTATACAAATATAACAAGCTGCTGATCTACACCAGCGAAGCCTAAGCTTATACGAAAGGAAAGGGCAAAAAACGAAAAATGCTGCCAGCCAGGACAATACATCCTTGAAATTGTGGAATGAAGAATGTCTAGGGAAAAATTGGCCGAACATCGCCGACGATTGCGCAATCGCGTTTGCGCCTAGGAAAGTTTCGGCTATCATAGGCGAACGCTAGAAACGTGAAGGCCCGACGTAGGGTGTAAATCCACGTCGGGCCAAATTACGCAGCAAAGCGTGTTTTCAAGGCGCGGTTCCTTCATCTTGGCGGGTGTAGAACCGCTGAACAACCATCCTACCGGGCAAGGCAAGGGCGGTGTGCGGTAATTTTACATCATTGTTGTCTTCGCACAATCTAATTTTGTGCGTATTAAGATGATTCCGGCACACCTCAGCATTTGAATTTGGTCGCCACCGAAGCATCCGCCCCCGCTAAAACCGGCAGGCTTTCCCATGAGGCGAAGCCATGTCCACTGCAACACCAAGCCACTCAGCCAAACCGCCGCTGGCCTTCAGCGCCGCCGAACTGTGGCAGCGCGAACGGGAAACCGTCGCAATCAAAAACAAGGAAGCTTAACGATGAGCGCTCACAGCAATGCTGCCGGAAATTCCACCGGACGGGGAAGCTACGCCCCTATCCCGCCCACCCCGGAGAACATTCGGGCGGCGCTGTCCTACCTCTCTCCCGACATTCCCCATGAAGACTGGGCGCGTGTCGCCATGGCCGTGCATGACGGACTGAACGGTGAAGGCTTCCCCCTATTCGACGAATGGAGCAAAAACGGGCAAACCTACACCCCCGCTGCCGCCCGCGATACTTGGAAATCCATCAAAAGTGGCGGCGGAGTGACTATCGGCACACTCTGGGGCATAGCGCTTGACAAGGGCTGGAAACCAGACAGTAACGCACACCAGGAAACGGAAGCCGAACGTCTGGAGCGGGAACGCAAAAGGAAGGCGCAAGCCGAGCAGGATGCCAAGGACAAGGCCCGCAAGGAGCGGGAGGCGGCACAGAAAACGATGGAACTATGGAAAGCCGCGACGCAGATGAAATCCGACCATCCTTATTTTGCCCGCAAGCTCCCCGGCATTGTCCCGTCACCAACCCTCCGCGAAATCCCGGCGGGACAGGCGGCAAAAATTCTGGGTTACGCCCCAAAATGGCATGAAGAGCCGCTAGCAGGGCGTTTGATCGTGGTACCGGTGAAGATTGGCGACAAGCTAACCACGGCGGAACTCATCGACGAGAACGGACGAAAATCCGCCATCGCCGGCGGGCCTAAATTGGGCGGCCATTGGGCGGCGCAACGGCTACCCGAAGACGACGGGGTTGGGCTTACGCTCCTGCTTGGCGAAGGCGTGGCAACCGCTCTTTCGGCGAAAGCGGCCCACGGACACCTGGCCCTTGCCGCGCTGTCCGCTGGCAACCTCGCCAATGTCGCCAAAGCCATGCGGAAACGTTACCCGGCGGCGGATATTGTGATTCTAGCCGACCTAGCGAAACAGACCGGCGAAGCAGACCCCCATGCTATCAAAGCCGCGCAAGCCGTGGGCGGTTTGCTGGCTGTTCCCGACTTCGGCAGCGACCGGCCTGCCGGGTTAAAAGATTTCAATGACCTGCACCAAATGCAAGGACTGGACGCTGTACGCAATGCCCTGATCAAGGCGAAAGCCCCGGACGTAGCTATCCACAATGAAGAGGGCGGGGTCATCCCCACACCTAACTGGCAGGATTCCGTTCAGCCTCACAATATTAGCGACGCAGGCGGCAAGAGGCAACCTACCCGTACAGTTCCTGGATTCATTCTACAAACCGCCGCTGAAATCGCCGTGCAACCGTTCCAACCACATCGAATCAAGGGCATTTTCCCGAAAACGGGAATCGCGGCAATTTTCGGGCCTTCGGGTTCCGGTAAAACTTTCGTGAAACTGTCCATGGCAGCCGCAATTGGCGCGGGGCTTGACTGGTTTGGCTATCATACAAAAGCCGGGCCTGTTGTCTGTGTGGAGTTGGAAGGCGAGGGAGGCTTGCGGAATCGCATCGCCGCATATCGCACTGCACACGGAAGCGACTCGCTGAACGGCGTGAGGTTTGTCACTGGAACTATGGATTTGCGGACTGCAGACGTTGAGGGGCTTATCGAAGCGATCAAAGCGGCTGGCATGGAATCACCCACCATCTTCATCGACACCTTGAACCGCGCCGCACCCGGCGCGGATGAAAATTCATCCTCCGACATGGGCCTAGTCATTGCGAGTGTCAAACGATTGCAGGCCGCTACCGATGGGCTTGTTGTTCTCGTACACCATACCGGCAAAGACGCCACCAAAGGAATGAGGGGCCATTCCAGCTTGTTCGCCGCGCTAGACACCGCGATAGAAGTTACCCGGAACGGCGACGACATGCGGGCCTGGAAACTCGCCAAGTCAAAAGACGGGGAAGACGGGAAGTCGCATGGTTTCAATTTGCGAGTAATTGGACTTGGCGAGGATGCAGATGGAGACCCGATTACATCGTGCGTCATTGAGCCGAATGGTTCCGCTTTGGTTCCTGGCGGAACCAAAGCGGCCCTGCCCACGCTGAACAGGAAGGGCGCGGCGGCGCTGGGCGTGCTGCACGACCTTTATGAGCGGCGGCGATCCGCCCTGGCGGAAGGCGGGACGTCCGGCTGCGCGGCGGTTCCCTATGAGGACTGGTGCGCGGCGATGCGGGGGATGCCGAAAAACCGGGCAAGCGAGGGGCGGTCGGACGTCCTCAAGAAGGGGTACGCCAGGACGGAAGGGGCCTACGTCCACTTGGTTCCGGTTCCGCCGGGTTCCTTTTCGGTTCCGCCCGGAACCCCTGGAACCGCCGGTAAAGGTTCCGTTCCAGTTCCACCCCCCCTTAAGGGGGTGGAACCTGGAACCGGAACCGTGGAACCGGGCGTGGATGCCGGCGCCGCCCCTGGCAAACTTGCCCGCTAGAGGGCTTCATCCGCTGCGAGCCGCGCCGGTCGCTGGCTTGGGCGCATCCTGGCCGGGCGGGACGTCCGGCTGCGCGGCGGTTCCCTATGAGGACTGGTGCGCGGCGATGCGGGGGATGCCGAAAAACCGGGCAAGCGAGGGGCGGTCGGACGTCCTCAAGAAGGGGTACGCCAGGACGGAAGGGGCCTACGTCCACTTGGTTCCGGTTCCGCCGGGTTCCTTTTCGGTTCCGCCCGGAACCCCTGGAACCTGGCGTAGATGCTAACCCCGGGTAAGGGGCGTCCTCTTGTGGGGCTAGTGTACCAATCAGGAGTGTCCATTAAAGCCAGGGTACTTCACTGATCCAGACATACAGGCGAGAACGCACCTGGTGGTGGAGTTTCATGGATGCAGCACCTTGCCGCAGCCAGATCGTTGACCGACGCGATTCTTGCATCAATGAGGAAATGGGGAGGGCAGGCAGGCATCCTGCATAGATGTACATTTTTTTGGACAACCGCCGAAGGCCAAGGCCGACGCGGGCCAAGCGCGATTGCCCAAGGGGTTTTCCACAGGAATTGTGGACAAGTCGCGGCTTCTGCCTGGCCAGGCTGCGGGCAGAGCTTTTCCACCCTCTTCCGTGCGCGCTGGCGCTTTTTTCCAATAGCGCCAGGCAAGGGGGGTTGCCTGGCTTTGCAACGTCTTTCGGATGTTTTTATTAGCGAT
>CAZOTR010000172.1:0-8818 GCA_964582755.1 uncultured Methylococcaceae bacterium | reverse complement strand
TCTCTTCTAGTTTCCTAGCTGAAACGATTACTTAGACGACTTCACGTCGCACATCGCCTTTGACGACGTACACCCGGCTGCCGTCGTTGGAACGAACCACCCCGGAGACTTGGCCGGCCGCAAGCGACAAGGCCAGATGCCAACGGGACAGCGCCCGCAACGGCCTGCGCTGGGGCTTGCCGACCCGGCCCAGGTGCAGATCAAACTGCGGCCACAGGCAGGGATGGCGGCGGATTTCCGCCGCAAGCTGGGCATGATCCAGGCGCTTGGCGATAAACTCCAAGGCCTGCCCATTGTCTTCGGGGATTTCGTAAGGCTCGCCGTCCCAGCATTCCGGCAGGGTGTCGGCTTCGCCACGGGACAGGCGTTCCAGCCGTAGCCGAACCCGCTTGGCCGCGTCGCCGGACTGCCAGGCATTCGCCCTGACCCCGACCACCACGGCCTGCTTGAAGCGCTGCTCGGGCGATAGAAACACCTCGACTCGTTCAAAATGGCCCGCGATCCAGCCGGCGTACTCCTTGTCGAGCGAGTAGTGCGGCACGATCAAGACCATCACGCCGCCCGGCTGCAACAGCCGGTAGGCGCGGTGATAAAACAGCTTCTCGAAGCGTTGCCGCCCCGAACCGCTGCCGTCGCCCGTGGAACCCTGGTCGCTGACCAGATCGCCGTAAGGCGGGTTGAACCAGAGAAACCCGAACCTGCGGTAGCTGATCGTGGTTTCTTGGAAATCGCCATGGATGACTCGATCCAGAATCTCCTTGGCATTCCAGGCCCGCTCTTTATGCAACTCGACACCGAAGGCCTCGGCGCGATCCGCGCCCAAGTGGTGCTTGCATTCCGCCAACGCCACGCCTTCGCCCGCGCAGGGGTCGATGAGTTTCATCGTCCCCTGTGGGCTGGGCCGCAGCATCGACAATATCCGTTCGATGGTGGACTCGTCGGTAGGGTAATACCCGTTCGCGGCGAAATTTCTCGCCAGCCGTTGAAACATTAACGCCATGGTGATGCTCCTCGTGATTGGAAAACGAGGGGCATCCGGGCACCGCGAGGGCTGATGCCCCTCGCGGGTTGATGTAAACAAACCCGGACGAATCCGGGGCGGTTCAGCCAAAGATGGCTGCGTATTCACAAGGCGAATGAGCCTTGAGCCAAGCCGCCGCCTTCGTGGCCAGGGCATCGCCTTCGGCGACCTTGGCGCGGACGAAATTCCAAGCCGCCTCGTCGTCGGCAAAGATGCCTTCGTCGAGGACGGCCTGAAGCTCATATGGCCGATGGCCGTAGGGCTTGCCATTTACAAGCTGTGCTTCCGTCTCAGGCTCACGCCCGACGATGGTGAAGATCGACCAGCCTTGGGCTATCGAATCTTGTGCATCCTGGTCTGTCCACTCGGGGCCAGTGTCCATGACGCTGTTTTCTATTGAACTCATCAGCGGAACTTCGCAAAGAGGGAGGGGCATCAGCTTTCCCGCAGGGGCTAACGCCCTTTCGGGTTGATAATTTCCTCCGGTTTCAGGCCGCTTTGAGCTTGCGCATCTCGTCGGCCAGCACCCAAAGTCCCCGGTTCAACTGGACGTTCTGGTCGATGCCTTGGACGGGCCGGGTTGTGACCCGCCGCCCGTTGGCGTTGCGGCCTCGCAGTCCGCCCCGAACCAGGTTCTCCTGGACGACGTTCAGCGTGGTCCAGAGGTTGTCGGCGGCGTCCTCGCGCCGATGCAGGCGCAGCACCTGGTCTTCGGTGACCGGCACCGCCTTGCCTTCCTCATAGCGCATCGCCAAGGCGGCGCGGGCGAAGGCTTTCTGCTCGCCGGGGTTGAGTTCCAAGGCTTTCATCCCGCCTTTGGAGGCATCCACCCGGTCGAAGTCCTCCAAGATGGTGTAAGCCCCCTCGATGACCTGGCCCACCACGTCGCCCCGGTGCTTGACCCGCAGGTCTTCAACCGTGTCGCCGCAGATCAGCCCGTTGTGGCAGACGAAGCGGTAAACGCCGCCGAGCATCTGGTAGGAACTCGACCCGTCGTGGGAGTTGACGAGAATCACCTCGTTGGCTTCCGCGCCATTGATCCGGCTTTCGTGGCGCAGCCGGATCATGTGCTTGGTGAAATCCAAGCGATCCTCGTTGCGCACCCCGGCCTGCACGACCATGAAGGGCTGGAACCCTTCTTTGCGCAGCGCCGTCAGCACGTCGATGGTCGGAATCAGGGTGTAGCGATCCGAGCGCGAGCCGTGCGGGTTGGCCGCAAAGATCGAAGGGGCCGCACGGCGGATTTCGTCGTCGGTTAACGGCGCGTTGGCCTTGGCGAAGCCGCTCAAGTGTCTAAATTTGGAAACCAATTGGGTCTGGCTCATGGTGGTTTGCTCCTGTCGGATAGTGAAACAATCCTCGCGGAGAAACCATGCCCTGACGGGGAAGGTCTCCCCGAAAGGCTAAGTGAAAAGACGCCTGCCCATCCTGCTCGGATGGCCGCCGGTAATGCAGGCTTGCGGCGGAAAATCAGGATTGGAGGCCAATCCTTGAAATCAGATACTCATCGGTTCAAGTCACGGAATGCTCCGCTTGAAGTGGTATCGGCGGATAATCCCCTCGAACACTTCCGGGGCTTCCGGCAATAGCCTGCCCAGCGGTATCCCGGCCGCCGCCAAGCGCAGCACGTTGACAACATGCTCGAAGGTGGCCGACTCAAGCATCCCCACCCATTGCAAATGGGGGACGGCGCGGTCTTCATCCCAGATGGCAACCAAAATACTGGCGACCACCCGCGATTTTGAATCCTTGGTTGTGGTGACAAACTCCGTCAATATCCGCAGCGATTCGACTAGCCGACCGTCCACCGATAGGCGGGTGGGCAGGTTGGCCGGATCGCAACCGCATTCATTGACGATGCGGTTGGCCTGGCCGCAGCAACCGCAGGGGTAAATCAAGCCGGATACCGGCTGATGTAGGTTCATAGCGCTTCTCCGATGAAAAAAAACGGTGAAGCTTGCCCCTAGGGGAAAGGCTTCCCCGTCGGGTGATGGAAAAAGGAACCGTCGGTTCCGAAGTGAATAGGCTAATCGCCTGTGACGCCTACGGGACACCAACGGCATCCGCCGTCGGACGTGTAGGCACACGACGGCTAAGGGTGCGGCTGAGAACGCAGTCGCCACGTTGTTGCTCGGAGACTTCTTTAAGCCGCCCCGGTCGGGGTGGCTTAAAGAAGCCCCCCAATCACTGGGGGGTGCCGCCTGGGGCGAATATCAATACTCGCCGGGCAACAGCAAAACATCATCCGTCAGGTAAAACTTCCAGACGCCGGGCTGAAGATCCGTGTATTCGATCTTCTTTTCCTTCAACACCCGGCCATTGCCGTTTTCCACCTGGACGGTGGCTTTTTTGTCCTTGGAGGTCAGCTTGATCAGCATGAACGGCTCCTGCCGTTGCAGTTGAAAATATTCCGTCGCCACAATATCCAAAAACCAGAAAGCCCCCTGCTCCCCGCCTTGTTCGGCGAAAAACTGGACGCCTTCCGTGTAGAGCATGTTCTTGACGAGCCAATGCGGAAACCATTCTTGGGTTCCGTAGAATTGCGCCAAGCCATCCTCAAGCTGCTCCGCCGTCAACCGCCCTGTGGTTTGCGGATTCTCATCGGTTGAAGCCAACATTGCTGAAGACAACGGTTCTGGTTCCAATGCGGCTTGAGGCTCGCCCTCTTCGAGGGTCAAGCGCCCTTGCCGGATCAACTCGCTGACCGTGGCTTCGTAATCCTCCACGCCCAGATCCAACTCAATCGCGTTGACCTGGTAGCCTGGGTGCATCCGCAGCCAACCACAGGACAATGCGACCGAAATCAACACCTGCCGCCAGTGGTCAAGCAAAGGCAGATGGGATACCGTCTTGAACAGCGCCCAGACCTTTTCATCCTCAAGTGCGTTGCCGCATTGCCCGTCGGACACGTCTTCGCCGGTCAGCAACAAGGCCCGCCGGCTGGCATGATCGGGTTCCACGGCCTTGCGGTCATAGAGCCACAACTGCACCACCGCGCCGAACAAATTGTCGGCGGGCATCCTGCCGGTCAACTTGTCGAGCCGGTTCTGATCGCCGATGGACACGTTCAGCCCGTTGTCCGGGTTGTCGCACGGGTTGAAGTCCAGCGAGGCCAGACCGCCTTCCGATGACGACAAAGTAAGCCGCGCCAGCAGTTCCTGGATAGTCGTGTCACGCCCCCAGAAGGAGGCGAAGATCAACTGGCCGGACTGCCGGTCTTGGACGAAGGCGTCGGCGTAAAGGCCGAACACATCCGCCACCCGAAAAAGTTTTACTGTCTCTATCTGCATGGGGTTTCTCCTCAGTTTAAAGTCCGGAGAAACCCCCATCCGGGGAATTTCCCCGGACGGGTTGAATGAAATTATTTCAGGCCAAAATCACTCGGCCTATGGCACATCGCGCCATTGTCTATGCCGCCGCCCGCCGGTTTGGCGACAACGGGAAAGCCGCAGGGCCGTACTCGTTGAGGACATCCAGCCAGTCAACGCCTTTGCCATCCCGAAGCATTGCTTCGGGCGGAATCAGCAACTCGGTTGGAATTCCCCTCTCAGCGAAACGCGCCGCCAGTTTATGCGCCGCTTCCTCGCCTACACCCTTGCGGTCAAAGTCACACCAGATCCGCACATTTTCGGCTATGGACGGTGCCTCAAAGCCCGCCAACAACGTGGCGCTGACCGCGCTCCACACCGCAAGCCCGGTTGCCTGGCGCACGGCCAAGGCGGTTTCGATGCCTTCGGCCAAGTCAATCACCGGCCCGGCGGCACCTAGGCGGATGGCGGCACCCAGAACCCGTAGATCCGAAGGCACAGGCATCATGCGCTTGGGGTTCTCCACCGGCGCTTTCCTGCCTGCTTCAGTCAGGTAAGTGCGATGCAGCGTCACCGGCTGGCCCTGCGCATTGGACACCCGCGCCAACATGACCGGGAACGTGCCGCCGTAGTGGCCGTCCTCGTCATGGTGGCGCAAGCCCGGATGGAAACGAATAGCCTCCACACCTTGCAAGACGCCGCAGTCCAAACCACGATAGGCCAGATAGTCCCGCAGCGGTTGCGACAGAGCATCCTGCCACTGCTTGGATTGCGCCCAAGTTTCCGCCAGACGCCGACGGATTTGCGCGTCATCGGAGGCGGTCTTGCGGGGTGCCGCCTTAAGCGGCAACGCCGGTTTTGGCAAAGCCACGCCGCCGAGGGCGGCGTCCACAGCCTCAAGCGCCTGCGGAAAACGCCAGCCCTTGAGCCATTGCAACAGGCTAAAACCATCCGGGAACGCGCCGCAGGTGTTGCAGATCCCGCCGCCGGACGTTTCCACGTCCTTGAACAGGCGGAAGCCGTCGCGGCCACCATGCACCGGGCAACTGACATGCCTGCCGGGCTTGGTCAGTGCCGCATCCAATTCGGGTGCCAATGCTTGCAGCACCGGCACCCAGCGGCCCCGCACCGCTTCGCGGATTGGGCTTGCTTCGAGCTTGCGGGCGTTCATGGTTTCCTACTGTGGTCATGGGTTTCAGTGTTCAAACGCCGGGTCTTCATGAGGCGGCAAACACCGCGTCAAGGTCGATGGCCGCCGGGGTCGCATTCCAGCAACCCACCACGGCATCCACGCAGGTGCCGTCGCCCTGAGGAACCGAAGACAATTCATCTTCACCGGCACCTTCGATATCGTAGTCGATGACCGCCACCGCCAGATCAACCGCATTGTCGGAAACCACCGCGTGGACGATTCCACCCTCCAGCACGACAGCTAGGCGCAGGGACTTGGCCGACTGCAAGGCCCTTCTGGCATCGCGGATGAAGGTCATCAGCAAGATGTGGCTGTCCAGCCAATCCGTGTCATCGTCGATGGGCTTGGCGGCCAGGCTTCCGTCATCGTCGGCGTCGCATGCGTTGAAATCCCACATCGTCAGCCGCGCCAGCCTTTCGACGATGCCGCGCAGCGGGGCATCAGCCATCATCGAAGGGGCCGAAGCATCGCTTGGGCACACCGAATTTCTTTCTCCCAGCTTTCGGGCCTTGGGGCCGGTCTTCCGAAGCGGCATGGCCGGACAGTCCAACAAAGCCAAGGCTTGCAGCGCCAGTCCATGCACGCCGTCCAAATCCTCCCAAGACACCGACCCGCCGCTTTGCTCGCCTGCGGCATAGGCCGCGACCAGCGCCCGGCAGGCCTGCAACGCCTTCTGCTGGGCCTGTAGAACCTTCACAGAGGAATCTTGCTGGCTGAATGCCTCGACTGGCTGGACTTCCCAGTCCATGCCCTCGCCGCTTTCCTCAAAATCGTCATATAGCAGCGGCATGGCCGGGCTGTCGTCCCAGATCGTGCCCTCGTCAAACGCCTGCTTGGCGATGCGCTGCGCCGACTCTGCGTCGGCGGCCACAACCCCCACCGTGACGCGGTGCTGGTAGCCCAGGGTGTAACTGACCTCAAATGGATTGCTCATGGTGTTTCTCCGGGTGGAATGTAAAAAACCGGGGAAACGCATGGCCCGTTCGGGGATGAGTTTCCCCGAGGGCGTAGTGAAAAGACGGGATCGACGATCCCTGATTGGAAAGGCCTGATGGCCTATGACGCCTACCAGATTCCTAGGCGGAATCCGCCGCCGACAGCGTAGGCACACGGCGGCTTTGCGGCTGGAAACGCAGCCGCCACGTTGGAATCGGAGTGCCGGACGCAAGGCAATGCCTTGCGCCGGGACTTTTCACCCCCGAACCCACAGTTGGCCGGAGGCTTGGAACGTGTAGCCCAAGGCCTTCATCCGCTCTTTTTGCTGGCGGAACAAGGCCCGGCTGACCGAGGTGTCCAGCTTCACGGTGTCACCCAGCGGCCACAAGGCACCGAACAAATGCGCGTCGGCCCCGTCGTCGCAGGCATCTCCCGTGGGGGGAAATATCTCGTTTTGGGCAGGCTGCCCGTCTTCGCCGTCGGCAGGCTGTCCATCGTTTGGAGGTTTCACCACACCCAGCTTGTTGCGCCTGGATGTCACTTTGGTTTTGACCGATTCATCCCCGGCTTCCGGACTAACCGGAGCAGATTCCGCCAATGACACGGATTCCGCTTGCCCGCCGGGCAGGTCGTCAATCGCCGCCAGGGCCAACGAGGCCAAAGTGGCGCGGATTTCAATGACCATGCGGCCACCAGCCACATAGCTGGCGGGGAAGATTTCGGCAATGCCGAACTCGCCTTGGTAATGGCCTTCGCCGTATTGCCTAAGGAACTCGTCCCGCAGAACGAACTCGCCGATGTCGGTGACCAGCCGGCCGACCGAGAAGTCGCCGTCGCGGCCACGAACCGAGCGTATGTGTAAATTTCCTGGGAGCTTGATCATGGGATTGCCTCTTGGCTTGAAAACGCAAGGCAATCCCCAAGACCGGGCAAGTGCCCTGTCAGGGTTGTGGGATGTCCGGGGACGCTTAAATCCCCGGACGAATTGGAAAACGCGGCGGGATTTTCACTTACCGCCGCTGAATTAGAACCGCTGTCATGTCATTGGAGCGGTTGGGTACGTCTGCTCGCGACCATCCGAAGATTACGTTGATCGACGGAAGATAGATTATCGCGTCCAGGGAAGCGCAGACACGCCTGGAAAGCCTAGGCAAAGGGTGCGGCTGAGTCGCAGTCGCCACGAGTGAAGACTGGATTTTACAACACTTGGCTTGCAAATTGGATTGAAGAATTTGGGTCAGCCGCAGGATGCCTGCCGAGGAACCTTGCGGTTCCTGGCAGGCGGCGAATGGAACCAACGGTCAGGCCGCTTCGGGCAAGGCGGTGTTTTGCTTGTCGTCGGCGGGCTGGCCGTCTTTCGGGGCCGTGTAGACCGTTTTGCCGTCCACCTTGGCCCAGGCGATGCGTAGCAGCCGGGCTTTCAGGCTGACACCGGTTTGTCCGGCCTTCGGGCCTTTCTCGTAAACAAAGGTTTCCGCAGTCAGGTCGCCCAGTTTGAAGCCGACCAAAACCGATTTGCCGGCTTCGGCGTCGGGCATCAGATCCCGGACTACCTTTTGCGCCTCCTGCCCGGAGACGCGCACGTCGAACCAGGTCTTTTCCACCGAGTCCGACGCGCCGTGCAAGGCCGCGATGCTCGCGGCCAAAAACGGCTTGCCGCGTGGAACCTTGACTTCGCGGACGCGGTTTAGATAACCCAGTCCGGTCACATGCAAGTCGAAATAAGAAGCTGTGTTGTGGTCGCTCATGGTGTTTCTCCGGTTTGAATGAAAAAAACGGGGAAACGCAACCCCCGGCGGGGATGTGTTTCCCCATCGGGTGTGGTGAAAAGAAGGGATCGGCGATCCCGAAGTGAAAAGGCTTTGCGGCCTATGACGCCTACCAGATTCCCCAGGGGAATCCGCCGCCGGCAGCGTAGGCACACGGCGGCAAAGGGTACGGCTGAAAACGCAGCCGCCACGCTTGGAAATCAGGCGAGCGTAAGGCCGAGTACCAACAGCGTCAAGACGGTCGAACCGATGATATTGGTTTGCAGGGTCATCCAGTCGATGCGGCCTTGCCTCCACGATCCGTACTGGGCCAGCGCCACCCAGGCCGTCCACAAGAACATCGCCACCGACAGCGCCGACAGCACCAAATCTTTCGACTGCCCCACGTCCACTCCGGCCCCGGCAAGAAACGCATCCTCGGCGGAAGGGTATTGATAATTCGCGCTAGGCACCAATGGCGGCGCGGCACCTGTGGGGAGATTCGCATCCACGATAACCGCCGGGTTGGCATCGCCCGCGCCATTGATCTTGGCCGCAAAGTCGCAGAAGTTGTTGCCGTTACCGTCCGATCCGGCGCTCGTGGCGCAAGTGC
>CAZOTR010000171.1:0-8973 GCA_964582755.1 uncultured Methylococcaceae bacterium | reverse complement strand
AAGCGGAGCTTGGGAATGAGAAAACGAGAAAGACCCCATGGCGGCTTCCGCCCTAGGCTTCATTGGCCGAGATAGCGGCCCCAGGTTTTTGGTTCACGTTTGGCCCAATCGCCTTGGTGGTAGACGTAACTGACTATCAGCGGCAAAACCGTGCTGGCTTCGGCGTAAACCATTTGCTCATGTATCGTGTCCACCTTGCCCCAGGATGCGGCTTCTTTGAGGGTGGAGCTTGAGCAAGCGCCGTCGCGCACATCGGCGACGGTGATTTGTACGGCGTATTGGTGCATGGGCACCCTGTGCCCTAGCATTTCCGCGCAGATCACGGTGTCTTGGGCGAAGTTTTTCGGGACGCCGCCGCCGACCATGAACAGCCCCGTCTTTTCGGCGGCAATCTTGATTTTCGTCAGTTCCAAAAAATCCTTAATGGAATCTAGCGTGATATGCCGTCCGGGGTTGTCCACTTGGTGCTTGACCAGCCCAAAACCTGCGCTGCTGTCGGTGAAGGCGGGGCAGAAAATAGGCACGTCGCGCTCGTAGGCGGTTTGCACCAGCGAGTTTTTCTTCACCGCGTGGGCAGACAAATACCGTCCCATTTCGTGGATGAATTCCCTGGATGAATAGGCTTTTGGCGGCAGGCCGTCGGCGATCCGTTTCACCGCCATGTCGCATTGCTGCAATTCCTCCTCGTCGATATACACATCGTATATCCGGTCTATATACAATTCCCGGAGTTTCCTGTCGTCCACTTGCGGCGTTCCTTGGTAATGCTTGAAGCCTAGGGCTTCAAAAAAATCCATATCGACTATGGACGCGCCGGTCGCCACGACGACATCGACCATGCCATAGTTGACCATGTCGGCATAGACTTGCATGCAACCCGCCGCGCTGGTGCTGCCGGCCAAGGTGAGTATCGTGGTGCAGGCATTGTCTTGGATCATGCGCAGGAATATGTCCGCCGCCACCGCCGTGTCCCTGGATGAAAACGCCATGCCGCGCATGGCGTTGATGAGGGGCGTCGCGTCGAAAGCCGCCACGTCTATGTGTTGGACGCTGTCTTTTAGCAAAGTTTTTTTGTCCATGGTTTTTCCGGGTTATTTTCTGAAAAACAGGTTGAACAGCAGGCTCAACACCACGCTGATGACAATCATGGAGGTGAGGGGGAGGAAGATGAAACTGTTTTCTTTCTCGATGCGGATATCGCCGGGGAGTTTGCCGAACCAGGCGAAGAGGTTGGGGGATATGTTGAGGACCAAGCCTAGCAGGAATAGCCCCAGGCCGAAAAACATGAGGATTTTGGGGAGTGTCATGGCTAAGAGCCTTTGGATAAAACCCTGGCCCTCTCCCAGAGGAGGAGGGGATTCAGGCGGGTTGTCAATAATAAAACTAGCGCCGACAAAGCCAGCATCCAGCGAATATCGACGGCGACGACGCGCTCCGCCGCCAAGCCTTTGTCTAATAGAGCGAATTCAAGCCCCTGAGGGGTTTCCAAGCGATGGTAATTCAGGCCGGTGATGGCGGCTAGATTGCGCAGGGCCGCTTCGTCCAAGCGGGAAAGATAAAGGCTGGCAGGGTCTTGCGGCATGGCTTGGGGCGGTAGCCAGTCGCGCAGATCGACATATTCCCAAAAGCCTTGCGGGTTGTTGTCCTTGTCCAGGCGGGGAATGGGGACGGGTTGTGCGCCACCTACGCCGACGATCAGCCCGCCCGGTTCGCCGGGCTTGCCGTCGAAGGGCGGCGGTTCGGCCTCGGGCGGGAATTGCTGGCCGTCGCTGAAAAACACCAGCCGGGTGTCCGGCCCCCGCGCCGCCGCCTCGCGCAGGCCGGTGTAGACGCCACGCGCGATGTGGCTGTCGGCGGCCCAGGCCATGCGCCAGTCGATATGTTCCAGCACGTCGGCGATGAGCGGGAAATGTCCGCAGATTTCCAGAGGCTCGAACAACACTTGGCTGTTGCGGGTGGTGAACAGCCCCAGGCCGACTTCCGAACCGCAGGGCAGGCCGTGCAATGCCTGCCGGATGGACGCCTTGGCGAAGCCCAGCCGGTCGGCGGGCAGGCCGTCTTGGTGGTAGTCGCGGGCGTTCATGCTTTGGCTGATGTCGATGATGAACAGATAACGGTAAACCGGGCGGTTCAGGGATAGCGTCGGGCGGGCCAGGCTTAGGCTTAATAGAACGCAGGCGGTGAATAGGAACCAGAAACGCCAGCCCGTGTTTAGGGATGCCATCGCTTTCACGGCCCGCCTCCCGGCAAACCCGGCAGGGTGGAGAAGACACTGGATTTGCTGCCTTTAAAATCCGCCTTGGCCCTTTCTTTCGGGGGCGGGGTGATGCGCCAGGCGTATTCCAGGTTGAAGCGGGCGTCCCAGTTGTCCGGGTTTAGGCGCAGGGCTTCGCGGTAGTTTTCCTTGGCGAGTTCGACTTGCGTGCCGACATGGGCGGCTTCCAACACGCCATGGGCATTCCAGCGTTGCGCGGCGTCGGCAAGGTAGAGCGTGGCGAGATTGTGCAAGGCCCGCGCCCGCAAATCTTGGTTTTCCGCATTGCGTAGGCTGGCATAGAGGCGGATGGCTTCGGCGGGGTTGCCGGTTTGGGCCAGCCGCCGGGCTTTGGCGAATATCAAAACCGCCGGGGTGTTTTCATCGACAGCGATAGTATCGGGAGCGGCCAAGGCGCGGTCGAGGTTTTCCTGCCGCCACAGCGCCGCGCCATGATAGAGCGCCCCGCCCGCCAATAGAACGGCAAGGCAATACCACCAAACCGGCAGGCGTTTTAGGTATTCCATGTCTTGACCTCCAGGCTTTGAAAGCCCAGCAAAACCAACAAACAAGCCAACGCCGCGCCATAGCAATACCCCGACAAATCTTGGCGCGGCAGTTTTTCCCGGTATGTGATTGGCCGGTTTTCCAAGTTTTCCACGGCGGCGATGGCTTGCCGCATGGCCCCCGGATTGTCCGCCTCGTAGGCTTGGTAAGGCACTTCCAAGGTTTGGAAGTACTGGTGCAGGAAATATTCCGGGGTGGTGCTTTCGTTGGGGTTTTTCGGCGCTTGCGCCAGCCTGCCGCCTTTTGGGTTGCGCAGGTAGATCCAATACAGCGAGGCTTGAAGATCTTGGAAACGTTGGCGCAGGGCGTCGGCGGTTTCCGGTTCCATCCGCGCCGCGCCGTCGGAGACTAATAACACAACCCTGGCGCCGGTGACCGGCTGGCCGCTGAAATAGTCCAAGGCCATCGCCAAGCCGGGGGCGATGTTAGTGATGCCGTGGCCGCGCCCGCCCTGGGCGAGGATGGCGGCGCGCACCGCCTCGTAGTCTTGCGTCAACGGCAGCACATAAACCGGCGCGGCGCTGAAGGCGGCTAGGGCGAACAGGTCTTGCTTGCGGCGGGCGACGAATTCGGCGAGCAATTTGGCGGCTAATGCGCCTTTGGATTCATGGGCCTTGCCGCCTAGGTAAGTGCCGGAGAAGTTTTCGTTCATGCTGCTGCTGCGGTCCACCAGCAAGACGATGTGCGCCCCGGCGCCGGTCTTCTCCACCCATTGTTCGCGCAGATGCGGCCCGGCCAAGCCCAAAACCAGCAGCAACGCCGCCCCAGCCGCAAGCCACCGCAGCCCCCGGTCTAGCCACAACGACAGTGGGTCTTCCGGCAGCATGGTGAGGCTGGAATAGGCCAGTTTTTGCTGCCCGCTGTGCCTCAGGGGAATCAGCGCCAGCGGGGCGAGCGACAGCGCCCAAGGCTGCGCGAAGGCGAGGTTCATCGCCTGTCCCCGGCGGCGGCAAGTTTGCGGCACAGGCTTTCCAGCCGCGCCCAAGGATAGTCGGCGGGGCATTCCGCCGCGTCGGCGAAAAACAGCCGGTCGGACAGGCGGAAAAATTGCTCCAACTCGGCTTGCATCGCGGCGTAACCGGGCCGGGTGGCAAGAAGCCGTTCCAATTGGCCGGCAAACACGGTATGCCCGGCGGTTTCGTTGAGGGCGGCATGGACCAGCCTCGCGCCTTGCCGCCAAGTGTCCGCCGTGGGCGTTTGCCGGCCCAGCTTTTTCAACGAGCGGGCGGCGCGGACAAAAGGCGGGGCGTGGCGGCGGAACAGGCCCAGCCGCCCGCCGGCGTATACACCCAAGACGCCCAGCCCGGCCACGCAAGCCAACAGCCAGCGCCTGTGGCCGTCGCCCGAGACCGGCGTCGCGGGCTGGTCGCCGCGCAAGACTACATCTTCGTCGGCGGTCTTGGCGGGAATGATGGGGACGAGGGTGAAATTCCAGGCCGGCGCCTGCGTTTCCACCGTCTGCCCGGCGCGGCTGAAGCGCAGGGGCAGGGCGGGGACGGCGAGGGTTTCCGCGTCGCGGACGCCTTTGAACACTTGGTAAACCAAACGGATGTGGTAAACGGTTTCGCCGCCTTGGCGCTCTTGCGTCCACCGCGTCTCGCGCAGTTCCAAAAAATCGCTGGCCGCGCTGCCCGGACGGGGCAGGGCGGCGGTTTCCAGTTCATAACCGGATTCCGCCGCGACGCGGATCTCGCTAACCAAGGTTTCGCCCATGACGATGCCGTAATCGCGCAGCGGGGCGACGCTGACCGAGTGGATGGGGGAGGGGAGTTCTTCCGCATGGGCGGGCGGGAAAGCGGACCAGGCCAGCAACGCGGCGGCGGCGAGGGGGGATTTCTTCATGCGGGATAAAAATAACGGGTCATTGCGTCGGCGTCGAAACCGCCGTCCAGGAAAAACGGCGCGCGGCCATGGGCCGAACACAGCCCCGTCAAGCGTTCGCGGCGCAGGGCGTAGCGGGCGGCGATTTTCTCACGCAAAGACGGGCGCAGGAACAGGCGGCGGCGCGCCCCGGTTTCCGGGTCTTGCCACTCCGCCAACCCAAAACCCGGCAAATCCTCATACTCGGCACGGTCCCACAGCACCACCGGCACCACGTCATGCAAAGCCAGCGCGTTGAACAGCGTTTCCAGTTCCGCATCCGGCACATGGAAATCCGACACCCAAAACACCAAGGCCCGCTGCCGGCCCAGATGCGCCGCCGCCTCCAACAGCCCGCCGTGCTGGCCGGAACCGGCGCGGAATTGCCCGATCCGCCCGCGCCACTGCGCCGCGACGCCTTTGTGCCAGCGCAGCGGCAGGCCCAGATCCCAGCGCACCGCACCGTCGCAGGCGTGGCAGCCGAACGGGTCACCGCTGCGCCAAGCCGACCACGCCAGCGCCTCGCCAAACTCCGCCAGCCGGGCGAGCTTGTCCCCGAAGCCCATGGAGGCGGACACGTCGGCCAGCAACCACACCGGGATGGCGGCGCGTTGGCGGAAGCTTTTCACCCGCAACTGCCCAAACGGGTCGGCCAGCATGGCGCGGATGTCCAGATGGCGGGCATCGGGCTGGCTGGCGAACGGCACGCTGCCTTGATACTCAAGGCCGCCGCCGGTCTGTGAACTGGCATGGTGGCCGGGGCGCCCGCCTTGGGCCCGCCAGGGGATTTGATAGTGGAATTCAGTCGCCATGGGATCAGTTTCTCGTGTCCGCGCTCCAGAGGTCGCTGGCGCAGGCATTCTCCCACGCGGGAGCGCCCGCCGTTATACATTGGAGCATTTTGGTTTCGCGTTTCCGGCGCAGGGGCGCATGAATTCGCCCCCCACTCGCTATGAAAACGGTCTAGTCCCCCGCCTGTCTGGAATGGCTGGCTTCGGTCTGCGGATGCGTGATAACGGATGCTGTGGCGCGGGAACAACGCGGGAAACCCGCCAGTCCTGCGCAAAAGTCTGGGCAACCCATCCCATCCTACGCTAACATCGTATTCCGGCCATCGCTGCTTTATTTTTCGGTTGATTCAGGTTTCGTTAATGCCCTCTCGCCGAGCCACAGCAGAGGCGTCCTGCCACCCGGACGGGCGCGGTTTGCCGAGGCAATCTGCCGGGGCGTGTCATCATCATTCATCGGCCTTGCCATGGCAATGGGCCGCCCAAACTGGATAGGGCATGTATTTCGGATTCGATCTGTTCTCGAAGTGGAGGCCGACGGCGGAGGAGTTTGCCGCCCCGCTGACCACGCCACTGCCTTTTCGGCCCAAGTTCGATTGTTTTCCCCGTGGCATCGACAATTTCCATGTCGATGTGGTCCTCAGCGACAAGCTGGCAAGCACCGCCCGCCAGCTTATCCACACGATGATCCAGCATGACGCCGACGAAAGCCTGTCTTGGAAATCGGCCTGGGTGTTGCCGCCCAACGCCCGCGAGATAGCCGACTTCCAACTCGCCTATGAAAACGTGATGGCGACGGCCATGGGGATGGCCCGCAAGCTGCCGCGCCGCGAACTGATGCAATTGGTCGAGTTCGCCGCGATGAAATTCTTGCTGATGGCGGTCGGCGACGAGCTGGATGTGTTCCGCGACGATCTCCAGCAGCAGCGCGACCAGGGGCCAGACAGCAAAAAAACCATGCAAGTCCATGAGCAGTTTGTGGCGTTCGTGCGCGAGATGCCCGCCATCCGCCACCGCGTGACGCTCAAGCTCTTCGGCCACGTCCTCAAAGTGGAAGTGACCAGTTTGCGTAAGATGCGCAAGTCCTTGCTGGGCTATTCCTGGCCGGTGCCGCGCACGGTGATGTTCAACCCCGTGCTGCTGCTGTCCAACCTGTGGAGTGAGGAGCAGGTCATGCGCAATTACCCCTTGGTCGGGATCAACCCGGAAAAATTGCAGGAGTTCACGGCGGTCAACCGGGTGATTACCGGCTTGTTCGCCGACTATCTGCCGGCATGGGTGCAACCGCCGCCGCCCAGCCCGGAAAGAGCCGAAATGGAAGGCGGCAAGCGGCCTTTGCGCCTGCGCGCCGACCAAGGCTCCCTGCCGGGCTTCCTCGATGTGGAATTGCTGCTCAACCGCGCCATGGGCGAGGACGAGTACCAACACGGCAAGACCAGTTGGCTGGACGAGCCGGCCAATCTGAAGCAGGCTTTGCAGGCCAGCCTGCCGCCGCCCGCCGACCCCAAGCGCTGCGCCGCGTTCCAAGCCAATCTGTTGAAGGACGCCCAGGCGCGTTTTGCGTCCTTGGGGCTGTTGAAGCGGATTTACGCGGCCCAGGAAGCGCCGGCGATTTTCGACGAATTGCGCGGACAGGTGCCTGTCCGGCTGATTGTCGAATATCTGGAGGGGGCCGTCCCGCCGCGCCTGATGGTCAAGCGCCTGGGCAACATGAAAGGCGCGGTCGATCCCGCCGTGGCGTTAAAGCGCCTGAACGCGGGCGAAGCCGCCATGCGCCGCCTGAGCCAGGCCAAGCGGAAGGAATACCTCGTCGATTTCATGGTCGGCTTCGCCAGCCTGCGGCGCGATCTCAAGCTGGCCTACCGCGCTTATTGGAGCATGAACCAGATTCGCCTCCTCAAAGAGCCGGCGCATATCGAGTTGTCGCGGAACAACCGCACCCTCTATGAATTCGTCTTGTCCGAGGAGCGGCTTTCCGACCAGAAGGAAATTCGCGGCCATGCCATCCTCAAGGCCGATTTGCGCGGTTCCAGCCGGATGATCCGGGAATTGCGCGAGCGCAACCTCAACCCGGCCACCCATTTCAGCCTGAACTTCTTCGATCCCATCACCGGCATGTTGGAGCGCTTCGGCGCGAAGAAGGTGTTTGTCGAAGGGGATGCGGTCATCCTCGCCTTCTACGAATACCAGGAAGTCCCCCACGACTGGCTGGCCATCGCCCGCGCCGCCGGGCTGGCCCGCGACATTCTGCGGGTGGTGGACGCGCAAAACGCCAAAAACCACAAGCACGGCCTGCCGGAGCTTGAACTCGGCATGGGCATCGCCTGGCTGGCCGAGGCGCCGGCTTTTCTCTACGACGGCGACCATGAGATCACGATTTCCTCCGCGATCAACCGCGCCGACCGCCTGTCCTCCTGCGCCGCCCCGCTGCGCAAGACCGCCATCGGCGAGACCTTGCCCAGGGGCGTGGAGGCGGTCCTGCCGGTGGGCCAGGGCATTCCGCAGAAAGACAGCGGCGACGGGCTGCTGCGCTACAACGTCAACGGCATCGAACTGGACCCTCTGGCCTTCCACAAGCTGCAAGGGGAATTAGCCTTGCACAAAGTGGCGATGCCGTTCCCCCAGTACGGCCCGCACAGCGTGTTTTACATAGGCCGTTATCCCGACAAGCGCGGCTTCATGCAATGGCTGGCCGTCCGCGAAGCGCCGGTGCGGCAGTGGGTGGGCAATGACGTGGGCGAGGTGGATACGGCGGGCCGCGTGTTCTATGAGGTCATCACCGACGCCGAGGTCATCGAAACGCTCAAAGGCGGCCAGCCGCGCCAGCTCATGCTGGTCAAGCGTTGATTGCCCGCGCCAGTCATTTCAGCCCGGCGGTTTGTCCGGCAAAAGCGTTGGCGGAAACCGCGAAGCTGCCCGGCCGCGTCCCGCGCACGACTATCGCCGAGGCGACGCCGACGATCCAAACCTTCCCGCCTTGTTTCGCCAGCAGCGGCGAGCCGGAATCGCCGTGCGCGCTGTCGCAATCGGTGAGCAACACGCGGTCCCCGTCCACCCGCTCCACCACGCCGCAGCCATCGTGCAGGGACAGCCTGTGCGGCTGTTCCTGGCTGTAGCCGGCCAGCATCAAATGCGCGGCGGGGCGCTTGCCGCCGTCCCCGCCGACCGGCAAAGGGCGGATGGGGATGGGGCGCACCGCCAGCGGGTGGTCGAGATAAAGCACCGCCCAGTCGTCGCCGATGTCCCGCAGCGCCGGCCGCCGGGGATTGACCGGATGCGCCGGATGCAGAATCGCGCGGCCTCGGGCCTCCCCCAAGTCCGCGCCCTGGCGCTGGCCGGCCACGAACACCAAGTCCTCGGGCGCCAGCCAGCCGCCGCCGCGGTCCATCAGGCAATGGGCGGCGGTCAGCACCGCGTCCGCCGCGATCAGCGCCCCGGTGCAATGGTTGCCGTCGGCCTGGTTGACGCGGCCCAAGGCCCGCCAAGGCCAAGCCGCCGAATCCA
>CAZOTR010000170.1:1990-8986 GCA_964582755.1 uncultured Methylococcaceae bacterium | reverse complement strand
ATTAACGCAGGCTAAACCTACCGAAAGGGCCGATTAACGCAGGCTAAACCTACCGCCGGGGATTGGCCTGTCTGTGGATAACTTTTTAACGCAGGCTAAACCTACCGAATATCGCAGGCTAAACCTACCGAAAAAGCTGAATAACGCAGGCTAAACCTACCGGCCTGTGGATGGATTGTGGATAACTTTGGGGCGGCGGGCGGTGTTTGGGGGGCGTATCCGCGCCTTCTGAGCGCATCCCAAATCGGCGGCGAAGCGCCTGGAGACGTGTCAGGCGTGTGCCACGGCATCCGTTGCCGACTTGCCGGGCTTCAATTTGCAGGCTAAACCTACCGGCGCGGCTAGGCTTTTGCCCGCCGGTTCGCGGCCTTCATTTCCCGGATGAATTCTTGCGTGGGGTAAAGCTGGTAGATGACGTCCAGGATTTTCTTCCTGCCCCGGTTGCCGTCGTTTTCCTTGCCGACCGGTCTCTTCTGCACTTCCCGCAACACCTTGTGCTCGACGAGCAAGGCGAAGGCGCGGTCGACTTCGCAGCGGTTGTTCCTCTCGTGAGTCTGGTTCAGCAGGTTGCTGTCGCGTTTGAGGGTGGAGTAGCGGATTTCGAAGCCGTTGCCGACCATGCTGGCGAAGGTGAACTTGATCGACAGCAGTTTGTGTATCCACCGGGCCAGTTGCGTGGGCAGGCCCATCATGGTCTGGTAGTTGAACTGCCGGTAGGTCAGTTGGTCGATGCACTGGGCCACCAGCGGGTGGAACTGGGCCACCCATTTGGCGTCGGGGTCGTCGGCAAGCTGTTTTTGCGACACCGCCGCCAGGGTGGGCAGGTAGCTGGAGCCGACAAAGGCCTCGCCCTTGCCTTCGCCGACGAGGATTTTGATGTGGCTCATGTGGAGTATCGTCAGGTATTGGACGATCTCCTGGTACGAGCGCGCATGGCCGCGCGCGGCCAATTCCTCGCGCAGTTCGTAAAGCGAGAAGGCCACGCCGCTGCGCATCGAGGGCTTGTCGAAAAAGCCGCCGTCCCGTCGGGTGGCGATTTTCCGCAAGGCGTCCTCGACCAGCTCCTCGCTGGCCGAGGGGTAGTAATCGACCGTCTTGTCGCCCTCCCTGATTCTGGCGGGCTGGATTTCGGCGATATAGGGCTGGCCATGGTAGACAAAGCTGATGCTCAACAATGGCAGGGTGCCGTATTCGTTGCGCCGCTTGTTCATCTCCTGCCGCGACACCGAATAGCGCGGCACACTGTCCCAGATGTTGATGGTGTTCGACAGCCGCTCCCGCTCCTGGTCGTTGTTGCATAAAAAGGTTTGGAACAGGTCGAGCTGGCTGTTGTGGTAGGCGTCTGGCTCCGCAGGGAGCGAGCCGCTTTGCCGCGCGGGTGGCGTCGGCAGTGCGGGTTGCGGATCTTGGGGGGGTGCGGCAAAAGCTTTGGCAGTCATGGGCGTTTTCTCCACGAGGCGGCAGGAGTCCGTCATATTGGCGGCGCCTGGGCGATCATGCAAGGGCTTTTGTGGATGGCATATGGCAAGTCCGAATTCCCGGCCAGGAGTGCCATGTTACGAAATGTCACGCCCTGCGGCGAAGCCGGTCGGGCCGGTTTTGCAGTTTGACCGGTCAAACTGCCCTGTGGAGGTTTTGCGGGGATTTAAAGATAGGCAATGCCCGTCATCTTATCCGGCAACACACTGTTTTGGCCTTGGCGCGGGCGTGAGGCGGACGTACACAGAACAATCCTTCAATATTTCGACTATTATTCACCGCATCCGGCGGTGTTGCCCCCGATGCCGCGCTCCGATTCAAACCCGACACTACATAAAATGGAGAAACGCAATGACAAGCCCCAAGCCCAGCGATAAGACGCGCCCTGTGGATTTGGTGCAGCATGGCAAGGGAACCGGCCCGGTGCGCACCCGCTGGCCGGTCTACCAGGATTTGCTGCCGCCGTGCAACAACGCTTGCCCGGCAGGGGAGAACATCCAGGCGTGGCTGGCTTTGGCCCAGGCCGGTCAATTTGAACGGGCCTGGCAGCAGTTGATGCGGGACAACCCGCTGCCGGCGGTGCATGGGCGGGTCTGCTACCATCCTTGCGAGTCCAATTGCAACCGCAAGGAGGTGGACAGCACGGTGAGCATCCACGCCGTCGAGCGTTTTTTGGGCGACGAAGCCCTGCGCAACGGCTGGAAGGTCAGGCCGGACGCGCCGCCCTCGGGCAAGCGCGTGTTGGTGGTCGGGGCCGGCCCTTCCGGGCTGTCGGCGGCCTACCATCTGGCCCGCCTGGGCCACGCGGTGGAAATCCACGAGGCCGGCCCCATGGCCGGCGGCATGATGCATTTCGGAATTCCCGCCTACCGCCTGCCGCGCCATGAGCTGGAGCAGGAAATCCGCCGCATTGAGGATCTGGGCGTGAAGATCCTGCTGGGCCGCAAGGTGCAGGACGTGCTGGCCGAAAAGGAAGCCGGCGGCTTCGACGCGGTGTTCGTCGCGGTCGGCGCGCACCTGAGCAAGCGGGTGGAGATCCCCGCCCGCGACGCCGGCAAGATCCTCGACGCGGTAAGCTTCCTGCGCCAGACCGCTGCGGGCGAAGCGCCGCTGCTAGGCCGCCGCGTCGCCATCTACGGCGGCGGCAACACCGCGATGGACGCGGCGCGCACCGCCAAACGCCTGGGCGCGGAGGAGGCGTTGATTATTTACCGCCGCGACCGCGAACACATGCCCGCCCATCCTTTCGAGGCCGACGAGGCCATCGAGGAGGGCGTGAAGATCAACTGGCTGCGCACCATCAAGGAAATCGACCAGACCCGCATCCAGGTCGAGGTGATGAAGGTCAATGCGGAAGGATATCCCGAGCCCACCGGCCAGTTCGAGACCCTGGAGGCGGACGCCTTGATCCTGGCCTTGGGCCAGGACACTGACACTAATTTCTTGACGCAGGTGCCGGACATCGAGTTCAAGCGCGACGGCACGGTGGTCGTGGACGCCAACATGATGACCGGCCACCCCGGCATTTTCGCCGGCGGCGACATGGTGCCCAGCGAGCGCACGGTGACGATTGCCGTGGGCCATGGCAAGAAAGCCGCCCGCCACATCGACGCATTCCTCAGCGGCGGGCAATACGCCAAGCCTCCCAAGCATGAGATCGTCGGCTTCGACAAACTGCACATCTGGTACAACACCGACGCCGCGCAACGGCAGCAGGATTCCGTGGAGTTGGAAAAACGCGCCTTCGGCTTCGCGGAGGTCGTCAAGGGCTTGGGCGAGGCCGAAGCGTTGTTTGAGGCCCGCCGCTGCCTGTCTTGCGGCAACTGCTTCGAGTGCGACGGCTGCTACGGCGCCTGCCCCGAGCAGGCCATCATCAAGCTGGGTCCGGGCAAGCGTTACCAATACGACTACGAGCGTTGCACCGGCTGCGCCGTGTGCTTCGAGCAGTGTCCCTGCCATGCCATTGAAATGTTCCAATCCAAATAAAGGTGCTTAGATGAAGCCAACACAGGTTACGACTCTGGAAGGCAACGAGGGCGTGGCGTATATCGCCTACCGCGTCAATGAAGTGTGCGCCATTTACCCGATCACGCCGTCCTCGACCATGGCCGAGCTGGCCGACCAATGGGCGGCGGAAGGCAAGACCAATATATGGGGCAACGTGCCCCTGGTCGTCGAGATGCAGAGCGAGGGCGGGGCCGCCGGCACTGTGCATGGCGCGTTGCAGACCGGCGCGTTGACGACCACGTTCACGGCCTCGCAAGGGCTGTTGCTGATGATCCCCAATCTGTACAAGATCGCCGGCGAGCTGACCTCGGCGGTGATCCACGTGGCGGCGCGTTCGCTGGCCGCGCAGGGTTTGTCGATCTTCGGCGACCATTCCGACGTGGCCGCCGTGCGCCAGACCGGCTTCGCCCAGCTTGCCTCCAGCACGGTGCAGGAGGCCCACGACATGGCTTTGCTGGCCCAGTCGGCGACCCTGGACGCCAGGGTTCCGTTCATCCATTTCTTCGACGGCTTCCGCACCTCCCATGAGGTCAACAAGTTGGAGCTGATCGACGACGAACACATCCGCGCCATGATCGCCCAGCAAAGAGTCCGCGAACACCGCGAGCGCGGCCTGAACCCCGACCGGCCCGTCATGCGCGGGACGGCGCAAAACCCGGACGTGTATTTCCAGGGCCGCGAGACGGTGAACCCGTTCTATGCCCGTTTGCCGGGAATCGTGCAGGCGAAGATGGACGCATTCGCCGGCCTGACTGGCCGGCAATACCATTTGTTTGACTATTACGGCCACCCCGAGGCCGAGCGCGTGGCGGTCATCATCGGCTCCGGCGCCCAGACCCTGGTCGAGACGGTCAATTATCTGGCCAAGCAAGGCGAAAAAGTCGGCGTTGTCAACGTGCGCCTGGTGCTGCCGTTCTCCGCCGAACATTTCCTGCAAGCCTTGCCGCCCACGGTCAAGTCCATCGCCGTGCTGGACCGCATCAAATCCCCCGGTGCCACCGGCGAGCCTTTGTACGGCGACGTGGTGACGGTCTTGGCCGAAGCCTATGCCGTCGGCAGTTTACCCGGTCAAACTCTGCCGCGCATTGTCGGCGGGCGTTACGGCCTGTCGTCCAAGGAATTCACCCCGGCGATGGCGAAGGCGGTGCTGGACGAATTGAAGAAAGACGCCCCGAAGAATCATTTCGTGGTCGGCATCAACGACGACGTGTCGCACAGCAGCCTGGACTATGACGAAGCCTTCGACATCGAGCCGGACGAGGTCGTCCGTGCCTTGTTCATTGGCCTGGGCGCGGACGGCACGGTGGGCGCGAACAAGAACAGCATCAAGATCATCGGCGAGTCCACGCCACTGCACGCGCAAGGCTATTTCGTCTACGACTCGAAGAAATCCGGTTCGCAAACGGTGTCGCATGTGCGCTTCGGGCCGAACCCGATCAACTCGCCGTATCTGATCCGCTCGGCCAGCTTCATCGGCTGCCACCAGTTCGTCTTCGCCGAGAAGATCGACGTGCTGGCCAGCGCCCGCCCCGGCGCGACCTTCTTGCTCAACAGCCCGCATGGCCCGGATCAAGTGTGGGGGCATTTGCCGCGCAGCCTGCAACAGCGGATCATCGACTTGGGGATACAGTTTTATGTGATTGACGCCTCGAAGGTTGCGAAGGAAACCGGCATGGGCAGCCGCACCAACACCATCATGCAGACCTGCTTCTTCGCCATCTCCGGCGTGTTGCCCAAAGACGAGGCCATCGCCAAGATCAAGGAGTCGATCAAGAAGACCTATGGCAAAAAGGGCGAGGACGTGGTGAAGAAAAACTATGTCGCGGTGGACCAGACCCTGGCGGCACTTTACCCGGTCAAACTGCCAAAGCAGGCCGACAGCGCCATCGAAATGCCGCCCGTCGTGCCGCCGCAAGCGCCCGAGTTCGTGCAAAAAGTGACGGCGATGATGATGGCGGGGAAGGGCGACCAATTGCCGGTTTCCATGCTGCCCGTGGACGGCACCTATCCCACCGGCACCACGCAATGGGAAAAGCGCAACATCTCCGCCTTCGTGCCGGTGTGGGAGCCGGACATCTGCATCCAGTGCGGCAATTGCAGCTTCGTCTGCCCGCATGGGGTGATCCGCTCCAAGTTTTACCCCGAGTCCCGGCTGGAAAAAGCCCCGGAAGGCTTCAAGTCCGCGCCGATCAATGCGCGTGGCTTCCCGGAGACGCGCTACACCCTGCAAATGTACGTCGAGGATTGCACCGGTTGCAGCCTGTGCGTCGAGGTCTGCCCGGCGAAGAGCCTGCAACAAAGCGGCGTCAAGGCCATCAACATGAGACCCAAAGCGCCGATCTTGGAGCGGGAGCGGGCCAGCATCGGCTTCTTCGAGACCCTCCCGGTGAACGACCGTTCGCGGGTGGATTTCTCCTCGGTGCGCGGCGCGCAGTTCCTGGAGCCGCTGTTCGAGTTCTCCGGCGCTTGCGCCGGCTGCGGCGAGACGCCTTATGTGCGCCTGCTGTCGCAGTTGTTCGGCGACCGGCTCATCATGGCGAACGCCACCGGCTGCTCGTCGATTTACGGCGGCAACCTGCCCACCACGCCGTGGACCCAGAACGCCGAAGGGCGCGGCCCGGCCTGGTCGAACTCGCTGTTTGAGGACAACGCCGAATTCGGCCTGGGGTTCAGGCTGACCGCCGACAAGCATCTGGCACTGGCGACGCAACTGGCTTTGGAACTCAAGGGCGAGGTCGATGCGGGGCTGGTGGACGCCATCCTCTCCGCCCCGCAGATCACCGAGTCGCAGATCCGGGCGCAGCGCATCCGCGTCGCCGAGTTGAAAACCGCGCTGTTCAAGCTGGACACCGAGAAGGCCAAAGACTTGCTGTCGGTGGCCGACCAGTTGGTGCGGCGCAGCGTTTGGATCATGGGTGGCGACGGCTGGGCCTATGACATCGGCTCCTCCGGCGTGGACCACGTTTTAGCCAGCGGGCGCAACATCAATATTTTGGTGTTGGACACCGAGGTTTATTCCAACACCGGCGGGCAGATGTCCAAGTCCACGCCGATGGGCGCGGTCGCCAAATTCGCCGCCGGCGGCAAGCCAGTGGCAAAGAAAGATATGGCCTTGCAGGCGATTTCCTACGGCAACGTGTATGTGGCCCGCATCGCCATGGGCGCGAACCCGCAGCAGACCCTGCTCGCCCTGCGCGAGGCCGAAGCTTATCCGGGGCCGTCCTTGGTCTTGGCCTACAGCCATTGCATCGCCCACGGCATCAACATGGAGCATGGCTTGAAGCAGCAGGATCTGGCCGTCGCCTCCGGCCACTGGCCGTTGCTCCGCTACAACCCGGCGCTGCGCGAATCGGACACGAATCCGTTTGTGCTGGACTCGCCGCGCCCGAGGATCAAGCTCAAGGACTACGCTTTGAACGAACTGCGCTACAAGATGCTCGCCCGCAGCCATCCGGCCGAGAGCGAGGAATTGATGCAACTGGCCCAGCAGGTGGTGGACCAGAAATGGGA
>CAZOTR010000170.1:0-1890 GCA_964582755.1 uncultured Methylococcaceae bacterium | reverse complement strand
TACATGGGGCTGCAACTCAAACACCCCCTCGTCGCCTCGGCCTCGCCCTTGTCGGGGACTTTGGACGGGATCAGGCGCTTGGAGGACGGCGGCGCGGCGGCAGTGGTGATGTCCTCGCTGTTCGAGGAGAGCATCCGCCACGAAAACGAAGCCTTCTCCTATTTGATGGAATCCGGCACGCAAAGCTTCGCCGAGTCCTTGAGCTATTTTCCCGAGGTTGACGACTACCACGTTGGCCCGGAAAGCTATCTCAAGCTACTCAGCCAGGCGGCGGCGGCGGTCGATGTGCCGGTCATCGCCAGCCTCAACTGCGTCACCGGCGAGGGCTGGATAGACTACGCCCGGCAGATGCAGCAAGCGGGCGCTGCCGGTTTGGAATTGAACATTTATTCGGTGGAGGCCGACCTAGACGCCACCTCCGCCGCCGTGGAGCAGCGCTACTTGGACATTCTCACGGCGGTCAAAGCCACCGTCAGCATCCCCGTCGCGCTCAAGCTCAGTCCGTTCTTCAGCGCCGTGGGGCATATGGCGAAACGGCTGGACGCGGCGGGGGCCGACGCCTTGGTATTGTTCAACCGCTTCTACCAGCCGGATATCGACATCAATGGCTTGGAAGTCGCCCCGTCCCTGGAGTTGAGTTCCGCCACCGAAATCCGCCTGCCGCTGCTGTGGATCGCGTTGCTGTATGGCAATGTCAACGCCTCGCTAGCCGCCACGCGCGGCGTGGAGACCTCCGACGAGGTCGTCAAATACCTGCTGGCCGGGGCCGACGTGGTGATGAGCACCTCCGCGCTGCTGCGCCACGGCCCGGCCTATTTGTCCGTCTTGCTCGACGGCCTGCGCGAATGGATGGAGGCGAGGCGCTTCTCCTCGGTCCAGCAGATGCGCGGCAACATGAGCCACCGCAATGTCGCCAACCCCGGCGCGTTCCAGCGGGCCAACTACATCAAGGTCTTGGACAGCTATCAGAGCGCTTATGGCTGAGGCTGTTTGGCTCTTGCCCCGACAACCCGGATTGGCAATATCGAGGGTTTAAAAGAAGCGATTGCGCTATGCTCCATAGCCTGTTGATTCATCAATCATTCAAGCTGTTGGGGCGGTTGTGGGGGCGAATTTATTCGCCCACAAGCCTTTGATAAGGCGAATAAATTCGCCCCTACATTGATTGCCCTGCTACGGCGTTTCCCCTCCGCTGATCTGCTCCGCCAGCCGCCGCCAGCCGTCCGCGTCGAAGCCTGCCTCCTGCCCAGCCGCCTCCAAGCGCTGGACGATTTGGCTTGCGTCCAGGGGCAGGGTTTCCAGCATCTGCCGGTAATTGCCGAATGCCACCCGCAAATATGGATGTTCGTGGCCGGTGGCGCGGGTGAATTTCAGGAGAATGACCAGCGCCCGGCGCATCGGCGTCTCGGCCTCCGCCAGCCGGTCGGTGCTGTACATCAGTGTGGCGAGGTTGTTGAGTTCGATGGCGACATCGGGATGCGCCGGCCCGAAGCTGGCCTCGTCGATTGCCAAAGCCCGGCGCATTAGCGGCTCCGCCTCCGCCAGCCGGTGGGTGTCCTGCAACAAAGATGCGAGGTTGTTGAGGTTGGTGGCGACATCGGGATGCGCCGGCCCGAAGCCGGCCTCGTCGATTGCCAGCGCCCGGCGCATCGGCGGCTCGGCCTCCGCCAGCCGGTTCGTGGCCTGCAACAACTGGGCGAGGTTGTTGAGGTCGCGGGCGACATTGGGATGCGCCGGCCCGAAGCTGGCCTCGTCTATGTCCAAAGCCCGCCGCATCGGCTGCTCGGCCTCCGCCAGCCGGTTCGTGTCCTGCAACAACAGGGCGAGGTTGTTGAGGCGGATGGCGACCTTGGGATGCGCCGGCCCGAAGCTGGCCTCGTCGATTGCCAG
>CAZOTR010000169.1:0-9010 GCA_964582755.1 uncultured Methylococcaceae bacterium | reverse complement strand
ATGGCCTCGGCGATGCGCCGCATCGTCACCGCGTCATAGCCCTCGGCGACGAACAGCTCCCGCGCCGCGTCCAAAATCTTCCGCCGCACCTGCTGCCGTTCGCGTTCGCGCCGTGCTGAACTGCCCATTGAAACACCTCTCTTTTACTTAACATCGTTAAGTTTGTGAGAGATGTTTTGTGCTGTCAAGAAAAATTGAGGCTTTGCTCCGTAGGAGCGGGCCATGCCCGCGATGGCGCGGCTTAAAGGCCGCGCCTACTCCCACTCGGCAAACCGCCCTTCCTCCTGCAATTGCTTTACGGCCATTTCCAGCGCGTCCATGAAGCTGGCGCGTTCGCCGGTCCAATGCAGGGCTTCGCCGACAAACACGTCACAGAAGAACGGCACCAGGATGGCCTCGCCTTTGGGCAAGGCCTTGCCCAGGCCATGCATGAAGATCGGGATGACGGGAACGGCGGGATAGTGTTCGGCCAGATGGGCGATGCCCGACTTGAATTTGGCCCGTTGCTCCGGCTCGCCACGGGTGCCTTCGGGAAAGAAGATGAGGATGTCGCCGCACTCCAACGCCTGGAAACAGCCGCCCAACAGGTGGACGCTGGTCGGCGCGGCCTCCTGTTTAGGCTGGCGGGTGGCGCGGGCTAACGGTGCGCGCGTCACGGGAATGATGCCGATGATGTTCAGGGCAAACCACGCCAGCAGGCGGTTGCGCAGGAAATAATCCAGCGCCGCCGCCGGATGGATGCGGGGCAGCAGGCGCAAGGGCAACAGGCTGATCAGCACCATCGTGTCCAAATGGCTGTTGTGGTTGGCAATCAGGATCGCCGGTCCCTGCGCGGGCAGGCGTTCGCGGTGGCGCACATTCAGGCCGAGCAAAACCAACACCAATGCGCGGATGAACACGCCGAAAAACAAAAAACGCAGCAGGCGGACCATGGCTTAAAAATAGAAATAGCGGATGAAATGGAAAAACAGCGGGGCCGTATAGGTCAGGCTGTCGATGCGGTCAAGGATGCCGCCATGGCCCGGCAACAAGCTGCCGGAATCCTTGACGCCGATGTCGCGCTTGACGGCGGAAATCACCACGTCGCCGATGAAGCCGGCCACCGGGATCATGAGACCCGCCGCGAGGGCATGCCGCAAATCCAAGGGGGTCAGCCACGGGGCCAGCAGCCAGGCGCAAGCGGCGCTGGTGGCGACGCCGCCCAAAAATCCTTCCCAAGTCTTGTTCGGACTGACCTTGGGGATAATCTTGTGCCGGCCCAGCAGCTTGCCCCAGACATACTGCGCCACGTCGTTGAACTCGGTGAGGAACACCAAGAACAACACCAAGCCCGCCCCGCCCCCCGCCGGATTGTTGGCCTCGGGCAAATCCAGCAAGAAAGCCAGATGGCTCACGCTGAACACCGTCGCCATCAAGCCCCAATGCATGACGCCCGCCGCGTGTAGAAAATCCTTGGTTTCGCCGACCAACACCATGCGCATCGGCAGGAATAGAAACACATAAACCGGGATGAAGATGATGAACATCCCATACCAGCCAATGGCAACCCAATAATATTGCAGCGGAATGGTCATATAAGCCCAGAACAACACTCGCCGGTCGGCGCGGCGGGTCGGAATCAGGCTCAGATACTCCTTGAGCGCGAGGAAGCTCATGAAGCCAAAGAACACAAAGGACAGCTTGCGGCTCAACACCATCGCCAGGGTGAACATCACCACCATCACCCACCAGGAATTCACCCGCTGGCGCAGTTCGTCGTAATTTTTCGTGGGGTTTGCCCGACCCAACAGAAAGACGATCAGCGAGGCCGACAACAGCAGCGCGAACAAGCCCGCCACCGCCCACAGCACATTCGGTTTGACGGCTAGATCTAACATGGCGCGGCCTCCTGCAAAGCCTTGCGCACCCGGTTCGCCGCCGTCAGCAGCAGCAAGGCCGACAAGCCCCACAGCAAGCCCGACAGCCAAAAACCCGGCGCGACGCCCAGCCCCAACAACAGGCCGACGACGCCGACGGCGAAGGCGCGGTCGCTCTTGCCCATGGGTCCGTCGTAACGCCGGCTCGCGCCGATCTGCACGGCGGCGACGCCGGCCAACTCACTGACCACCGCCAGCACCGCGAACACCGCCGCCGCCGCGCCACTGACGCCGGACACCAGCCCCAAGGGCAGGTACAGCGCGGCGTCGGCCACCGCGTCGCCCAATTCATTAAGCATGGCCCCTAGCGGCGAGCGCAAATCATGCTCCCGCGCCAACATCCCGTCGATGGCATTCAAGCCCATGCGGACGAACAACAGCGCCGGAACCAGCAAAAACGGCCAGCGCTCCCCCGGCCAGCCGGCCATCGCCATGCCGCCGAGCAAGGACAAGACGAACGCCGCCCAAGTGATTTGGTTGGGCGTGACGCCCCTTGCCGCCAGCCCGCGCACCACAGGGCGCAATAGGTCTTGGAAGCGGGGCTTGAGGTCGTAGACGGTGGGCATGGGATTCTCCAAAGGATTGGGCGGGATGATGTTCTTATAGACCACGCCGTCTCGCCTAAGCAATAAAAAGTTTTACGCCGGGGCGGCGACCCAGTTGGTTGTAGGGTGGCCTTCAGGCCACCCAGCCTGACGGCCACCCCACAGACATGCGCCGCGCAACTTAACCGCGTTGGTTGCAAACCCCGCCCGGTTTCGGCACCATTGCCAAGCTCCTTGATAAATCTATGTTTAATAATGTTTTGCAGGGGAAAAGCTGATGGCACACAAAACAATGAAGATCGGGGCGCTGGCCTTGCTGGCGGCGGTGGCACAGCCCCTGTGGGCGGCGGCTGCCGACGGGATGCCGGCGGCGTTGCGGGCGGCGGTGGAGGCCACGCAGCGCCGCGTCGAGCCGGACGGCCCGGGCCGTTACAGCGCCGCCAACCCGGCCAACCGCTTCGCGCTCCGCTTCGGCCCCGAGGCGGTCGAGGTCGCCCCGGCGCAACAGGGCGGCGGCTGGCGTTTCGGCCTAAGGCTAGGCGGCTACGGTGCGCCGGGCGCGGTCAAGCCGGTAGCCCCGGCGGTCGTCTCGGCCACGGATAGCCGCGTCGAATACCGCAGGGGCAAGCTCACCGAATGGTACGAGAACCGGCCCGAAGGGCTGGAACAGGGCTTCACGCTGGCCGAGCCGCCTGCCGCCGGCGGCGAGGCGGTGCTGGCGCTACAGGTCGAAGGCGGCTTGCGCCCGAAGCTCAAGGACGGGGCGCAAGCACTCAGCCTCCACACGGCGGACGGCGCGGCGGTGCTCAACTACCGCGAACTGAAAGTCACCGACGCCCAGGGCAAAACGCTGCCGGCCCGGCTGGCGCTGGCGGGGGACGCGATCCAGATTCAGGTCGATGCGCGGGGCGCGGCTTGGCCGGTCACGGTCGATCCGCTGGTCAACAGCGCGCAGACGCTCACCGCCTCCGACGGCGCGACGGGCGACTATTTTGGCTACTCGGTGGCCCTGTCCGGCAACACCGCCCTGGTTGGCGCATTCGGCAAGAATTCCCACGCCGGCGCGGCTTATGTCTACGTCCGTTCGGGTGCGGCCTGGAGCCAGCAGCAAAAGCTCACCGCTGCCGACGCCGCGTCGAATGACTCTTTCGGCGCCGCAGTGGCCCTGTACGGCGACACCGCCCTAGTCGGCGCATGGTCAAAGAATTCCAACACCGGCGCGGCTTATATCTACACCCGTTCGGGTTCAGTCTGGACCCAACAAAAAAAGCTCACCGGCGCTGCGGCGTCCGACCTATTTGGCCAGACGGTGGCTTTGTCCGGCGGCACCGCCCTAATCGGCGCGCCCGGAAGAAATTCCAGCGCCGGCGCGGCCTATGTCTACACCGGTTCGGGCGCGAGTTGGACCTTGCAGCAAACGCTTGCCGGCGTGGCGGGTGACTCATTGGGCGTCTCGGTGGCCCTGTCCGGCGACACCGCCCTGGTCGGCGCGCAGGGAAGAAACTCCGCCGCCGGCGCAGCCATTGTCTACACCCGTTCGGGCGCGACATGGACCCAACAGCAGGTGCTCACCGCCTCTAACAGCGCGGCGAATGACCTGTTCGGCTACGCGGTGGCTCTGTCCGGCGACACCGCCCTAGTCGGCACGCAGAACAAAAATGCCGGCTATGTCTATACCCGCTCGGGTACGGCATGGGCGCAACAGCAGATCCTCGTCGGCGCCGACACCAAGTCAGGCGACTATTTCGGCATCTCGACAGCCCTGTCCGGCGACACCGCCCTGGTCGGCGCATTCGGCACCGGCGCGGCCTATGTCTTTACCCGTTCGGGCACGGCATGGACTCAACAGCAAAAGCTAACCGGTGTGGCGGCTGACGATTTCGGCTACGCGGTGGCCCTGTCCGGTGCCACCGCCCTGGTCGGCGCATACGGAAAGAATAGTCTCACCGGCGCGGCCTTCGCTTACACCTTCCCCTGCGCCTTCGGCACCCCGATCACAACCAACCAATGGCAGATGATCGCCAGCCCCTGCCAGCCGGCCACCGCGACGGTGGATGGCACTTTCGGCGGTGGCAGCAACTTCCCCTCGGCGGACTACGACAGCAACTGGGTGCTGTACACCTTCGACCCCGCAACCAACGCCTACGCCAAATCCGCGCTAACCGACCCGGTCGCCCCCGGCACTGGCTTCTGGCTGGACAGCCTGGACACGCCGACGAACGGCTCGGTCATCATCGCCAGCGGCAGCGCGACGCCCGCCACCACCGGCTTCCCCTGCAACACCACCAACGGCTGCTACTCGATCCCGCTCACCCCCTCGACCGACAGCACCAACCGCTACAACCTCGTCGGCAACCCGTTCCCCTACGGTGTCGACTGGTCCAAGGTTTTGCTGTATTGCAACAACAGCAGCTTCCGCTACACCCCCTCCGCCGCCGAGGCGCAAAACTTAATGGCCAAGACCTTCTGGGTCTGGAACGGCAACAGTTATGACGTATACGACGACAGCACCCCAGGCATGGTCGGCACGCTGCCGGTGTTCAAGTCCTTCTGGGTCAAGCTGCTGCCCGGAGCCGCTGCGACCTGTGGGACGATCCAACTGCTGATACCGGCCACCGCGACGACGACCAGCCAGGCCGCGCCGACAAGGCTCCCCTGGTATCTCGCTTGGCTAGACTGGATCGCCCCGCCGGCCGCCGCCGACACGCTGCCGAACGGCGGCTGGTACGTCCGGCTTTCCGTCGAAAACCCGCAGGCCGGCTTCAAGGACAGCAACAACCTGCTCGGCCAGTTGCTTGACGCCAAGGACGGCTACGACAGCAACGACTTGGCCGAACTCAAGCCCTTCGCCGCGCCCTACCTCACCTTGGTGTTCCCGCACCCGGAATGGGGCGCGCAGGCCGGCGATTACGCCAGCGACTACCGGCCCGCGCAGGGCGGGCCGACGAGTTGGAACTTTGAGATCCGCGCCGACCAGCCGGGGGCGCAGGTCTGGCTGCGCTGGCAGGGCGACCCCAAGATTCTGGCCCGCTCGCTGCTGCTCGATGCCGACAACAAGCTACTAATCTCTCCCACCAACCCACGCTACGCCAACGGCCTGGCAGTGTCCATGACCGGCAAGACACGGCGCTTCACCTGGCGCTATCTGGGCCAGTAAGCAGGCCCCCAACGCCCCGCCGGGCCGGTGAGGCCGGCCCATGACAATCCATAGGAGAATCGAGATGAATGACAGCCACCAACGCAACGGAATCCCCCCGGAAGCCGGCCCGGCAGCGTGCGAACGGCCCGACCGGCGCACGGCTCTGGAGAAGCTGGGCAAGCTCGCCTATGCCACGCCGGCGCTAATCACCTTGGGGTTTGTCCGCAGTGGACACTCGGCAATCAGCGGTACGCCGCCGCCGCCGCCGGGTGACCGCCTGGGCCCACCCCGGTGATTTCCCCATATGCCGCGTGGGAGTCCCATAGTCCCACGCGGCGCGCCGCAGACGGCGCAGGCACACTAAACCGCATTACCACGCGGCGTGTTACTGCCCTTAAGTTAAGCGAGAAGCGTGTGCCAAGATTCGTGGGAGCCGCGCTCGCAGCAAAACCCGGCCCTACAGTTGGCGGAAGCAAATCGCCGCGAGGCGCGGCACCCACGTCCATGCATTACTGAATGGCAATGGCGCGGCATAGGGGAACGAACTCCGTTCCCTGAGGCGGGCACTGATAGCGGCGCACCTTGGGAATGCGGGCATCTGGCCTGCTTACGGGCGGGACACCCGCGCCCGTGGGGAGGTGGGTTTAATTGATTTATTGATATTTTCCGTAGGAGCGGCCCATGGCCGCGAAAGGCTTCGGGCAATGGGTGGGGCCAGAGATCGCGGGCATGGCCCGCTCCTACAATTCAATCAATTGAACCCACCTCCGCCCGTGGCATGATATAAATCCATTAAGTCTCCCATTTCCCAACGATTGGGCGTCTTTAAATCCGATAATACAACGGCGGTAAACCATGGCCATCCCGTCCCAGAAAACCAACACCTTATGGATTGATAGCTTGCGACGCTGGGGGCAGTGGCTAGGCCAATTTCCCGGCCATTGCAAAACCGGCATCGCCGGAATGGTTGCGTGGATGATGGCGGCAGGCATTGGGCTGTTTCGCTGGTTGCTGACTATCATAGGGTGGGCAGGCGTCCCTTCGGCAATGCTCAGGACAGGCTTTTTGCCTGCCCGCCGATTGGCGCCGGATTCCGCGTGGGCAAACGATAGAGCCGTTTGCCCACCCTACAAGGCTACAAGCTCGGCCAACCGATTCGGCCCACCGCCGTCATTCCGGCCGTCATTCCGGCAAGGATGCCGGAATCCAGTGCCATGGGCGGTAACTTGCCAGACAATGGCAACGGCGGCATCCCCAGGAGTCAACCCATGGCATCGAACCGCATTATAGAAAGGCTCTTGCACCCCCTCCCTCCGGGAAAGGATCGGGATGAGAGTTCCTTGCGCATCCTGCCAGGAATGATCGCCCCGCCGCAAGGAAGAGCGGATGCCGAAATAGCAACGGCGCGTCTTTGCGCATAAACGACTGAAAAATTGGATGGAACACTCCATGGTCGGCATGGAACGATGGATGCGGGAGATGGAAAATTCCATCAAAAAGATGGATCGTTCCATGTTTTCGATGGAACGGCCTATGCGGCGGATGAAATCGTTCATGGAAAAGATGCAGCCTTGGCATCTTTTATTGAATGCCCAATCGGAAAGACTGGCCGTTCCATCCGGCGCATGAAAGCAAGGACTCTGGATGGGCAACGTCTTTTTGTTGCCCACCGTTCCCCGATATTGCGGCATTGTCTCGGTCACAGCGGGGCGGGTTATTCAACCCACCCCGAACGTTTGAACGCTGGCACAATGTCCAGTATGCTGCCGTGCTTGCAAACATTGCAACGGGGTACATACCCCGTCGCGCTTCGGTAAATGTCGGGCGCAAAAAGACGCGCCTGACCTACAAGGCTAAAGCATGGGTAGCTTCTGGCATTTTAAATGGTGCGCGATGCGCACCCTACATGGCTTCCCGGCCATTGCAAAACCGGCATCGCCGGAATGGTTGCGTGGATGATGGCGGGGGGCGTTGTGCTTTTTCGCTGGTTGCTGACTATCATAGGGTGGGCAGGCGTCCCTTCGGCAATGCTCAGGACAGGCTTTTTGCCTGCCCGCCGATTTCCGCCAAATTCCGCGTGGGCAAACGATAGAGCCGTTTGCCCGCCCTACAAGGCTTTTATAACTTGAAAACTCCGCCATTTCGAGGCAAGAGGTTAGGGATGAATAAGCTTATTACTGTTTTCGACCGCATTACCCAAAAATGGCATCATTTGGGCCTCGTCTTCTTGTGCTGGCTTATTTTGGGCAATTTTGCTGGCTCGGCCAATGCGGGCATCAATCAATGGACAAGCATCGGTCTTATTGGTATCGATGTCGGTAGTCTAGTCATCGACCCGTCGAACTCCGCCACTCTGTATGCAGGAGTTACCGGCCCATATATTAGCGGAGTTTTCAAGAGTACTAATGGCGGGGGGAGTTGGAGTCCAGCCAACAGTGGTTTAATTTTAACTTTTACGCCCATTGTCACGACCCTAGCCATCGACCCGTCAAGTCCGGCCACAGTCTATGCGGTAACCTTTATGGGCGAAGTGTTCAAGAGCATTGATGGAGGGGGGGGATGGAGCCGGAGTTGGAACCCAGTCCAGACAGGTATGTATGTCGATACCTTGGTCATAGACCCGTCGAACTCGGCCACGGTCTATGTGGGAGCTGGCGGCAAGGTGTTCAAGAGTACCAATGGCGGAGGGAGTTGGAGTCTAGCTAACAGCGGATTACCCAATGATATTATTTTAAAGCCCTTGGTCATAGACCCATCGAACCCGGCTACACTCTATGTGGGAGTTTATGGCGGTCAGAATCAAAATGGCAGAGCGGTATTCAAAAGTACGAACGGTGGGGGAAGTTGGAGTCCGGCCATCGACGGTCTGTCAACTAGTCATGTTAGCGCCTTGACCATCGACCCGTCTAATCCTGCCACGCTCTATGCGGGAACTTTTGGCGTACTATACAAAAGCACCAATGGTGGGGGAGTTGGAGTCCGGCCAGCAACGGCTTGCCCAATGATAATTACATCAATATCCTGGTCATCGACCCATCCAACCCGTCTACGCTCTATACGGCAACTAGCGGCAAGATGTTCAACAGCGCCAATGGCGGGGGGAGTTGGAATCCGGTCAGCAACGGCTTACCCAATAATACATATGTCGATACCCTAGCCATCGATCCGTCGAATCCGGCTATTGTCTATGCGGGAACTAGTGGCGGCGGCGGAGTATTCAAAATCACATTTGCCCCATCCTCCACCGCCACCTACGGCCCAAGCTCATCAGTCTCCCCCTCCGGTACCGCCGCCGAACCCGTCAACACCGCCACCGGCAATTACTATTACCAACACACCGACTTGAAACTCCCCGGCAAAGGTTTGCCGTTCAGCTTTACCCGCACCTACAACGCCCAAGACGGCTATTC
>CAZOTR010000168.1:0-9036 GCA_964582755.1 uncultured Methylococcaceae bacterium | reverse complement strand
TGAAGCGCGACTTGCTGTTGGCTTTCCGCCATCGCGGCGAGCTGGCGAATCCCTTGCTGTTCTTTCTGATGATCGTCACACTTTATCCTTTGGGCGTCAGCCCGGAGGTGGATGTGCTGCGCAAGATCGCCCCCGGCGTGATTTGGATCGCGGCTTTGCTGGCGGCTTTGTTTTCGCTGGAGAACCTGTTCCGCTCGGATTTCGAGGACGGCGCTTTGGAGCAGATGCTGTTGAGCGCCCAGCCCTTGTCGTTGCTGGTGCTGGGCAAGGTGTTGGCGCATTGGCTGGTGAGCGGCCTGCCGATGCTGTTGATGGCCCCGTTGCTGGGTTTGCTGCTGGCGATGCCGGGGCCGGCCATCGCCGCCTTGGTGCTGACCTTGGCGCTGGGCACGCCGCTGTTGAGCCTGGTCGGGGCGATAGGCGTGGCCTTGACCGTGGGCCTTAGGCGCGGCGGCGTGTTGTTGACCTTGCTGGTCATGCCTTTGTACATTCCGGTGCTGATTTTCGCCACCAACGCCGTGACGGCGGCGGCGGCGGGATTGCCCATCGCCGGCCAAATTTATTTCCTGGCGTCGCTGCTGGTGCTGGCGTTGACCCTCGCGCCGTTCGCCATCGCGTCCGCCCTTAGAATCAGTGTGAGTTGAGCAATTCCATGTCGCTGTCTTTAATGTTCGGCAAACTTATGCTTTGGTTGGGCTGGCTGGCTTTGCTGGCTGGCTTGTACTATGCCGTGAAGGGGCCGCTGTGGCGGTTTTTGCACAAACTGGCTTCCCCCAAATATTTTTACGACCTGTCCGGCAAGTTCATCCCTTGGCTGGCGTGGCTGACCGGGGTGAGCCTGTTGGCCGGGCTTTATTACGGCTTGGTCGAGGCACCGCCGGATTACCAGCAGGGCGAGAGCTACCGCATCATGTTCGTGCATGTGCCGGCCGCCTGGATGTCGCTGTTCATCTACATGCTGATGGCGGTGTGGAGCGGCATCAACCTGATTTGGAACATCAAGCTGGCCGATGTGATGGCGGGCAGTTCGGCGGCCTTGGGCGCGTCGTTCACCTTCCTGGCACTGGTGACGGGTTCTTTGTGGGGCAAGCCGATGTGGGGAGCTTGGTGGGTGTGGGACGCCCGGCTCACGTCCGAGTTGATCCTGCTGTTCCTGTATCTGGGCTACATCGCCTTGGTTTCGGCCATCGAGGACCGCCGCACCGCCGCCCGCGCCGGCGGTGTGTTGATCTTGGTGGGCGTGGTGAACATCCCGATCATCCATTATTCGGTGGAGTGGTGGAACACCTTGCACCAGGGGCCGACCGTCACCAAGATGGACAAGCCGTCCATCCATCTGAGCATGTTGATCCCCCTGCTGCTCATGGCCGTGGCGTTCCAGTTGTATTACTTCACCGTGGTGCTGATGCGCGCCCGCGCCGAGGTGCTGGACCGCGAACGGCGCAGCGCCTGGGTCAGGGAGATGTTCGGGGTTACTTCCCCGGATTGAGGCCAGTGCGGTTGCCATGACAGATTTTTACAAAATCCTGCAAGTCGATCCCGCCGCCGACGAGGAAGTCATCCGGGCGGCCTACCAGCGGATCATCAGCAAATTCCATCCCGACAAAAACCCTTCTGCGGACGCCGAGGAGCGCTCGCGGGCAATCAACGAGGCCTATCGAGTCCTCAGCGACCCCGTCCAGCGCGCGCAATACGACCGGGAGCGGCCCGCCGTTTCCCCCTCCGGCGACCTGCGGCGCGAGGCGGAGCTGCGCAGGCGGGAGCGGCAGAAGCGGGAAGAGGCCGAGGAAGCCTTGCGCTTGGTTCAGGAAGAAGCCGATGCCGTCCGGCGGCAGGCCAGGGAAGCGGGCCAAGCCACGCAGGCCGCGCTGGAAAACGCGCAGCTTAAGCTCCAAGAGGAGCAGCACCGGCGGCAAGAGGCCGAGGCCCGGCTGGCGGCATTGGAGAAGGCCGAAGCCTTGCGGCGCGGGTTTGGCCTAGGGCGCGCCGGCCACCAGGCGCTGCGCTGGGGGCTGGCTGGCGGCGGCTTGCTCGCCGTCGCCGCCGTTTTCTTGTTCAAGTTCATGCCCCAGGCCGCATCCGGCGTCCAAGCCGTGGAGCCGGAGTGGGTGTTCGTCAAGGGCGGCTGTTTTGAAATGGGCAGCCCGGACAACGAGCCGGAGCGGACCCGTTTTGAATCCCCCCGGCATCAGGTTTGCTTCAAGGGTTTCCGGCTGGGGAAATACGAGGTGACGTTTGATGAATATGACCGCTACGCCCGCGCCACCGGACGCGCCTTGCCGGAGGACAACGGCTGGGGGCGGGGCCGCCGCCCGGTCATCAACGTGTCCTGGGATGACGCGAATGCCTATGCCGAATGGCTGGGGCAGCAAACCGGCAAGCATTACCGCCTGCCCACCGAGGCGGAATGGGAATACGCGGCGCGGGCCGGCCTGGACACCGCCTTCCCCACCGGCGAATGCCTCAACACCGGCCAGGCCAATTACGACGGCAGGGCCGATTACTTTTACTGCGGCGCCAAGACCGGGGCGTTTTTAGGCCGGACCCAGGCGGTAGGTGGCTATCCGGCCAATGCCTGGGGGCTGCACGACATGCTGGGCAATGCCGCCGAATGGACGGCGGATTGCTGGCATGACAATTACCAAGGCGCGCCCAGCCATGGGACGGCCTGGGAGGTGGCCAACGATTGCGGCGCCCGCGTCGTGCGCGGCGGCGGCTGGGGCGACGAGCCGGCCCGGCTGCGCTCCGCCTACCGTGGCCGCTGGGGCGTCGCCTACCGCTATGCCGATTTGGGGTTTCGGCTGGTCCAGGATTAGATATTGGGTGGGCTATTAACCAAATCCCCGCCCATGGGTGAATGTTAAACGATTCCAGCAACTCCAAACTTACTGCCAACCTCCACCCAGCGATTTATAGAGTTCCACCATTGCGTTAATTTGCTTTTGTTTCGTCTCAATGATCTCTTTTTTCGCTTCCAAGGCATCCCGCTGTGTCAATAGCACATCCAGATAGTCTGTGCGGGCCGATTTGAATAGCTGAGTGGCGATGTCTATGGATTGCACGAGCGCATCGACTTGGCTTCTCTTAAGCTGATAGTTTTTCTCCAGCTTCTCTATATTGGAAAGTTGGTTGGCCACTTCAGCGTAAGCATTGATAATGCTTTGCTCATACTCGTAAGCCGCCTGAATTTGTTTGGCATTGGCGTTTTTGTATTCCGCGATGATGGCATTCTTGTTGACCAAGGGGGCAGCCAATTCGCCAGCGATGGTTGCCGCCAATGACTCCGGCGTGTTTATCAAATATTTAAGGGCGAAAGCGTCAAATCCGATTCCGGCTTTTATGCCAAAAGAAGGATAAAAATTGGCTCTTGCCACATCAATATTCAATTTGGCTGCGGCAAGCTCAAGCTCCGCCTTTCTTATATCTGGCCGGTTTTGCAGCAATTGCGAAGGGATGCCCGCATGGAGCATTTTTGGCTTCATGTCCATGAAGCCGGCAGAGGTTCGCTGAATCGGTTGTGGCGTTCTACCTAAAAGATAGTTGATTCTATTTTCAACCACTGTGATCTGCTGCATGATCTCATACTTTTTGCTTTGGTTTTTTGCCACCTCCGCTTCATAACGTTTGACCGCAAGGGTGTTTGATCTTGCGTATATTTGCAGTTGCCTCACTATCTCCAAGCCATTTTGCTGAATGGCAATGTTTTGATTCAAGTTGTCAAGCTGGTTGTCCAACGAAACCAGCTCATAGTATGCATTGGCCACTTCGGCAACCAGATTGGTCACTAAAAAATTTTTTCCTTCGGTTGTGGCCATGTACTCAAAGACCGCGACTTGTTTTGAATTTCTTAATTTTTTCCAAATATCGATCTCCCAAGTCGAAAACAATCCGAATTGATAATTACCCAAGAACGTAGGGAATGATTGGCCGTTTGCCAATCTTAAGCTGTCTTCCACGGCGCCATTGCGCGTATACTTGCCAACTTTTTCACCCTCCGCGCCAGCCCCCACACTAATAAAAGGCAAATAGGCGCCTCCACGCGCTTGGATCTCATTTTCCGCAACGCTGATGCGCTGCATCATGATATTGATTTCCTTATTGTTCGCTACCGCCGTGTCTATCAGCTTTAGCAAATTCGGATCTTCAAAAAAATCCTTCCATTTCACCGTGGCCGTATTGGTTTTTTCAGAAAAACCAGGCTTAAAGGCATCAGGAAGGCTGGTGTTTTCATTTTTAATTATCAAGTCCGGCATGCCACAGGCTTGCAGCATCAGCCCAACCACGCATAACGCCATTAACCGAATAGTCCTAGTCATAGTCATTCTCATCACCCGAAGCTAATTCATCACCCGAAACGAAATGGTAAGTTTCGGTGAAAGGAGCTAGATCTTCATCCTTAATCAAGGATTTACCTTCTATCAGTTTGGCAAAGATGTAATAAAGCCCTGGAATCAAGACGACACCAAATACGGTTCCGAACAGCATCCCGCCGAGGGAAGCCGTGCCAATCGTCCGGTTGCCGACTGCTCCCGCCCCAGTTGCTTTTGCCAATGGGATCAAACCGGCAATAAAAGCAAAGGAGGTCATCAAAATCGGACGGAACCGCGCTTTCGCGCCCTCAATTGCAGCGTTCCTGACGGACATGCCCTGCTCATGCTTCTGCACGGCGAATTCCACAATCAATACCGCGTTTTTGCCCAGCAAGCCAATCAGCATCACCAGACCCACTTGGGAATAGACATCGTTGGCCAAGCCCATTTCCTTCAGTAATAAAAACGAGCCAAAAATACCCGGAGGAAGAGAGCACAAAACGGCCAGCGGCAAGATAAAGCTTTCATACTGCGCCGCCAGCACAAGGTACACGAACACGATAACTACCGCAAATATCAACAATGCTTCATTGCCTCGTCGGGCTTCGTCAAATGACAAGCCTTCCCAGGCAACTTCAAAGCCTTTTGGCAATGTTGCCTTGGCAACTTCCTTTATCGCGTTAATGGCGTCGCCGGTGGTGTAGCCGTCAGCAGGCTCGGCTCGGATGGCAGCAGAATTGTAGAGGTTATAGCGGGTAAGCTCGTTGGGGCCTTGCTTTTTCTTCATGGTCATGAAGGCGGAATATGGCACCATCTCGCCCTTGTCATTTTTCACAAAATAGTTCAGCACATCCTCAGGGAAGCGCCGGAATTCAGGCAGGGCTTGGGCATAGACTTTGAAAAAGTTGTTAAATCGAATAAAACCTTGCTCGTAGGTGCTGCCGATCATGATATCCAGGTTTTCCATGGCTTTGTCGATGGAAACGCCCTTCTGCATCGCAAGCTTATTATCGATGACTAGTTCATACTGCGGATAATTGGCCGCAAAAAAGGTGAACAAACCGGTTAACTCCTTGCGCTTGCGCAATTCCGCCATGAAATTCTGGTTAATCTTGTCGAACTCGAAAAAATCCGTATTGATGGTCTTATCCAATAGCCGGAACGCCAGGCCGGAAGCCGCGCCATAACCGGGAACCGCCGGCGGCTGGAAAAACTCGATGACGGCGCCGAAGTCATGGGTTTTTTCCTCCAATTCATGGATCACATCTTGGACGGATTTTTTACGTTGAGACCAGTCTTTCAGGTTGATGACGCAAGTGCCCGCGTTGGAGCCGCGGCCTTCGGTCAGCACCTCATAGCCTGCCAAAGAAGAAACCGATTGCACGCCGTCAATTTTTTCGGCTACGGCTTCCAGTTGCTGCGCGACTTTGTTGGTCACTTCTATCGTCGAACCGGGCGGAGTTTGGATAATGGCGTAAATCATCCCTTGGTCTTCGCCGGGAATGAAACCGGCAGGCAAGCTTTCATTGACCATGACAATCCCGAAGGAAAACGCGGCCAAGACCAAAAATGTGATGATGCGACGGGTTACCACGACATCGAGCAATTTGACGTAACGCCCCGTGACTTTCTCGAAGACATAGTTAAAGCCATCGATGAACAAGTTGATCGGGGTTTTCTTTCTAGGTTGGCCGTGGGTGTTTTTCAGAATGATCGCGCACAGCACCGGGGCGAGCGACAAGGCCACAATCGCCGAAATGACGATCGACGAGGCCATTGCGATGGAGAATTGCCGGTAAAACACGCCGACCGGGCCGGTCATGAAGGCAATCGGGACGAAAACCGACACCATGACCAGGGTGATAGCGATAATGGCACCGCCGATTTCCCCCAGGACTTTTTGCGAAGCGACAAAGGGGGTGCAATGTTCGGCCTCCATTTTCGCATGGACGGCTTCCACCACGACAATCGCATCATCGACCACGATGCCGATTGCCAACACCAAGGCAAATAGGGTAATTAGGTTGATCGACAGCCCGAACGCCGACATTACGGCGAATGAGCCGACCAGAGAAACCGGAACTGCGAGCAGGGGGATCAAGGTGGAACGCCAGTCGCCGAGGAAAATGAAGACCACCAGGGATACCAGCACAAACGCTTCCCCCAAGGTGTGCAGGACTTTTTCGATGGAAGCCTCGACGAACCGCGACACGTCGTAGTTGATTTCATAGTCCATGCCCTCCGGGAAGGATGCCTTCAACTCTTGCAACTTTTCCTTCACGTCCTCGATGACCTTGCTGGCATTCGTGCCGTAGTTTTGCTTCAGCACAATAGACGCAGAGGGGTACGAATCTTTGTCTGAGTATATATTAAAGAATTCGCTGCCCAATTCGACTTTGGCAACGTCTTTAATGCGAAGAATTTCGCCTTCCGGGTTGGCGCGGATGATGATGTTTTCGTACTGCTCCGGCTTGCTATACCAGCCTTCATAAACCAGCACATATTCCTTGGATTGGGCGGCCTTGCCGGTACTTTGGCCAAGTCGTCCCGGTCGGCCAATAATGCTTTGCTTGGCGATGGCGTCCATCACTTCATCGGTCGAGACGTTATAGGCCCGCATCCGGTCAGGATTCAACCAAATCCGCATCGCATATTGACGCTCACCTAATATTTGGGCTTGGGCAATGCCAAAGACGCGCTGGATTTCTGGAATGACGTTGACATAAGCATAGTTGAATAAAAACTTCTGGTCGGCGTTTTTGTCCTTGCTATAAAGATTGACATACATGAGCATGCTGGGCTGCACGAAGTTCACGATCACGCCTTCCAACCGCACCAGATTCGGCAACCTGCTCATCACTTGGTCCACGCGCGTTTTCACGTTGACCATTGCGATATTCGGATCGACGCCCAGATCAAAAAACACTTGAATGGTCGCCTCGCCGGCGCTGGTCGCATCCGAGATGATATATTTCATGCCGGGGACGCCATTGATGGCCCGCTCAATGGTAATCAGCGATGATTTCACCAACACATCGGCGCTGGCACCGGGAAATGACAAGGTAATCGTCACGCGGGGCGGCGCAATATCGGGAAACTGGGCAATGGGCAAGGAACGGATCGCCAACAAGCCCATGAACAGAAAAGTCAGCGACAGGACTATCGCCATTACCGGTCTTTTGATGAAAATACTGAACATAGCTTAATCTTGCCGAAGGGTTACTCGGTATACAGTTCCAACTCTGAGCGCACTTTTTCCGGTGGCTTTAAATCAATCTCCACCTTGTCCCCCGAATGGACCTTGCGCAAGCCTTCGAGCAATATCTTGTCGTCGTCCTTCAGTCCATCCTTGATGACAAACAAATGGGGTAACGCGGCTTCGATCTTGACCAACCTTTGCTCCAGCTTTCCTTCTGGGTTGATGACATAAACATAAGTTTTGTCCATGATTTCGAAAGTCGCTTTTTGCGGGATCAGCATGGCGTTTGGATACGGCTTGTCCATCAGGATCGTGCCGGTTTCACCGTGCCGGAGCAACTTGTCCGGGTTGAGGAAGGTGGCGCGGAACTCGATGTTGCCGGCGGTATTGTCAAAATCCGCTTCTATGGTCTCAATCACGCCGGTTTGGTTGAAAATTTGGCCATTGGCCATCCGTAGCCGTACTTTGGTCGGCTCGGTGCCGTGCTTGTGGGCTTTGTAATCCAAATATTCTGCTTCCGGGACATTGAAATACACCCACAATTTGCTGATGTCGGAAAGCGTGGTGAGCAACGCGCCTTCATCAAGAAGGCTGCCATTTCTAACAAACAGGTGATCCATGATTCCATCGAAAGGCGCGTTAATATCGGTAAATCCCAAGTGGGTTTCCATGAGCTTCACATCGGCTTCGGCCTTGTCTAATTTTGCCTTGGCCAAAGCCAACTCATTGGGCGACACGATATTTTTGTCCGCTAATGCCTTGGTGTTGAGATACTCAATATTCATGGTGTTCGCTTCAGCCTTCGCTTTCAAAAGGTCTGCCTGGTAAATGTTTGGCATGATTTTGAACATCGGCTGCCCTTGGCGCACCATCTGGCCTTCATCCACAAAGATATTTTGCAAATAGCCTCTTTCCAGAGCGCGGACCTCAATATGCCTAATGGCATGGATTTGACAAACATACTCTTTTTCCACGGAAGTGTCTTCACGCAACGGCTTGGTTGCCTCCAGTTTTGGCAAGTCTTCTTTTTGCTCTATCTGTGGTTGATTGCAAGCACTTAAAGTGGCAATTAGTCCTAGAATTGCAAGTGTGTTTGGGCGCATTGTCATGGTTCCAAAGATGTAATTCAATTGTTGCGCAAACCAATGTTGCGGCATGGGGCTATTGTGTTGACGGTCGCAGTGAAAAGCCATATTCGGACTTCTGGGCAATGTTATTTTGACGTGGCGAATAGGCTTTCCCGCCCGGCCCATGTTAGCCCCGCTGAAAGTCTGAGTATCCAGCCTGCTGGTGGTGCATCTATTCCGTCGCCTTCTGTCAAGTTGGCTCAAATCAACCATCTGCCATGGTTTAAATCTAAAGCAAGGAAACCTCGAACCATGTGTTCCGCCCGTGTCGCCAGGCGGCGGCGTGGATGTAATCGGTTGATTTTTCACATTCCGCCAATAGATAAAGACTCCAAATCCCGTTGGAATTTGTTTGTAATATAAGCACGGACTGGGCCAGTGTTGCGGGGGGATGTTGGGG
>CAZOTR010000167.1:6257-9069 GCA_964582755.1 uncultured Methylococcaceae bacterium | reverse complement strand
GGCGGATTCAACTCGTTCAGTTGCTGCTTGGAGACGACCAGCACCGCCGCCGCGCCGTCGTTGATGCCGGAGGCGTTGCCGGCGGTGACCGTGCCGTCGGGCTTGAAGGACGGCTTGAGCTTGGCCAGCGACTCGATGGTGGTGCCGTAACGGGGATGCTCGTCGGTGTCGAACACTAGCTCCTCTTTGCCTTGCTTGACGCGGACCGGCACGATTTCGTCCTTGAACTTGCCGGCCTTGATCGCCTGTTCCGCCTTTTGCTGCGAGGCGGCGGCGAAGGCGTCTTGCTCGGCGCGGGAAACTTGGTATTTTTCGGCGATGTTTTCGGCGGTGATGCCCATGTGGCAATTGTAAAACTTGTCCCAGAGGGCGTCGTTGATGACGCTGTCGGTGACCTCGCCATGGCCTAGGCGCTGGCCGAAGCGGTGGGCTTGCAGGAGGTAGGGCGCGGCGGTCATATGCTCGGCGCCGCCGGCGATGACGATCTGCGCTTCGCCGGTGGCGACGGCCTGGCCGGCCAGGGCGACGGTCTTAAGGCCCGAGCCGCAGACTTTGTTGACGGTGAACGCGGGGGTTTCCTGCGGCAAGCCGGCTTTGATGGCGGCTTGCCGGGCGGAGTTTTGGCCTAGGCCGGCTTGGATGACATTGCCGAAGATGACTTCGTCCACCGCCTCGCCCTGGGTGGCGGTTTTTTCCAGAAGATCGCGGATAACCGCCGCGCCAATGTCGATGGCGTTGAGCGTTGCCAGGCTACCGTTGAATTTGCCGATTGCGGTCCGGCGCGCACCGATGATGTAGGCTTCCATGTTTATATCCTCATGCCGCCATCGACTTCGATGACCCGCCCGGTAAAGAAATCGTTGCGGATGATAAACTGGACGGTCTGCGATATTTCGTCCATTTCCCCCAGCCTGCCCACGGGAATCTTTTCGACAATCTTGTCCAACACTTCCTGCCTAATTTTGGCAACCATCTCGGTGTTGATATAACCGGGCGCGACCGCGCCGACGCGGATGCCGTAACGGGCCAATTCCTTCGCCCAGGTCACGGTCATGGAATCGACGGCGGATTTGGCGGCCGAGTAATTGGTCTGGCCTAAATTGCCGGAGCGGCTAATCGAGGAAATATTGACGATGACGCCCTTGACTTGGTTTTTCACCATATGGAAGGCCGCTTCCCTGGCGCACAAAAACACGCCGGTGAGATTGACGTTAATCACCCTTTCCCAATTGGCGAAGGGAAACTTGGTGATTTCGTCGCCTTTTTGCTTGATGAACAGCGCGTCGGAGGTGATGCCGGCATTGTTGACCAAAACATCCGCCGCGCCATGCTCCGCCGTGAATTGCTCGAAGAATGCCTCCACCGCCGCCTCGCTGCCGACATCGACGACTTGCCCTGGAATGCCGGTTTCGGCTTGCAGCGCGTCGAGGTTTTCTTGCAGCACATCCAGCACATAAGGCTTCGCCCCCGCCCGCAGCAAGTCTTCGGCAAAACGCCTGCCCATGCCGCGCCCGCCACCGGTTATCACAATATTTTTTCCTGCAATTTCCATCTCTGCACCTTTCTGTTGACTAAGAATTTCAGGCACGGGAGCCAAGGCTTCAACATGCCTATCGCCCAAGCAGTATAGTGCGTGGGGAAGAAAATGCCTCATTCAAAGCCAGGCTTTTCGGCGGGCGGACACGGCCACAAGCGGCGCAAGGATGATAGGATAGCGCCAAGCGCGTGAGCCTAGGCCATGCAGCGGGTTGAGGGGTGTCGGAGGCAGTCATTGTCAACGGCGGTGAATTTGTTTGTTCTGTGTGTTGAGGTTGATTATGTTGCTTGATCCTTTCCAATTGGGCGATTTGCCGCTCAAAAACCGCGTGGCGATGGCGCCCATGACCCGCGCGCGCGCCGGTGAAGAGCGTTTGGCCAACGCGCTGATGGCCGAGTACTACGCCCAACGCGCCTCGGCTGGCTTGATTATCAGCGAAGCCACGGTGGTGTCCGAACAAGGCATAGGCTGGCCGAATAGCCCAGGGATTTACACCGACGCGCAGGCGTTGGCTTGGCGGCAAGTCGTCGCTGCGGTTCATGCCAAGGGCACGCCCATTTTCATGCAGTTTTGGCATTGCGGGCGGGCATCCCATAGCAGTTTCCATAATGGCGATCTGCCGGTCGCGCCTTCCGCCGTCAAACTGGAAGGCGACATGATTCATACTCCCTTTGGAAAGCAAGCCTATGAAACTCCACGCGCCTTGGGTGTCGATGAAATAGCCGCCATCATCGAAGATTACCGCCGGGCGGCGGAGCGGGCGAAACAGGCCGGTTTTGACGGTGTCGAGATTCACGCGGCCAACGGCTATTTGATCGACGAGTTTCTGCAATCGAAAACCAACCGTCGCGAGGATATTTACGGCGGCAGCGTGGAAAACCGCTTCCGTTTTCTGCGGGAGATTGTCGAGGCGGTGCTGGAGGTTTTTCCTGCCCATCGAGTCGGCGTGAGGTTGTCGCCCAATGGCAATTTCAACGACATGGGCTCCCCCGATTACCTGGAAACATTCCTCTATGTTGCCGGGCAGTTAAATGCCTACGGCCTGGGGTATTTGCATGTGATGGATGGATTGGCCTTCGGCTTCCACGGCTTGGGCGAGGCACTGAGCTTGGCCGATTTTCGAGCCGTGTATTCCGGCACTATCATGGGCAATTGCGGATACACGCAGGAATCGGCGGAAGCGGTTCTCAGGGAAAGAAGCGCCGATCTGGTGGCGTTTGGCCGGCCATTCATCAGCAATCCCGATTTGGTGGAACGCTTTGCCAACGGCTGGCC
>CAZOTR010000167.1:1697-6157 GCA_964582755.1 uncultured Methylococcaceae bacterium | reverse complement strand
TATCTGACCAGCGGCGTGCCTTACAGCGGCAAGACTTTCGTCGCGTTGGGCTTGATGGAGTTTTTGGTGGGCCATAGCGGCCGCATCGGCTTCTTCCGGCCTTTGATCCGTGAAACCGGCGAACTCGACTCTTTCATCAGCCTGATCCAAGACCGCTTCCGCCTGACTCAACCGCTGGAATCCCTGTACGGCTGCACCTTCGGGGTGGCCCGCGACCTGCTTGTGGAGGGGCGGCAGGAAGACCTTTACAGCCAGATCCTGGAAAAGTACAAGGCCCTGGAAGCCCAGTGCGACTTCGTGGTCTGCGTCGGCACCGACTATGCCGACGCGGCGACGGCAGTGGAGCTGGAGTTCAATATGCACATGGCAAACCACTTGGGGTTGCCGGTGTTGCCCGTAGTCAAAGGCGGCGAGCAGCCGGTCCACGATATCCTCGACTCGACCTTGGTGTTCGTGAACCTGCTGCGCGACCACCTCTGCGACATCTTGGCCGTGGTCGTCACCCATGTCGCCCCCAGCCACCGTGACAGCCTGGCTTTCGAGTTGAAGCAAGTCTTTCTGGACACCTTGCCGGTCTACGTCCTGGCCGAAGACCCCCGCTTGAAAAAACCCACGGTCGGCGAAATCGCCGCCGCCATCCATGCGGAAAAAATCAGCGGCAACAAAGATCTGCTGGAAGGCGTGGTGGAGCATGTCAAAATTGCCGCGATGGAACTGCCCGACTTCCTCGAACATGTCCAAGTCGGCAGCCTCATCATCACACCGGGGGACCGTTCCGACATCATTGTCGGCACCCTGGTGGCGGACCTTTCCCGGCAGTACCCGCCTATTGCCGGCCTCATCCTGACCGGCGGGCAGTCGCCCGCGCCGCCGATAGGCCGCATCCTGCAAGGCTTGGATGCCGCCTCGATCCCCATCTTCACCGTGGCAACCGACACCTACGACACCGCCCTCGCGGTGGACGCGGTGGAATCCTCCATCGGCCCCAAGGACCGGCGCAAGATCGCCGCCGCCTTGGGATTGATCGAAACTTCGGTCAATTTCAGCGAATTGATGGGCCGCGTCGCGCTGGCCCGCTCCGAGCATGTCACGCCGCTGATGTTCCAATACGAGCTGATCCACCGCGCCAAGCGCGAACGCAAGCACATCGTGCTGCCGGAAGGGCTGGACGAGCGGGTGCTGCGGGCCGCCGAAATCATCTTGCTGCGGGAGGTCTGCGACCTCACCTTGCTTGGCAATGAGGAGGAGGTCAGGCGCAAAATCAGCGCCTTGGGGCTGGCGCTGGGACGGGCGCGCATCGTCGATCCGCAAACCTCCGAATGGCTACCGCTGTTCGCCGAAACCTACCACCAACTGCGCAAGCACAAGGGTGTGTCCCTGGAAATGGCCCACGACACGCTGTCCGAGCCTAGCTATTTCGGCACCATGATGACCCATTTGGGCCACGCCGATGGCATGGTTTCCGGCGCGGCGCACACCACCGCCAACACCATCCGCCCGGCGCTGGAGTTCGTCAAGACCCAGCCCGGCATCTCCATCGTTTCCAGCGTGTTTTTCATGTGCCTGGAAGACCGCGTGCTGGTCTACGGCGATTGCGCCATCAACCCCGACCCGACGGCGGAGCAACTGGCCGACATCGCCATCAATTCGGCGGCGACGGCGCAGGCTTTCGGCATCGAGCCGCGGGTCGCCATGCTGTCCTATTCGACCGGCGAATCCGGTTCGGGGCCGGATGTGGAGAAAGTGCGCGAGGCGGCACGCATGGCCAAGGAGCGGCGGCCGGATCTGAAGATCGAAGGCCCGCTGCAATACGACGCGGCCATCGACGCCGGCGTGGCGAAATTGAAGCTGCCCGGCAGCGAAGTCGCCGGCCACGCCACCGTGTTCATCTTCCCCGACCTCAACGCCGGCAACAACGCCTACAAAGCCGTCCAACGCGCCGCCGATGCCATCGCCATTGGCCCGGTCCTGCAAGGGCTGAACAAGCCGGTCAACGACCTCAGCCGGGGCGCGACGGTGCCGGACATCGTCAACACTATCGCCATCACCGCGATCCAGGCGCAAGAGGAATACGGGACTTGATGGCCGGGTAGGGCAAGGTTTTTGGGAAGTCCGGCAATTGCGGACATTCGCCGGGCGCGATGCGGCCGCGCTGGAGGGATCGCGGCCAGGGAAAGCGCCCGCTGTTTCAAAATCGGGGACCAACGGCATGGCCCCTCATGCGAAACGGGGGAGAAGCCTTGCGGCCCCTCCCCCGTTGGCTTCCTGTTGGCGCGGCCTACTTGGAGAAGTTCGCTTGCGCCGCCAGATTGGTGTTTCCCATCACGACGCAGGACGGCGAGGCGCCCGTGCAGGCCCCGGACCAGTTCACGAAGAAGAATCCAGGCTCGGGCGTTGCGGTAAGAGTCAGAGCCGTGCCGGCGGGCAAGGCCATGGAGCAGATGTTGCCGCACGAAATGCCTGCCGGGTCGCTGGTGATGGCACCTTTGCCGCCCGACACTTTCACTGACAACGTCGGGCTTGTGCTGCCCCCTCCCCCGCTGCCGCCGCCAGCCGCGGCGGCATTAAATGTCGCGGTGACATTCATCGCGTCGTTGACGGTGAGGGTGCAGGTCGGCGCGGCACCGGTGCAAGCCCCGGTCCAGCCGCCAAAGCTGCTGTTGCTTGCGGCCTGGGCGGTTAGTGTAATGGCTGTGCCTAGCGCATACGCCGAAGTGCATTTGCTGCCGCAACTGATGATCTTGTCTGTGGACGAGACTTTGCCATTGCCCACGGTGGCGACCGTCAACGACGGCACGGCGATGTTCACGGCGGCCATTTGCGCGGCGATTAGATTGCCCAGTTCGCCGTCCAGAGGCGCGCTGCAAGTGCCGTCACCACACACGGCCTCATGGGTAATGGGGTCGTAGACGCCAGTGTAGGCGTAGGTTTCATAGCGCCGGACGACAGCCCGCGAGCCGCTGTTGGGCGAGCCTTGGTTGGTCAGTTTGCCACGCTGGCGGTGTTTTCCGTCGGGCGGCGGGCTGGGCTGCATTAGCTCCCAGTCTGTCTCGACCTGCGCCGCATCCTGCGGGACGATAGGGTTGCCCTCGACCAATTCGTCCAGCGCCACTTCGCGCCCAAGTTCCGTCTTAAACACTTTCACCCAGGTCGCATCGCCATATTGCGGCACGGGCGGTGGCACGGGCGGCGGCGGCGGCGGCGGCAACTGCACTTCGGCCACTAGCACGGGCGGCTGGCCGGCCACGGCCGGCTGGAAGTAGTAGGTCGGCGTCGGCACCGTGACGGTGTTGCTGGAACCGACCAAGTGTCCGGGATTGGCCGGATCCTCAAACATCCAGCGGTACGATGTGGATGTCGCCTTTGACGCGGCGGTCCAGTTCAGATGGACGCCAAAATGATCGCAGCCGGCTTGGTAATAAGCCAGCGAGCCCATGTAGCAGGTGGATTGGAAGGGGGTTCCGGGCGTCTTTGGCACCGTCGCCGAGACGAACCGCTGCGCGGCTGGGTCGTAAGCGCTCTGGTAGCGCACAAAAACCCCTGTCGCATAAGGTACTATAGCGGGGTTGCCAAATTTGTTTCCCGTCCACGAGGGCAGCAAATCGCTTGCTTGGATGCCTTCGATCTGGATTTCAAAGCCATAAGCGTCTTGTCCCTCATAGTTGGCCGCGTCAAAATTGCCGAGTCCGCCTACGATGTAGCTCGCCGCGTTTGCCACAGGCGGCAGCGCGATCAGGGCGCAGCCCAGGAAAGCGCCGCAAGCAAGCTTGCCGCGCCAGGTTTTTACCGTGCGGTGGTGTGCATTCATGTCGTTTCTCCTCTTTCGTGATTTGTCACACCCTGTGTATCCATACGGACGACGGGAAGGTTCATTGCCCATGAAAAAATTTCGGCGCACCGCTCCCTGGCATGTTGGCGCGGCTTAGGCGGGCCGCCTGCGCCTTGGCAGTCCTTTGGCCGTTGCCCGTTTGGGCGGAGGGCTTCAGCGCGGTGGCCAGCGTCTCCAGCAATTATCCTTACCGGGGCTATTCCAAAAGCGACAATGGCCCCAGCGCCCGCGCCAACCTGGATTACGGCCACCGCTCGGGCTGGTTTGCGGGCGCTTGGGTGGCGTGGGTGGATTTTGGGGACGGCGGCTACCCAGGCCGCTCGAATGTCGAGTTTTACCCGTATCTAGGCTATGGCTTCAAACTGGCCGAAAACTGGCGGGCGGAGGTTTCGGTGTCCCGCTATCTGTTCGACGGGCGGATTTTCGGCCAGTTTTCGGATTACAACGAATACAGCGCCGCGCTGCATTTCAGCGACTGGCTCACCGCCAAGGTCGATTTTGCCGACGACGGCTACCATCGCGGCGGCACCCTTTTGAACGGCGAAATCTCCGGGCGCTACCCTGTCATGGCGAACTTGGCCGCGTCGGCAGGCATAGGCTACAACCATGCCGATGTCTCGCTCACCGACAG
>CAZOTR010000167.1:0-1597 GCA_964582755.1 uncultured Methylococcaceae bacterium | reverse complement strand
GGTATCCTAAGGACACAAAATGCCCAACCCCTCCAGAGACTGGAAATCGACGCCCATGTCCAAGGCCGTTGCCGGCGAAACCAGTGACGCCGATTTGATCCTGCGGATTCGCGCCGCCGACGCCGAGGCTTTCGAAGCATTGTACAAGCGCTATTATCCCAGGCTGTTCCGCTTCTCCTTCCGGGTGACGCGCCGCCTGGACCCGATTGAGGAAATCATCAACGACGTGATGTTTGTGGTGTGGAACAAGGCCCACAGCTACCAGCCGGAAGCCCGCGCATCGACCTGGATATTCGGCATCGCCTACAAGAAATGCCTGAAATCCATCGCCGGGTGGCCGCAAGGCGAGCATCTGGAGTTGGAGGAGGCGGAAGATCTCATTCCGAGCGTGCAAGATAGCGGCTTGAAAAATCTGGAGATCGAAGATTGGGTCGCGGTGGCGTTTAGCAAGCTCCCGGCGGACCAACGCGCCGTGCTGGAATTGGCCTACCACCACGGCCTGCACTATGGCGAAATTGCCCAGATCATGGATTGCCCGGAAAACACCGTCAAAACCCGGATGTTCCATGCCCGGAAAAAAATCAAAGCGCTTTTCCCCGACCTGCTTTCCCCAGCCAACACCGACTTCCCTGGTAACGTGTTATGAACAGCCAAGACTCCGACGCTTATGCCAACCACGACGACATCTGGCTACTGCTGCCTTGGTACGCCAACGGCAGCCTTAAGGCCGGCGAGCGCGAGCGGGTAACAGCCCATCTGCGCGTCTGCCTGCTGTGCCGCAAGGAAATGGCCGAACAAGCGATGCTGGCCAAACGGCTACGGCACGAGCCTGCGGTGGAAATCTCGCCCAAGCCGTCCTTTGACCGCCTGATGGCCCGCATCCAAAGCGGGCAGGCAGCGCCCGCCGGACGGCCCAAGGCGGCAGGCAGGCCCCGCCGCTGGGCCGCTTGGATCGACGGTCTGCTGGCCGCTTGGACGCCGCCGCGCCTGGCCGTCGTTGGTGCCAGCTTGGCGCTGGCCTTCGCCCTTGCCTTCCTGCCAGTGTGGCAGCGGCAACCCACGGCGGCATTCCATACCGTGGCCGACAGCGGCAGCCTGGACCGCTTTGCCCCAAACGACCTGCGCGTGATTTTTGCCGAGCAGGCGACGGAACAGGAGCAGGCCAGGCTCGTCACCGCCATCCAAGGCCAGATCGTGGACGGCCCCGGCCCCGGCGGCATTTACACGGTCCGGCTCGCCGCCGACGCGGGCGGGCTGCCCCATGCCCTCGCCCGGTTGCGCGGCAACCCGGCGGTGGTGTTCGCCGAGCCTGCCCTGCCCCAACCGGGCCAGCCCGGCGGCGGGGATGGCCGGTGAGCGCCATCCTGCGTCTCGGCCTGCTGGCTTGCCTGGCCGCGCTGGCCGTCGCCTGCTCGCCGGCCGGCACGCTCCGGCCCGACGCCGCCGACCAGGGACAAGCGCAATCCTTGGCCGGGCGGCAGATCCTAGTGACTTTCCCCGACGAACGCATAGCCCGGGTGCCTGTCGCCGACCCCGCCAACGCTTACCGGCAACGCGACAGTTATGGCACCAGCACCTGGAGCCGCAAACTCGCCCA
>CAZOTR010000166.1:0-9085 GCA_964582755.1 uncultured Methylococcaceae bacterium | reverse complement strand
CCCGGCCCTCTCCCCCAAAGGCGAGAAGGAGCTAAAAGCCCGTGGCGCGATTATCCTGAGAGGGCGATTGCAGCCGGGGTTCGCTCCCATGGATGGCTGGCCACATAAGGACTGGGCCGACGTCACTTTGCCATGCGGCGCTTGGAATAACCCGCCAGCAGGCCCAGGCCCAAGCCGAACAGCCAGGCTGTCGGGGGCAGCGGCACGCTGGTCGGCGCGGCGAAGCCCTGCACGACGATGACATGGTTGCCGCCGCCGAAGGTGGAGAACAGGAAATCGTTGGTGAAAGGATCTATTGCCGCGCCTTCGGCGCCGGTCAGGCCGCTCATGAAGATCTTCCGTGTGCCGGTCAGCGGGTCGCCGTTGGCATCGACTTCATAGGACGAAATCACGCCTGCGCCATATTCGGCCACCAGAATGCTAGGGTTTGTAAAGAGGTTGCTTCCTGCGGGAACATAGAAAATGCCTTCGACCCCTCCCTGGAGCGTGGTTTTGAAGGTGACATTGGTGACGTTGTAAGTACCCGAACCATCTGGCGTCAGTTCCGCATCGTACCAGTTATTTGAACTATAAGAGGCGATTTTGACGTGAATCGAGCCACCGCCGCCATACGGGCTGATGGCGAGCGAGCCGACCGAGGAAGCAACTCCCAGCGGCGAGAGATCGACCAGCTTGTCGGGCGTCGCGCTGCCCGGCTTAAGCTCGCCAAGATAGTTATCCGAGTATGATGTGTACAGCAAGACACCGTTGGGGGCGAAAACCAAGCCGCCATCAATGCCGCCCGAAGCTCCGTTGGCATTGGCCAGCTTTGACGTGGTGCCGGTAAACCCATTGATGTGGTTGCCCGCGCCACGGGTGACGCCGACCGTGTCGATTTCGGCGGCAGCCGTGTTCGCGTGTCCTCCCAGCAGAATGTTGCCAGAATCCCCCGAGCTAACGACGATTCCGCCATAATTCGCCGCGACCCCTGGGGCAGCCCCCAAGTCCACAAACGAATAGGCCGAGGCGTAAAACGGATCAATCGTTGCGGCCTGCGTGGCTTGGGTTGCCGTGAACGACAGCAAAGCAAGGAAAAGCGTGGATTTGAATGGATCGGGATTTTTCATTGTGCTCGCCTTATAGGTGATGTTGATTCAAAAGACTGGGCAGCGGTGATGCGGCATTCTTTCATGCCCGCAGCGCCTGCGTAACCCATCCGGGGCTTCCGTAACAACAGCCCGTGAGGTGTGCTGATTGCGGGGGGAAGGGGCGGAAAAGCCTGATTGGCGCTGCGTTGCTTTGAGCCGCAATGAAAATTGCTGTGCAAAACTCCCTTACTCCAACCCCCTCTCCCGCCGGGAGAGGGGGTTTCCTCCATTAGTTGAAGTCGAAAGTCTTGCCGGGGTAGCCGGGCAGGCGCGGGAACTCCTGCTTGGGGAACTCGCCGGTCAGCGCGTTGAGGAAGGCGACGATGTCGTCCGCCTGCTGCTGAGTCAGCTCTTTGTCGAGTTGCAGCTTGGCCATGATCTTCACCGCCTCTTCCAGGGTCTTGACCTTGCCGTTGTGGAAATAGGGCGCGGTCAGGGCGATGTTGCGCAGGGTCGGCACTTTGAAGAAATGCTTGTCGGCCTCGCTCTTGGTGACCTCGAAGCGGCCCGCGTCTTTGGAGAAGCCATACTGCTCTTCCAAGACGGGGTTGTCGTTGGATGGGAACTTCATGTAGACACCCGCGCCCTGGCCGTTCTGGCCGTTGAAGGCCGGGCCGGAATGGCAACTATTGCAGCCGACCTCGGCGAAGGTATTCAGGCCGCGCTGCTGCTGATCGGTGAGGGCGCTCTTGTCGCCTTTGGCGAACTTGTCATAGGCGCTGTTCGGCGTGATCAAGGTGCGCTCATAGGCGGCGATGGCCTTGGCGGCGTTGTCGGCGCTCACCGCGTTGCCGCCGGGGAAGGCCTTGTCGAACAGCGGCGTGTAGCCGGGGATGGCCTTCAGGCGGACAACCACGTCATCCCAACTCTTCATGCCCATTTCGATGGGGTTGGTGACCGGGCCTTTGGCCTGGGCTTCCAGGCTGGGCGCGCGGCCGTCCCAGAACTGCGTGCCGTTGAAGGCCGAGTTCCACACCGTCGGGGCGCTGCGCCCGCCGACCTGGGCCTGCACGCCGACCGAGCCGCCACGGTTGTCTTCGCCGCCGGCCATGACGTTATGGCAGGACGCGCAGGCGACAGTGCCGCTGGAGGACAGGCGCGGGTCGTGGTAGAGGATTTTGCCCAGCTCGACTTTTTCAGCGGTCGTCGGATTGTCGGCGGGGGCGGGGGCGGTGCTTGGCAGGGCTTGCCATTCGGCGGCGGCGGTGCCGGAAGTGCCCGCCAGGGCGAGAGCGGCGATCAGGGAACCAATTTTGTACATTGCGTGCTCCTCTTGTTGTTGTTCAGTGGGACTAGACAGGCGTTTTGTCGCGTTGCGGTCGGGGCGAATCTTATAGTGAATCAGCGGGACACTCAACCACGTCTTGGCGGCGGCGGCAATTCTGGCTTGGCCTTAGGTTTTCCGCCCGCCCTTGTCCTTGAGCATCTGCGCGGTGGCGGCTTTCAGCAAGGCGGCGAGGCTATGGCCGTCTTCGGGATAGGTGGCCAGTCCGATGGAAGCGCCGGCCCTCAGTTCGGCCTTGCCGTAAGGAACCGGCAATTCGATCTTGTGGCGCAGGTTTTCGGCGATGAGCCTAGCCTGGTCCAGCGGGCAGGCATCGAGCAGGACGAGGAACTCGTCTCCGCCCCAGCGCGTGACCGTGTCGCAATGGCGGATGGCACTGAGCAGACGTTTACCGATGCCCGCCAACATCATGTCCCCGGCTTTTTCGCCTTGGGCGGCGTTGATGGCCTTGAATCCGTCCAGGCTGACGAACAAAACGCTGAAGTTCCCCTTGTTGCGTTTGGTGCGCCGGATCATCTGTTTCAGCCGGTCGAGGAACAGATGCCGACTGGGCAGTCCGGTCAGGCGGTCGTACAAGGCAAGGTCGGAAAGCTTGCGGTTCAACGTCAGCAAGGCGGCGGACTGCGTGGCGAACAAGCCGGCGAGCAGCCAGCCCAAGCCGCGAAGCAGGGTGGGCCAACCTGCGGAGGCGGGGGCAGCCGTGGACTTCACGGCGAGCCGCCAAGCCCCGCCGGGGACGGCAATGTCGGTGACGCTGGCCGCAGGGTCGTCGAACAAGCTGTCCGCGCCGAGGACCGCCCCCTCCCCGGCCTGTGTGCGCAGAGCGCACTGGCGCTCTTCATCCGCCTGGGTGAGTCCGGCCGCCGCGAACAAGGAAGGGCCGTCGATCAGCGTGGACAACAACCCGCGAAACTGGCCGTCCACAAAAACAGGCACGCCATAGGCCAGTTCCAAGTTTGGGGAGGCCGGTCCCGCCAGCCAAGGGGAGCGGGATGCGATGCCGCGCTGGATCAAGGGCCATTGCTTGGGCTGGTCCCGATAGTCAAAGCCAACCGCCGGCCCGCCGCCGTCGGATGGAAAAACTTGGGCGATGCGGTAGTCGGTGGCGACGGCGAAGCTGCGCACATGCCTGCCGCGCCGGTAAAGCTCGGCGAGGAGGTCGCGGGTTTCGTCGGGGCCGGGGAGCTCGCGCCGCACCGCCCAATAAGCGGCCAGGCTGTCGCTTGCAACCAAAATCGCCTGCAATTCGCCTTCGAGGCGGGCGCGGATCTTCGCGCCGTGCAATTCGTTTTTCGCCTTCAGTCCCGCCGCCTGTTCCTGGCTATGCTCGGAAAGCATCCATTCCACGCCCGCGCCCAAGAACAAAAACAGGAAAAGGCCGATGCAGCGGGCCAAGAAAGGTGAAGGCCGCATTGTGTCCCTGCGCAAATCGTCCGGTTGACGGAGACCCCTCATCCGATTTTGCGGGCTGTCAACAACACTTTGGAGAATCCCATCCAGCTTTCCGCCACGCGGCTTTCGACCTGTAGCCCCAAGGACTCCAAGCGCTTTTGCCATTCCTCGCCGCTCCTAGGATGGGGGCGCGGTCTGCGCCCGCCACCGGGCAAGCCCGCCCAAAACCGCATGATTATCCACTGCCCAACCGCCCCGGCGTCAGGTTCGCGCAGGATAAGCCGCCCCCCCTCCTCCAGCGCCGCCACGAGGCGCTCCAGGAGCCGGTCCTGCTCTTCACGTTCCAGGTGGAGCAACACCTCCAGCAAAACCGCCGTGCGGCAGGCGGGCAAGACCGCGTGGCGCGGATCGGCGGTGACGATCTCCGCCTGCCCGGCCAAGGCCAGGCGGGCGGATTCAGCCAACTCGGGACGCGGCTCGATGCCCATCAGGCTGAGTTTCGCCCCGCATTTTCCGCCCCCCCCCATCCCCAAAGCCTGCGCGCCAACCAGCAACGCCAGGAACACACCCCGCCCGCAGCCCAAGTCCAGCACCAGCCCCTCCGTGGGCAGGCGGCCCGCCGCGACCAGTTCGCGGTAAAGGGGGTCGCGCAAAAGCTTTTTATGCACCCGCCAACGGACGGCAAATCCCTGTGCGCGGTAACGCCAGGCGACGGCTTCGGCCAGAAAGCGGAAGCGGTTGGCGGCGGTGTGCGTTTCAGAGGCGGACATGGCTAGACGATTTGGCTCAACGCAACATGAGCATGAAGGCGGCTTCGCCGCGTTGGATGTTCAGCAACAGTTCACGGCTGCCGCCCGCCGCCCGCCTCAAATCGTCCAGCGAGGCGACCGGCTGGCGGTTTGCCATGACGATGACATCGCCGGGGCGCAGGCCGGCCTGGAAGGCATAGGCGCCGGTGTGGATTTTCTCGATGAGGACGCCTTCCGCCCGGTCGCTGGCGGTGGCCTCGCGCAACAGCAGGCCGGCCAGTTTGGGATGGATCTTTTGGCCATCCTCCTGGACGATTTTCGGCGCGGCGATTTCGGCCTTGACGGTCTGGCTTTCACCACCGCGCAGGATTTCCAGCTTGACCTCTTCGCCCAAAGGCAGGAGGCCGATGATGTTGCGGATGTCCTGGCTGCTCTTGATCGGCCTGTCGTTGATGGCCAAAACAATATCGCCGGGTTCCAGCCCGGCCTTGGCGGCGGGAGATTTTGCCTGCACGGCGGTGATGACCGCGCCCTGGGATTGCTTCAAGCCGAACGCCTGCGCCAGATCCGGGGTCAAGTCCTGGATGTTGACGCCGAGTTGCCCGCGCTTGACCGCGCCATGCTCCACCAGGGTGTTCTTGATTTGCGCCACCATGTTAGACGGGATGGCGAAGCCGATGCCGACATTGCCGCCGTTGGGCGCGAGGATGGCGGTGTTGATGCCGATCAATTCGCCGCGCAGATTGACCAGCGCGCCGCCGGAATTGCCGGGGTTGATCGAAGCGTCGGTCTGGATGAAGTCCTCGTAGCCCTCGATCCCCAGGCCGGAGCGGCCCAAAGCGCTGACGATGCCGGAGGTCACGGTCTGCCCCAGGCCGAAGGGGTTGCCGATGGCGACGACGAAATCCCCCACCTGCAACTGCGCGGAGTCGGCCACGGGCAGTTCGGTGAGATCCTTCGACTCCACCTTGACGACCGCGACATCCGACTCGGGGTCCGTGCCGATGAGCTTGGCGGCCAGTTGCCGGCCGTCGTTCAACGTGACGGTGATTTCGTCGGCCTTGTCGATGACATGGTTGTTGGTGATGACGTAGCCATTCCTCGCGTCGACGATGACCCCCGACCCCAGGCTGGAAGTTTCCCGCTGGCGGGGCATGTTGGGAATCTCGAAGAAGCGCCGGAAGAACGGGTCGCGCATCAGCGGATGCTCGGCGACCTCGATCTTGGTCTTCGTGGAAATGTTGACCACCGCCGGCGTCGCCTTCTTCAACATGGGGGCCAGCGAGGGCAGCGACTGCCCGTCAACGCTCATCGGCCAAGCGGCCTGGACGGGCTGCGCGGCGGCCAAGGTGCCGCCCAATAACAACGCGAACAATAAACGGTTGGGGCTAAACATGCGTCACCTCGATAAATTTTGCCTCAAGGGGATGCCTGCTGGCATCGACCCGGATAGTACCCTACAGAATAGGGGTTTGGGTGGGCAAATAAAAGGGGGCGCGGGGGAGCGGCAATGGAAAAAGTGGGGGGTTTTGCGGGGATCAAGCCAAGTCGATCCAGGCACGGGGAGGTTTGCGGGGGCAGGCTAAGAACGCCAAACCCAGGAAGGCTCCAGCGGCGCGGGGTGTCCGCCGGAGCCTAAGCCGGGCGGAGGGGCTTACTTGATCTTGCCTTCCTTGTACATCACATGCTTGCGGACGACGGGATCATATTTCTTGATCTCCATCTTTTCCGGCATGGTGCGCTTGTTCTTGGTGGTGGTGTAGAAATGGCCGGTGCCGGCGCTGGAATTCAGCTTGATCTTGTCGCGCATGGTTCAATCTCCTGTGGTTTAGACGGCGGAGCCGGTGCGTTTGCGGATGTCGGCCAGCACGGCATCGATGCCCTTCTTGTCGATGATCCTAAGGCCTTGGCAGGAGATGCGCAGGTTCACCCAGCGCTTCTCGCTCTCGACCCAGAAACGGCGGTCGTGCAGGTTCGGGTTGAAGATTCTCTTGGTTTTGTTGTTAGCGTGCGATACGTTATTGCCTACAATACGTCGCTTGCCTGTTACCTGGCATTCTCTGGACATGGTTAACCTCAGGTTTAGTGCCGCCCGGCAGGGGGTTGTCGTCAAACCGTGCTTTATAAAGGATTTTCCGTTTTCATGTCAAGCAGGGCTTGCCCCGCGCCAACCTATCATTCTCAGGAAAACCGCACCATGAGCCTCAAACTCGGCGTCGTGATGGACCCCATCGACGCCATCAACATCAAGAAAGACACCACGTTCGCCATGCTGCTGGAAGCGCAGGCGCGCGGCTTCGAGCTTTGGTACATGGAGATGGGCGATTTGTACCTGCGCGACGGCGCCACCCATGCCCGCATGAGGAAGCTGGAAGTCGCCCGCGATGCCTCCCGCTGGTTCGCCTTCCACGACGAGTGTGACGCCCCACTGGACGGCCTGGATGTGGTGTTGATGCGCAAAGACCCGCCGTTCGATCAAGAATACATCTACGCCACTTATCTCTTGGAAACCGCCGAAAGCCGGGGCTTGACGGTCATCAACAAGCCGCGCTCGCTGCGCGACGCCAACGAAAAGCTATTCACCTCTTGGTTCTCCCATTGCTGCGCGCCGACCCTGGTGGCCCGCGAAGCCAGCCGCTTCCGGGCGTTTTTGCGCGAACAAGGCGAGATCGTGTTGAAACCTTTGGACGGCATGGGCGGGGCGTCGATTTTCCGCGTCGGCCAAAACGACCCCAACCTCAGCGTCATCCTGGAGACGATGACCCAACACAACAGCCGCTTCGTCATGGCCCAGCGTTATCTGCCCGAGATCGTCGATGGCGACAAGCGCATCCTGGTAGTCAACGGCGAGGCCGTGCCGTATTGCCTGGCCCGCATTCCGCAAGCCGGGGAAAGCCGGGGCAACTTGGCGGCGGGCGGGCGGGCCGAGGGGCGCGAACTGACCGACCGCGACCGCTGGATCGTCGGCCAAGTCGGCCCGACCCTGCGCGAGAAAGGCTTGGTGTTCGTCGGCCTGGACGTGATCGGCGACTACCTGACCGAAATCAATGTCACCAGCCCGACTTGCGTGCAAGAACTGGACAAGCAATTCGGCTTGAACATCAGCGGCCTGCTGCTGGACCAAGTGGAAGCCATGGTGCGGGTCGGCAGGTAGGACCATGCGCGTCGATTTTCACAACCACGACCGCCTGCTGGTCGCCCTGTTCGCCGCCGGCCTGTTCCATGCCCTGCTGATTCTGGGGGTAGGCTTCGATTTTCCCAAGCCCGCGCCGGTCCAAAAATCCCTGGACATCGTCCTGGTGCAAAACCCCTCTTCCAAAGAGCCGGAAAAAGCGGATTACCTAGCCCCCCACAACCAATTCGGCAGCGGCACGGCCAAGCAAAAAGCCGTGCCCAAGGCCGCGCCCCCCACGCCCCAACAGGGCATCGGCGAGAATCCGCTGGCGCCGGCCTTGGAGCAACAGCCCGAGCCGGTCGCCAAAACCGGCCCCAAGCCGAAGTTGATGCAGGAGCGCTCGGAAAAGAAAGTGCAGGCCGATGTCGGCGAGGAAGACCGCGTCGAGGTCGAGCAGCCGCGCCTGACGGCGGAATCCTTGAACCAACAAATTGCCGAACTCAGCATGGAGCTCAACCAGTCGCAGGAACTTCAGGCCAAGGAGCCTAGGGTGGTCGAGATCAACGCGGTAAGCGCCCACCGCTACAAAGCGGCGGCTTATGAAGCCGCCTGGCAACAAAAAGTGGAGCGCATCGGCAACCTCAATTTCCCCGACGAAGCGCGGCGGAAAAAGCTTTCCGGCCGGGTGACGCTGGCCGTGGGCGTCAAGCCGGACGGCAGCGTTTACAACATCAAGCTGCGCCAGTCTTCCGGCCAGCCGGTGCTGGACGAGGCGGCGCAACGTGTCGTGCGGCTGGCCGCGCCGTTCGCGCCGTTCCCGGAAGAACTAAAGCAGCAGGCCGATGTCCTGGTCATCACCCGCGCCTTTTGTTTCGCCATCGACAATCGCGTGGAAACGTGCCGTTAAGCGTTTCCGACTTGCAGGCTTTTACCGCTGGGCCGATACTACCGCCATGATCGAGCAAACCGACAACCTGACCAACCATTTCCTCATCGCCATGCCCGGCATGGCCGACCCGTTTTTCGCCAAGACGGTGACGTATTTGTGCCAGCACACCGCCGAAGGCGCCTTGGGGATCATCATCAACCGCCCTTCCGAACTGACCCTGGGCGACATCATGCGGCAGATGGACATCGACCTGGGCGAGGCCGAGGTGGGCAAGATGCCCATCTTCTTCGGCGGCCCGGTGCAGCCCGAGCGCGGCTTCGTCCTGCACGAGCCGATAGGGCATTGGGATTCCACTTTGCAAGTCGCCCCCGGCATTTCCCTAACCACCTCCCGCGACATCCTGGAGGCCATCAGCGTCGGCAAGGGGCCGCGCAAAGCCCTGGTGGCTCTGGGCTACGCCGGCTGGGGCAAGGGCCAGTTGGAGCGCGAGATGGTGGACAACGCCTGGCTCTCCGCCCCCGCCGCCAA
>CAZOTR010000165.1:0-9126 GCA_964582755.1 uncultured Methylococcaceae bacterium | reverse complement strand
TAGGTAAAGAAAAGATTCTCCAGCCGTCGAACTCTCACGGGCGGCACACGCCTGCGCGGGCATTGCCTACGCCGGCCGGGTCCGTCCGGCGCGGAACATAAGCTATTTCTTGAACATCAGTTGCAGCGAGTCCAAGGCGCGGCGGAAAAGACCGCCCTCTGGGACCGGCTTCAACGACACCAGATCGACTTCCCCCACCGGCTTGTCGCCCAGCACGACCTTGATCGCGCCCAGCTTGCCGCCCTGCTCCACCGGGGCGACGGTGGAATTGTTGACTTCCATCGACGCTTTCAGGTTTTGGTACTGGCCACGCGGGAAGGTGACATAGAAATCTTTCAGCAATCCCACTTCCGCCATGCTGGTGTCGCCCTTCCACACCCGCGCCTCGGCCAGCTTCTCGCCGCCCTTGTAGAGGGAACGGGTTTCATAGAAGCGGAAGCCATAATTGAGCAAGGCTTTGTTGGCGTTGGCCCGCTCGCTGTCACTCTTGGTGCCCAGCACCACAGAAATCAGCCTCATGCCTTCGCGCAGGGCGGAGGCGACCAGGCAATAGCCCGCGCCTTCGGTGTGGCCGGTCTTCACGCCGTCCACGGTGGAGTCTTGCCACAACAACTTGTTGCGGTTGGTCTGCTTGATGTTGTTGAACAGGAACTCTTTCATCGAGTGCCATTTGTAGTATTCCGGGAACTCCTCGATGAGGGCGTGGGTGAGGATGTACAAGTCGCGGGCCGTGGTGTAGTGGTCCGGGTCGGGCAGGCCCATGCTGTTCTTGTAGTGGGTGTTCTTCATGCCCAGCCGCTCGGCGTTCTGGTTCATCACCTGGGCGAACACCGCCTCGTCGCCGGCCACCTGCTCGGCCAAGGCCACGCTGGCGTCGTTGCCGGACTGCACGATCATGCCCTTGAGCAGGTTTTCCACCGAGATTTGCGCGCCGACCTGGGCGAACATGCGCGAGCCTTCGGTGCGCCAAGCCTTCTCGCTGACCGTGACCATGGTGTCCAGCTTGAGGCTGCCCTTCGCCAGTTCGCGGAACACCACATAAGCCGTCATGATCTTGGTCAGGCTGGCCGGCTCCAGGCGCTGGTCGGCGTTGTTTTCCGCCAGCACCCGCCCGCTGAAGTGGTCCACCAAAATATAGGCTTTCGCGCCGACATCGGGCGCGGCCGGAATCAACGCCGGGTCCAAGGACCAGGCCGGACGCACCAAGCCTATCAAGACGAGAAACAGGCAAAGCAAAACGGGACGCATCGTATTAAATTTCATATCGGCACGCATTTTTTCGATTAGATAGCAAAAATGTGGCGCATTGTATCATGCGGGCGCAGGCAAGGCGTGGTTTCGTTCGACCGGCACGGGCCGGAAGAAGTCAACAGTCCGTTAAACGGGAATGAATCCGCTCCATGAGATAGCACAGGCAATCTTGGCGGATGACGCGCTCATCCAAGGACAACATGCACGGCATGGCGGTTTTGCGCAAAACCAACTGCCCTTGTTCAATTTGGAAGAATTCGGCGGCGACATCCCGCCCATCATCCGTGCAGGCAACCAACGGCAAAGGCGTTCCCGGCGGCAACGCGGCCATCCGGCCCAGGACGGTGCCGGGCTTAAGCTCGGCAAAGTTCAAGCGGTCCAATTGTCCGCGCAGCAAGAGATCGGCCTTGGGGTCGGAAAAGCTGAAACGGACGCCGTCGCGCACCGTCACCTGGGCCAGGGCATGGAACAAATCCGGCGGCGGGCGGCGGGGAATCTCCGCCAAACGCAGGCAGCCGTCGATGAATCCCGCCGCCCTGGCCACGCCGGCAGGGTCGTCCGGCTGGCCGCACTCCAGCGTCACCGACGGGCAAAGCCCGGCAAACGCGCCGGTCTGCGTGCCTTTGGGGTAGGGGCTGTAAACCACCAGCGGGCCGAACAGCGCGGCCAGGCCCAGAGTGTGCGGGTCCAGCCGCTCCACGCAGGAATACTGGGGGTTCGAGCCGGTGTTGTTATGCACGTCGATGCTGGCGAACACCCCGCGCCCCGCCATCTCCTCGACCAGCGCCCGCGCCATGCGGGCCTGCGGGCCGGCATCCAATTCCGCCCCCGGCCAGATGCGGTTGAAATCCGGCTGGCCGTCCAAGCGCCGCAAACCCGCCCGCGCCGCCTGGACATTGCCGAAGAAAAACGCCACCGTGCGCGGCCAAGGCCGGCCGATGTGGCTTCTCAGCAAAGACTGGACAACCGCCAGCCCGCTGGTTTCGTTGCCGTGCAACAGCACGGAGACAAACAACGGTGCCGGCTGGACGCCGGCTATAGACAGCAAGGCGGGTTCGGGGAACAGCCGGTGCAGTTCAGTTGCCGGGATGTCCAGCAAAGCTTCAGGCACCCGCTCCAGCCGGATCAAGCCGCCGGCCCCGCTCACAGGCCCGCCCTGGCCTGCTCCTCGGAAATCTCGTCGGTCCAGATGGTGAAATTCTCCAGCACATGCTGGCCGAAGGTGGTCGCCAAGGCCACGTCGGCGGCATCCCGGCCCCTCGCCATGAGAATCCGGCCCACACGCGGCGTGTTGTTGCGGGCGTCGAAAGTATGCCAGCGCCCGCCTAGGAACACCTCGAACCAGGCGCTGAAATCCATAGGATTGGGGTCGGCAGGCACCCCGATGTCGCCCAGATAGCCGGTGGCGTAACGGGCCGGAATGCCCATGCAGCGGCAGAAGGCAATGGCAAGATGGGTATAGTCGCGGCACACGCCCCGGCGTTCGAGGAACGTCTGGTAGGCGGTGCGGTCCACGCGGGCGTATTGGTAGCCAAAGCTCACATGGTTGTGGACCCAGTCGCAAATCGCCTGCACCCGGCCCCAGCCGGTCGGCCCCTGCCCGAACAAATTCCAAGCAATGTCGGAAAGCAGTTCGAGGTCGCAATAGCGGCTGCCGATCAAATAATGCAGCGTGTCGGTGGGCAGTTCGCCCAGGCTGTGCTGGCGGGCGTCGGGCGTTTGGAGGTCAGGCAGGCCGCTATCGTGGACGATGGCGTCATTGCGCAGGCGCAACACCCCGGCGGCGCAACGGGTCCGCGTGCAATGGTTGCCGTACAGATCAATGAAAGGCTCCAGCGCCACCGGCGGATCGCTGGCCAAATGCTCGTAAGTCCGCATCGACGCGCTCAAGCTCGGATGCGTGTGCAGCATCATGATCATTTCCGTCGGCGCGGGGAAGCGCAGACTGATGTCATAACCGATGCGGATATACATTCAGAGCCGACTCAGCAATTCGGCTTTCTTCGCCGAAAACTCCTCGTCGGTCAGGATGCCCCGCTGGCGAAGCTCGGCCAGCCGCTCGATCTTGGCGAAGATGTCGCCTTCGTTGGCGCCAGACGGCTCGTAAGCCGGCGGCGCGTAAGCGGGTGCCTCGTAAGGCGCGGGCTGGAAGCCGGACGGCTGCGCGTTGCCGGCGGCGTTGACGACCGGCAAGCTGCCCACCGGCACCACGCCGTATTGGCTGGTGAAGGTGAAGGACGCACCCGAGCCTTGTTGCTGGCCGACGCCGCCGATTTGATGGTCCAGGGTGTCGTAAACCGTCAGTTGCCCGTTGATTTCAATCGCCAAGCGCCGCATGGAGGGGAAAATGGCGTAGCGGAGGTTGTTCTGCGAACCGCTGGAAGACGGGCTGCCCAGCTCCGCCGGCCACCACTGCCCGCCGGTGTTTTCCACAAACAGGCTGGCCGGCCCGTAGCCGCCCTGGCTCTGAGTCTGCGGCGGCGGCGCGAACATCTGCTGGCTGGCCAGCAAGTCGGCCAGTTCGTAGCAAAGGTTGTCGACCTTGGCCTTCAGGTTGTTGTTGAACATGTCGCCGACCATGGTCATGCCGCCCTGCATCCACTGCCCCGACCCGCCGAAATCGGGATGGCTGAACTGCGCCATGGTGCCTCCGCCATTGTTGACGGCCTGGAGCATAGTCATGACCGCGTCCACGCTGACAGCGTAGCGGCGGGCGATTTCCTCGACGATTTGTGCGCCTTGGGGGGTAAGTTGCATATTGAATACTCAGTATTGAGGGTTAGCCGCATATCGCTATTTGCCTGGTTAGCGTCGCAATTCGCCACTAAACGCGCTCCACCCGGTTTCCCGATAATAACAGATCGCACAAGGCGTTTTCGGTAAACGGACTAAATCCTTAACACCGTGCCGCCCGCTGGGCCGCGGCGGCCTCGGGCTACCCGTCCCCGCACAGGAAATCCGCGCACACGCGCACCGTCACGCGGCCTGCGCACCAAAATATTGCGGAACGGCCTGCCGCCGAGATTCCGCGCCGGCGGCAACCCCTAAAGACATCATTGGAATACTGTCGGCACTCGCGCGCGGGGCAAGGCGGGCATTCAGCGCAACAACCGGCGCAGCCCTCTCGGTAGCCATCCCGCCGCCCGCCGCCGGGTGTTTTTGTGGATGGCATTGTTGTTGCTTGACACGCTATGACTGGCCATAAGGAGTTCCCCTGGCATACCACATCATGAGCGGCCCTGCCGCCCCATAACCCGGAGGACGACCATGCACATGCAACAGAAAATGCCAAAAACCGTTGAACGGGAACGCCTCGTCAACGCCGCCCACCGGTTTGCAAAAATTTCCCAAAACAATCCGGTGAAACTTTTCAGCTTGCTTTACATGCTGGATGTCCGGTTTTTTCGTGAAACCGGGCGAAGCTGCACCGGGGAAACCTATTACGCCATCGCGGACGGCCCCGCCCCCGGCACCCTCCGCCCCCTGCTGGCCATGCGCGATTTGGAACTCAGCAAGGGCATTGGCGTGCTGACGGCCACCGATGCCCAAGAGCCGTGGCATTTTGACACCAAGCACTATTGCCAACGCAGCTTGGCTATCCTGCACGAACTGGAAAACGCCTATCGCCAAACGACTGCGCGTGACCTGCGCCTGGGCGATGGCAACGCCTGGTGGCGTGTCTACACCAAAAGCAAGGGCGTAGGCGCGGCCATCCCCTACGAAATGACCCTGCCCTGCGACGACATCATCCCGCCCTTCGACAATCCTGCGGAGCGGGCCGGGTTCACGCCGACGCTGCAACTGCGCCAATTCGCGATAGCCATGCCCCATCCCTGCTGACGGCGGAGCGCAAACCCCTCGGGCTTCCCCGCCGCGGCCACCGCCAGGACTTTTTCACTCCATTCGCAAACATGCCCATGATCCCTGAATTTTTCCCGCTTATCATTGCCTTGGCCATCCTCGTTTACGCCACAGTGGCCGCCGTCCGCGCCGACCCAAAGCGCAAACACAAGCCATCGGCCATCGCGCCCCCGCCCGCCGCGCCGGATGAAATCTTCAGCCTGAGCGGGCAATTCCCGTTTGCGGAAATTGCCAAGGGCCAGGAAGAAGGCTACCACGTCATCCATCTCCAATGCGCCAACAACCGCTGGGTATTGGGCTTGTCGAAAAAGACCGGCTGCCCGTGGCAGCAGCGGCATACCACGGCGTATTTTCCGGCCAACGAGATTGCCAACGGCTGGGCCAACGGCTACCAAGTGACCGGCCTGACCCATGGCTGTGGGCAATGGGCGCTGCTCCAGTCCCAATGCAGCACCTACACCTTGCAACAATGGCATGCCACATCCGCCTTCCCGCAAGAGGCCATCGCCGCCGCCTGGGACAACGGCTACCAAGTGACCGACCTCGCCTATGGCGACGGAATTTGGGCGCTGGTCCTGTCGCAAGGCAGCGCTTACACCTTGCAACAATGGTTTAAAACACCGGAGTTTCCGAGGGACGAAATCGAGGCGGGCTGGAACAACGGCTACCATGTGAGCAGCCTTGCCTATGGCGAAGGGGGTTGGGCGCTAGTCATGTCGCAAACGGACAACCCCCCGACCCAATACTTCCATGCCGAAGCCGAATTTCCAGACGAAGAAATCGCCAAGGGGATTGCCAACGGCTACCGCGTGGGTAGCCTAGTGTTCGCGGATAGCCTGTGGGCGCTGGTGATGTCGAAAGAAACGCGGGATGCCCCCCTTTAAAACGAGGGGAGCCTTTCAGAAGGCATAACACCCCCTTAGCCGGGGTGTCATGCCTAAATTCCGCGCACTTCTATGAACTCCAAGGCATTCTGGTCCGGGTCGCGGCAAAACAGCGCCCGCCGCCCGGATTTGCTCAGGCTGTACGCGACGCCCGCCTGGTCCAAGCGGGCGGCCAACTCGTCCAAATCCTCCACCAACAGCGCGGTATGGCGGTCCACGCCGCCGTGCGCGGGCCGCGTGACGCCCGCGTCGGGATTCGGCACCACCAGCAGATGGATCATCTGCTCGCCAATGTCGTACCACATCCCGTCGTAAGCGAAATTAGGCCGGGTCGGATTGACCTGCAATTCCAGCACCCCCTCGTAGAAGGCGCGTGAGGCGGCGAGGTCGGACGCCACCAAAGAAGCGTGATGCAAGCGTTTGATAAGGCTCATGGTCTGATTTTTGGCTGGGAAGTTTAAGAAAGAAAATGTTACGCCGAAGCCAGCGCAACGCAAGCCGCCCGGCAGACAGCGGCTTAAAACGGCACGCGGACGCCCAGCTCCACAATATGGCTGCTCAGATTGGCCTGCCCCAGCCGGGTCTCATAATGCAAGAAGGCCGCGCCGCCTGGAAACGTGGCCGTGATAGCGCCGCCCAGATTGTAGTAATCGCGGTCGGGCGCCCCGGTGGCCAGGAAAAACCGCCCCGTGCCGGCGGGCGCGTCGGCCAGCCGCAAATCGACGCTTTGGTTGTCGTTGAGAAACTGATGCTCGTACTCGAAGCGCACCGAAGGCGTCAGCACCCCCCAGGGCAGGCTGAACACATGGCTGAGTTGCAAACCGGGAATCAAAATTAAAGAATCGACAGACTGCGCCCCGGCCGCGTAAGCCAAACCCTGCCCGCCCTGCTCGCGGTAGGCATCGATCCGCAAACGCAAATACTCCGTGCGCAGATATGGGCCAAACAGCCATTCCTCGCGCTGGAAATCCTTGCCGATGGACGCCGCCAGGCTATAAAGGTCGGCATCCGGCGTGCTGGCCGTATGGCCCACATACCCCGCATAGCCGAATTTGCGTTGCAAGTTGTTGTCATAAGCCGTATAGATTCCCAGCCAGTTCACATACACATCCGCCGGCAAGTAATAATCACCAAATATCTGCGCCCGGTAAATATTTGAACGCATATTGCCCGCGTCCTTATCCATCAGCGTATCCGTATAGTTGTAAGCGAACGCGCCGCCCATCACCAATTGGTCGGTGAAGCGATAATCCACCCCCAAAGTCAATTCATAAGCGTCGGCGCTGAACCCGCCCAAAGGCACATGTTTGCCGCCAGTTTGGAATTTGCCCTGCACAATCAAGCCCAACGGCCCGTCGCGGAAAACCGCCTCCCCCGCCCCGCCGCCTGTCGCGCCGGGCGACAGCGGGATTCTCTGGCCATCGACATCACCCCCGCCGGACGCCTCCCCGCCACCGGAATCCCGCCGCGAACGCGGCCAAATTTGCTTGGGCCAAAGCTTCACCGGCATCCCGGTTTGCGGCAGGAACTGGTAAGGCATCAAGCTCAGGATGGCCTGGCGCTGCTGGGCCGGGCCTAGCGCCTGCAATTGGCGGCAACGGACGGCAAGCTCGCCGACAGCAGTTGGGCAAGCGCTAGCCAGCGCGGCAACGAGGCTTTGTTGGTCCGGCTTCAAGCCGGGCAAGCCCGCCGAAGTTTCCGCCGCCACCGGCGGGGCAAGCAAGGAAAAGCAGGCCAGGAATCCGCCGATAAAGCGCGAAGGATTCCGGCTGGCTGGCTTTGCCCGCCCAAAGCGATAGGTTCTGTCCATATGCAAGCCTTCTTGGCAAGGGTTTGGCCTGAATTATGGCCCAATAAGGCAGGCAAACAAAATAGGCAAAGCTCCGTCCATGCCTCGCTGCCTCAAGCCAATGGCGGGGCAACGGCAGATGTCTTGCCACCTATCACTAGATTCCCCCCTTTCACAAAGGGGAAAGTCCACGCTCGACCGGGCCATCCAGCAAAATGACAGGTGGTGAGCGGCACATGCCGCGTAAACGCGGCAAGGCACACCAATGCCGGATACGGCGAGAAACGAACCGCGCCGCGCACCCATTTTGCGAAGAACGCGAACGGTTCGTTCCTCACCGCACCCGGCCTTGCAATGCCTCAGCCGCAGGATATCGCGTGTCTTTTCCGGCAGGCCGCGATGACGGGTTTGCCCCGGCGGCATAACCGGCGGCATGGACGCATTAAACGGCTCGGCAGACATGGGGAAACCTCCCACAACCTGAAAAACACTTGGCATAAAGCCTGGTAATTCATTGCAATCAACTGTTCTCTAAGACTTCCTTCTATGCGCAAGGGATGCCGTGGATAATTATTGACTTCGCAACGAATAGGTGTAACATCAATGTCCAACGTTAAGCGCCCATGGCCGCCGTGATAGGCGTCCCGGCTTGGGGCGCATAACACGGAAAATGCGTCCGCCGGTACGCATAATTCAGAGTTAGGGGGCGGCTTGTCATCTGCCATTTTCAAATATCTTCCAATTACGCATAGCGAGTAAAAACATGAGTCAGTGGTATTACAAGGAAATTGGTGACGGTATCCAAGCCTATGGCCCGAGCTACGCAATACAGGAAGCTTGGCTTCCGTTATTTGCTTCGTCTGGCAACCCAACCGACATGGCGGTATTTTCTCGCTACGACACCGAAAGGAACGTTGTAACGGTCTATTTTTCTCCCGGCGCTTCTGCTATGGCTTCAATTTTCAACGCCAACCCATGCGCAAAGCCGAAGAAGGAAAACTGCCTAGGTTTGCTCGTTGGCGATGCCCGCTGCTGGCAGTTGTTTTTCCCCGGCGAGTAATGCGTTTATGCGCAACAAAGCATGATTTATCACTATTGTTGCTTCAGGAAAGCCTGTCATGATGCCGTTTTCATAAAGCTCCCATTTTTTTGCCGTCTGGCCCGTGTAACTCAAATAAAGGTTTATTAGGCATATCAATCCCCTAACAATGCGTTCCAGCCGACCCGCCGCCGCAAGGTCGTTTGCTGAATTAAGGTTCAACCGTGGCGGCGGGCGGCTGAACGCTGTCGTTAGGCAGTCAAATTCGACACCGTTGGTGTGTGCTATCAAAATTTAAGGAG
>CAZOTR010000164.1:0-9167 GCA_964582755.1 uncultured Methylococcaceae bacterium | reverse complement strand
ATGGCCTCGGCGATGCGCCGCATCGTCACCGCGTCATAGCCCTCGGCGACGAACAACTCCCGTGCCGCGTCGAGGATCTTCCGCCGCACCTGCTGCCGCTCGCGCTCGCGCCGTGCTGAACTGCCCATTGAAACACCTCTCTTTTATTTAACGTCGTTAAGTTTGTGAGAGATGTTTGGTGCTGTCAAGAAAAATTGCGGCATTGCTCCGTAGGAGCGGGCCATGCCCGCGATGAATCAGGGCCGGTCGCGCCCTTACCTCGGTGCGGCGCAGTCGATGCAAGCGGGTCGCGCCCATGGGGCGCTCCTACTCCCACTCGGCAAACCGCCCTTCCTCCTGCAATTGCTTTACGGCCATTTCCAGCGCGTCCATGAAGCTGGCGCGTTCGCCGGTCCAATGCAGGGCTTCGCCGACAAACACGTCACAGAAGAACGGCACCAGGATGGCCTCGCCTTTGGGCAAGGCCTTGCCCAGGCCATGCATGAAGATCGGGATGACGGGAACGGCGGGATAGTGTTCGGCCAGATGGGCGATGCCCGACTTGAATTTGGCCCGTTGCTCCGGCTCGCCACGGGTGCCTTCGGGAAAGAAGATGAGGATGTCGCCGCACTCCAACGCCTGGAAACAGCCGCCCAACAGGTGGACGCTGGTCGGCGCGGCCTCCTGTTTAGGCTGGCGGGTGGCGCGGGCTAACGGTGCGCGCGTCACGGGAATGATGCCGATGATGTTCAGGGCAAACCACGCCAGCAGGCGGTTGCGCAGGAAATAATCCAGCGCCGCCGCCGGATGGATGCGGGGCAGCAGGCGCAAGGGCAACAGGCTGATCAGCACCATCGTGTCCAAATGGCTGTTGTGGTTGGCAATCAGGATCGCCGGTCCCTGCGCGGGCAGGCGTTCGCGGTGGCGCACATTCAGGCCGAGCAAAACCAACACCAATGCGCGGATGAACACGCCGAAAAACAAAAAACGCAGCAGGCGGACCATGGCTTAAAAATAGAAATAGCGGATGAAATGGAAAAACAGCGGGGCCGTATAGGTCAGGCTGTCGATGCGGTCAAGGATGCCGCCATGGCCCGGCAACAAGCTGCCGGAATCCTTGACGCCGATGTCGCGCTTGACGGCGGAAATCACCACGTCGCCGATGAAGCCGGCCACCGGGATCATGAGACCCGCCGCGAGGGCATGCCGCAAATCCAAGGGGGTCAGCCACGGGGCCAGCAGCCAGGCGCAAGCGGCGCTGGTGGCGACGCCGCCCAAAAATCCTTCCCAAGTCTTGTTCGGACTGACCTTGGGGATAATCTTGTGCCGGCCCAGCAGCTTGCCCCAGACATACTGCGCCACGTCGTTGAACTCGGTGAGGAACACCAAGAACAACACCAAGCCCGCCCCGCCCCCCGCCGGATTGTTGGCCTCGGGCAAATCCAGCAAGAAAGCCAGATGGCTCACGCTGAACACCGTCGCCATCAAGCCCCAATGCATGACGCCCGCCGCGTGTAGAAAATCCTTGGTTTCGCCGACCAACACCATGCGCATCGGCAGGAATAGAAACACATAAACCGGGATGAAGATGATGAACATCCCATACCAGCCGATGGCGACCCAATAATATTGCAGCGGAATGGTCAGATAAGCCCAGAACAATACCCGCCGGTCGGCGCGGCGGGTCGGAATCAGGCTTAGATATTCCTTGAGCGCGAGGAAGCTCATGAAGCCAAAGAACACAAAGGACAGTGTGCGGCTCAATACCATCGCCAGGGTAAACATCACCACCATCACCCACCAGGAATTCACCCGCTGGCGCAGTTCGGCATAGTTCTTCGCGGGGTTTGCCCGCCCCAACAGGAAGACGATCAGCGAGGCCGACAACAACAGCGCGAACAAGCCCGCCACCGCCCACAACACATTTGGTTTGACCGCCAGTTCCATCATGGCGCGACCTCCTCTAATGCCTTGCGCACCCGGTTCGCCGCCGTCAGCAGCAACAAGGCCGACAAGCCCCACAGCAAGCCGGACAGCCAGAAACCCGGCGCGACGCCCAGCCCCAACAACAGGCCGACGACGCCGACGGCGAAGGCGCGGTCGCTCTTGCCCATGGGTCCGTCGTAACGCCGGCTCGCGCCGATCTGCACGGCGGCGACGCCGGCCAACTCACTGACCACCGCCAGCACCGCGAACACCGCCGCCGCCGCGCCACTGACGCCGGACACCAGCCCCAAGGGCAGGTACAGCGCGGCGTCGGCCACCGCGTCGCCCAATTCATTAAGCATGGCCCCTAGCGGCGAGCGCAAATCATGCTCCCGCGCCAACATCCCGTCGATGGCATTCAAGCCCATGCGGACGAACAACAGCGCCGGAACCAGCAAAAACGGCCAGCGCTCCCCCGGCCAACCGGCCATCGCCAAGCCGCCGAGCAGGGACAAGCCAAACGCCGCCCAGGTGATTTGATTGGGCGTGATCCCCCTTGCTGCCAGCTTGCGCACCAGCGGGCGCAGCAGGTCTTGGAAGCGGGGTTTGAGGTCGTAGACGGTGGGCATGGGGTTCTCCAAAGGATTGGGCGGGCGGGATGATGCGCTATATAGGATTTACGCAAAGCCCCGTTCGTGCTGAGGTATCGAAGCACGGCCATGGCAAAGCAGTTCTGCGTAAGTCCCATCTTATAGACCACGCCGTCTGGCCTAATCAATAAAAAGTTTCGCGCCGGGGCGGCGACCCAATGGGTTGTAGGGTGGCCTTCAGGCCACCAAGCCTGAAGGCCGCCCCACAGACATGCGCCGCGCAACTTAACCGCGTTGGTTGCAAACCCCGCCCGGTTTCGGCACCATTGCCAAGCTCCTTGATAAATCTATGTTTAATAATGTTTTGCAGGGGAAAAGCTGATGGCACACAAAACAATGAAGATCGGGGCGCTGGCCTTGCTGGCGGCGGTGGCACAGCCCCTGTGGGCGGCGGCTGCCGACGGGATGCCGGCGGCGTTGCGGGCGGCGGTGGAGGCCACGCAGCGCCGCGTCGAGCCGGACGGCCCGGGCCGTTACAGCGCCGCCAACCCGGCCAACCGCTTCGCGCTCCGCTTCGGCCCCGAGGCGGTCGAGGTCGCCCCGGCGCAACAGGGCGGCGGCTGGCGTTTCGGCCTAAGGCTAGGCGGCTACGGTGCGCCGGGCGCGGTCAAGCCGGTAGCCCCGGCGGTCGTCTCGGCCACGGATAGCCGCGTCGAATACCGCAGGGGCAAGCTCACCGAATGGTACGAGAACCGGCCCGAAGGGCTGGAACAGGGCTTCACGCTGGCCGAGCCGCCTGCCGCCGGCGGCGAGGCGGTGCTGGCGCTACAGGTCGAAGGCGGCTTGCGCCCGAAGCTCAAGGACGGGGCGCAAGCACTCAGCCTCCACACGGCGGACGGCGCGGCGGTGCTCAACTACCGCGAACTGAAAGTCACCGACGCCCAGGGCAAAACGCTGCCGGCCCGGCTGGCGCTGGCGGGGGACGCGATCCAGATTCAGGTCGATGCGCGGGGCGCGGCTTGGCCGGTCACGGTCGATCCGCTGGTCAACAGCGCGCAGACGCTCACCGCCTCCGACGGCGCGACGGGCGACTATTTTGGCTACTCGGTGGCCCTGTCCGGCAACACCGCCCTGGTTGGCGCATTCGGCAAGAATTCCCACGCCGGCGCGGCTTATGTCTACGTCCGTTCGGGTGCGGCCTGGAGCCAGCAGCAAAAGCTCACCGCTGCCGACGCCGCGTCGAATGACTCTTTCGGCGCCGCAGTGGCCCTGTACGGCGACACCGCCCTAGTCGGCGCATGGTCAAAGAATTCCAACACCGGCGCGGCTTATATCTACACCCGTTCGGGTTCAGTCTGGACCCAACAAAAAAAGCTCACCGGCGCTGCGGCGTCCGACCTATTTGGCCAGACGGTGGCTTTGTCCGGCGGCACCGCCCTAATCGGCGCGCCCGGAAGAAATTCCAGCGCCGGCGCGGCCTATGTCTACACCGGTTCGGGCGCGAGTTGGACCTTGCAGCAAACGCTTGCCGGCGTGGCGGGTGACTCATTGGGCGTCTCGGTGGCCCTGTCCGGCGACACCGCCCTGGTCGGCGCGCAGGGAAGAAACTCCGCCGCCGGCGCAGCCATTGTCTACACCCGTTCGGGCGCGACATGGACCCAACAGCAGGTGCTCACCGCCTCTAACAGCGCGGCGAATGACTTGTTCGGCTACGCGGTGGCCCTGTCCGGCGACACCGCCCTGGTCGGCACGCAGAACAAAAATGCCGGCTATGTCTATACCCGCTCGGGTACGGTATGGACGCAACAGCAAATCCTCGCCGGCACCGACACCAAGCCGGGCGACTATTTCGGCCTCTCGACAGCCCTGTCCGGCGACACCGCCCTGGTCGGCGCATTCAACGCCGGCGCGGCCTATGTTTTTACCCGGTCAGGCACGGCATGGACCCAACAGCAAAAGCTAACCGGTGCGGCGGCTGACGCTTTCGGTTACGCGGTGGCCCTGTCCGGCAACACCGCACTGGCCGGCGCATACGGAAAGAATAGTCTCACCGGCGCGGCCTCCGCCTACACCTTCCCCTGCGCCTTCGGCACCGGCCTGACCACCAACCAATGGCAGATGATCGCCAGCCCCTGCCAGCCGACCACCGCGACGGTTGATGGCACTTTCGGCAGCGGCAACAACTTCCCATCAGGCGACTACGACAGCAACTGGGTGCTGTACACCTTCGATCCCGCAACCAATGCCTACGCCAAATCCGCGCTAACCGACACGGTCGCCCCCGGCACCGGCTTCTGGCTGGACAGCTTGGACACGCCGACGAACGGCTCAGTCATCATCGCCAGCGGCAGCGCGACGCCCGCCACCACCGGCTTCCCCTGCAACACCACCAACGGCTGCTACTCGATCCCGCTCACCCCCTCGACCGACAGCACCAACCGCTACAACCTCGTCGGCAACCCGTTCCCCTACGGCATCGACTGGTCCAAGGTCTTGCTGTACTGCGTCGAAAACAACACCCGCTACACCCCCACCGCCGCCGAGGCGCAGGGCTTCATGGCCAAGACCTTCTGGGTCTGGAACGGCAACGGCTACGACGTTTACGACGACAGCACCCCCGGCATGGTCGGCACACTGCCGGTGTTCAAATCCTTCTGGGTCAAAATGCTGCCCGGCGCCAGCGGCCTGCACTTCCAACTGATGATCCCGGCGACCGCGACGACCACCGGCCAAGCCGCGCCCGCGCCCACCGAAACCCTGGCCCGCCTGCCCTGGTGGCTGGCTTGGCTGGACTGGATCGCCCCGCCCGCCGCCGCCGACACGCTGCCGAACGGCGGCTGGTACGTCCGGCTTTCCGTGGAAAACCCGCAGGCCGGCTTCAAGGACAGCAACAACCTGCTCGGCCAGTTGCTTGACGCCAAGGACGGCTACGACAGCAACGACTTGGCCGAACTCAAGCCCTTCGCCGCGCCCTACCTCACCTTGGTGTTCCCGCACCCGGAATGGGGCGCGCAGGCCGGCGATTACGCCAGCGACTACCGGCCCGCGCAGGGCGGGCCGACGAGTTGGAACTTTGAGATCCGCGCCGACCAGCCGGGGGCGCAGGTCTGGCTGCGCTGGCAGGGCGACCCCAAGATTCTGGCCCGCTCGCTGCTGCTCGATGCCGACAACAAGCTACTAATCTCTCCCACCAACCCACGCTACGCCAACGGCCTGGCAGTGTCCATGACCGGCAAGACACGGCGCTTCACCTGGCGCTATCTGGGCCAGTAAGCAGGCCCCCAACGCCCCGCCGGGCCGGTGAGGCCGGCCCATGACAATCCATAGGAGAATCGAGATGAATGACAGCCACCAACGCAACGGAATCCCCCCGGAAGCCGGCCCGGCAGCGTGCGAACGGCCCGACCGGCGCACGGCTCTGGAGAAGCTGGGCAAGCTCGCCTATGCCACGCCGGCGCTAATCACCTTGGGGTTTGTCCGCAGTGGACACTCGGCAATCAGCGGTACGCCGCCGCCGCCGCCGGGTGACCGCCTGGGCCCGCCCCGTTGATTTCCCCATATGCCGCGTGGAGTCCCATAGTCCCGCGCGGCGGGCCGCGGACGGCGCAGGCGCCCTAAACCGCATTGCCACGCGGCGTGTTACCGCCTTTAAGTTAAGCGAGAAGCGTGTGCCAAGATTCGTGGGCGCCGCGTCTCGCGGCGACCGGACTCGCAGCAAAACCCGGCCCTACAGTTGGCGGAAGCAAATCGCCGCGAGGCACGGCGCCCATGTCCATGCTTTACTGAATGGCAATGACGCGGCACAGGGGAACGAACTCCGTTCCCCGAGGCGGGCACTGATGGCGGTACATTGGGAGCGCGGGCCTCTGGCCCGCTTACGGGCGGGACACCCGCGCCCGTGGCATGATATAAATCCATCAAATCTCCCATTTCCCAACGATTGAGCGTCTTTAAACCCGATAATACAACGGCGGCAAACTATGGCCATCCTGCCCCAGAAAACCAACACCTTATGGATTGATAGCTTGCGACGCTGGGGGCAGTGGCTAGGCCAGTTTCCCGGCCATTGCAAAACCGGCATCGCCGGGATGGTTGCGTGGATGATGGCGGCGGGCGTTGGGCTTTTTCGCTGGTTGCTGACTATCGTAGGGTGGGCAGGCTCTATCTGCCCGCCGAATCCATCCGCCAAATTAGCTGGTAACTATCAGGCGCAAAGAGACGCGCCCGACCTACAAGGCTGTTCGCCAGTCGTAGTTGTAGGGTGGGCAGGCATCCCTTCGGCAATGCTCAGGACAGGCTTTTTGCCTGCCCACCGATTTGCGCCAAATTCCGCGTGGGCAAACGATAGAGCCGTTTGCCCGCTCTACAAAGTTACCAGGCTGACCGACATGGATCTGCGGGTGGTGCAGACACCAATCGGTGGATTTTGAGGGGGCAGGCCGGTGATCTATCATAGACGGGAGGGTATCGGCAGCATCGAAGATCGCACCCTCCGACTTGTCCACGAATCCGCGCCATTTGGAAAACTACGGCGCATGAATTGGCAAGTGATTGTGGATGCCGGGGTGCTGGTCGCCATGCAAAGCCAAAATGAAACTGTTGCAAGCGTGGATAGAACTGCATAGAGATGAGCTTGTCGCCGATTGGGAGCTTGCAGTCACAGGTCAGCAGCCCTACAAAATTGATCCGCTGAGGTAAACGCGATGAATCCAAGAGTGCGTGAAGTAGTGCCAACGGATGATTACAAATTAAAGCTGGTTTTCACCAATGGCGAGTTGGGGGTATACGATTGCTCAGATCTGCTCGATTTTGGTGTATTTCAAGAATTGCAGGATATTGCCTATTTCAAGCGGGCGGTGGTGCTTGATGGCACAGTGGCGTGGCCCCACGAGCAAGATATTTGCCCAGACACGCTTTATTTGTCTTCGATAAAGACAAAGGCCAGATATGAACCCCAATCCACTGCTGTCGCCTAGCAGATATAGGCAGAGTTAAGGTGCGCGATCCGCACCCTACAAGACTTGTGTATAACGATAAGAGCGGAGCTTGGGAACGAGAGCAATCCATTTCCCAACAAGTGAGCGTCTTAAAATCCGATAATAGAACGGCGGTAAACCATGAGCACTCTGCCCCAGAAAACCAACACCTTATGGATTGATAGCTTGCGACGCTGGGGGCAGTGGCTAGGCCAGTTTCCCGGCTATTGCAAAACCGGCATAGCCGGGATGGTTGCGTGGATGATGGCGGTGGGCGTTGGGCCTTTTCACTGGTTGCTGACTATCGTAGGGTGGGCAGGCATCTTTTTGCCTGCCCACCGACTCGCGCCAGATTCCATGTGGGCAAACGATAGAGCCGTTTGCCCGCCCTACAAGGCTTTTATAACTTGAAAACTCCGCCATTTCGAGGCAAGAGGTTAGGGATGAATAAGCTTATTACTGTTTTCGACCGCATTACCCAAAAATGGCATCATTTGGGCCTCGTCTTCTTGTGCTGGCTTATTTTGGGCAATTTTGCTGGCTCGGCCAATGCGGGCATCAATCAATGGACAAGCATCGGTCTTATTGGTATCGATATCGGTAGTCTAGTCATCGACCCGTCGAACCCCGCCACTCTGTATGCAGGAGTTACCGGCCCATATGTTAGCGGAGTTTTCAAGAGTACTAACGGCGGGGGGAGTTGGAACGCGGCCAATAACGGCTTGCCCAATTATACGCCTGTCAGGACCCTAGTCATCGACCCGTCGAACCCATCCACAGTCTATGCGGCAACTGATTTAGTTAGTTATGGCCTGTTGTACAAGAGTACCAATGGCGGGGGGAGTTGGATCCCAGCCAGCAACGGCCTGTCAAATATCCGGTCCCCAGCTATCGACCCGTCGAACTCGGCCACGATCTATGTTTCGGCCACGATCTATGTTGGAGCTAACACGGATTTTGTCCACGGGGTTTTCAAGAGCACAAACGGCGGGGGGAGTTGGAGTCCGGCTAACAGCGGATTACCCAATAATATTACCGCAAATCCCCTGGCCATAGACCCATCGAACCCGATTACGCTCTATGCTGGAATTAGCGGTAGAGGGGTGTTCAAGAGCACCAACGGCGGGGGAAGTTGGAGTCCGGCCAACAGCGGCCTGTCAAATCGTTATGTCGATGCCTTGACCATCGACCCGTCTAACCCTGCCACACTCTATGCGGGAACTTTTGGCGTACTATACAAAAGCACCAATGGTGGGGGGAGTTGGAGTCCGGCCAGCAACGGCTTACCCAATGATAATTACATCAATATCCTGGTCATCGACCCGTCCAACCCGTCTACGCTCTATACGGCAAGTGGCCGCTGGATGTTCAAGAGCACCAATGGCGGGGGAAGTTGGAACCCGGTCAGCAACGGCTTACCTAATAATACATATGTCCAGACTCTAGCCATCGATCCGTCGAATCCGGCTATTGTCTATGCGGGAACTAGCGGCGGCGGAGTATTCAAAATCACATTTGCCCCAGTCTCCACCACCACCTACGGCCCAAGCTCATCAGTCTCCCCCTCCGGCACCGCCGCCGAACCCGTCAACACCGCCACCGGCAATTACTATTACCAACACGCCGATTTTAAACTCCCCAGCAAAGGTTTGCCGTTCAGCTTTACCCGCACCTACAACGCCCAAGACGGCTATTC
>CAZOTR010000163.1:0-9301 GCA_964582755.1 uncultured Methylococcaceae bacterium | reverse complement strand
AATGAGGACATTTCTAATTGGCTGGCTGGCGGACATTTCAACTTAGCCGTGACATGGCGTGTAAGCGCAATTTCCCGTCCGCACTTTAGAAATGTCACTCTCGCGTGTTTTACAGCCACGACGAGGGAGACACGCCGATGACGTTGGTGACCATGAACGAGAGAGACCTTTCACGGCTGGCCGTGATGCAATACTTGGTTTCAGAGCGGCTGGCCGTCGATGCGGCCGCCGCCTTGCTGGGCGTGACGCGGCGGCAGGTCTTCAGGATGCGCAAGGACTTCCTGGCCGACGGCCCCGCCGCGCTGGCGTCGCGCCTTCGGGGAAAGCCCGGCCAACCGGCGCGCGCCTGACGGCACCCGCCGGCAAGTCCTCGCCATCCTCCGCGAACGCTACGCGGATTTCGGGCCGACGCTGGCGGCGGAGAAGCTGGCGCAGTGCCACTGCGCCAACAGCCCGCAGGCCAAGGGTCGCGTGGAGCGCGCCAACAAGACCCTGCAAGACCGCTTGGTGAAAGAGTTGCGCCTGCGCGGGATCGGCACGATGGAAGCCGCCAACGCCTTCCTGCCATCCGACTACAGCCAGCGCTTTGCCAATCGGCGGATGCTGGCATTCTCACCCCCATTTCACATCAAGCTTCGGGGGCCTATCCAAACCGAGCGCCCTGCCGCCATCCAAGTGATGTAGCCGGCTGTGTTCGATGTGCTTTTGCAACGCGGCATGGGCAAGCTGTTCGGAACCAAATGGCCCGATGACCCCTTCCCTGGTTTCAAAAAACCATCCCATCTGTCCGCTGGCTGGGTCTCTATCGGAAAAAATGCGGTTATGCTCAAACATGGTCGTAATCTGCTTGAAAAATTGAGGGAGGCACTTTGGGACATAAGCCAAAACGATGCCAAATCAAAACCAAGCACTCGCCGCCCGCGTCCGGGAATTTTTCGTGTTTCCGCCCTCGACGGCTTGCTTTCTCTTCCCGTTTGTGAATTTTTCCGGCTTTGGCTTTGCGTTTTGCATCGCACATTGCCAAGGGCGGCGACAGGAAGACGCAGCCCGCAACGTCTCAGGGTGCCGGAAAGCGCGTCGAGTCCAGCCGCCGGTGGGACAGGGCGGGAAAAACCGCCCGCTTGTGCCGCTGGCCTTCCGGGTCGATTTCCGCCACGACGACGCCGGGTTCGGTGTCCAGCCGCGCCAGCACCGTCCCCCAGGGATCGACAATCATGCTGTTGCCGTAAGTCTCCCGCCCGTTTTCATGTCTGCCCCCCTGCCCCGAAGCCACGACGTAAGCCAGGTTTTCCACCGCCCGCGCCCGCAACAGCAGTTCCCAATGGGCCGCGCCGGTCTTGGCAGTGAAGGCGGCAGGCACGGCGAGGATGTCCATCCCGGCGTCGGCCATCTGCCGGAACAGTTCGGGAAAGCGCAGATCGTAGCAAATCGCCACGCCCAGCCTGCCCAGCGGCGTGTCCAGCACCAGCAGCCTGTCGCCTGGGGTGATGGTGGCCGACTCGCGGTATTGCTCCGCGCTGCCCGGCACATCCACGTCGAACAGGTGGATCTTGTCGTAACGCCCCGCCTGCCGCCCTTGGTCGTCGTAGACCAAGCAGGAGGCGTACACCTTGCCGGGTTCGGAGTGCAGCGGGATCGTCCCGCCGACCAGCCAAACTTGGTGGTCAGCCGCCAGTTGGGCTAGGAAATCCTGGATCGGGCCGCTGCCTTCGGCTTCGGCAAAGGCCAGCTTGTCGGTGTCCTGGCGGCCCATCAGGGCCAGGTTTTCCGGCAGCACGACCAGCTTGGTGCCCTGCCCTGCGGCCTGGGCGACAAGGTCGGCCACCGTATCCAGATTGGCTTTGACATCGGTGCCAGAAGCGAATTGGATCGCCGCGACTTTGTTCATTGAGTGTCTCCTGGGATTGATAGGAACGTCTTTGCTTGTAAGGCGGCCTTCAGGCCGCCAAGCGCCCTAAAGGGCGCTTCTACACGGGTATTTTCGGAAATCGCCTAAGCCGCCTGTCCGACCGGCCCGCCCTCACGAAACATCAGCAACTCGCCCGGCGACATGGGGGTCCAGACTTCGTTGTCGGTCAAAGGAAAGGAGGCGATCACCGCCACCTTGTCGCCCAGCCCTGCGACCTGGCTGAAATCCATGGTGATGTCTTCGTCGATGAGGTGGGCGTCGCCGAACGGCGCTTGGCGGACGAGGTAATGCAGGTTGTTGGAGCAATGGGCGAAGAGGAACTCGCCGTTGGATAGCAGGAAATTAAACAATCCATAGGATGCGATTTCCGCCGCCACGCCGCGCAGGAAGCCGTGAATCGCTTCGGGGGCCGGACACCCGCCCGGAAACGCCTGCCGCAGACGTTCCAGCAGATGGCAGAACGCCCGCTCGCTGTCGGTCTGCCCCACCGGCAGGAAGACATCCAAGCCTTCGGGTTGGAAGCCTTCCAGGTTGCCGTTGTGGGCGAATATCCAATGGCGTCCCCACAACTCGCGCCGGAACGGATGGCAGTTCTCCAGCGCGATGTCGCCCTGGGTCGCCTTGCGGATATGGGCGATGACATTCTTCGAGCGGATGGGATAGCGGCGCACGAAGTCCGCCACGGGCGATTCGACAGTGGCCTTGGAATCCATGAACACCCGGCAGCCCCGGCCCTCGAAAAAGGCGATGCCCCAACCGTCGCGGTGGTGGTCGGTCAAGCCGCCGCGCCTGTGGAAGCCTTCAAAGGAAAAGCAGATGTCGGTGGGCACGTTGCAATTCATGCCTAGCAATTGGCACATGGGACGCTCCCTTAAGGGTTGCGGAAGGTGCTGAGGATGTTACCGCAAAACCCACGGACACCGGAAAAATCCGGCGGCGGGCCGGCAGCCCGCCACCCGCCGCTCACCGCAAATTCCACCCGCCGCTGACCACCAAATTGGAGCCGGTCAGATAGTCGGGCGCATCCAAGGCGAGGAAGCGCACGGCTTGGTAAATATCATGGTAAGTGCCTACGCGGCCTGCCGGTATGTCAGCCGGGTCCAGCTCGCCCACGCTGGCTTCCAGGAAGCCGGGAGACACCATGTTGACGGCGATGCCATGGACCGCCTCGGCGGCGGCGAAGGAGCGGGTCAGCATCCACACGCCGGTCTTGCCGATGTGGTAACTCCAGGCCAGCGTGCGCGCGCCGGGCCGGTCGCAACTGGAATCGCCGATGTTCACCACGCATTTGAGTTCGCTTTCCCGCAGCAAAGGCAGCAAGGCGCGGGTGGTGAAATAAGTCTGCGTCACGGTGGCATTCAGCCCTTCAAACCATTCCGCCTCGCTGAGGTCCAGGCCAGGGCGTTCGTGGTAAACCCCGGCGTTGTTGACCAGCAAATCCAATCGGCCAAAACGGGCGCGGATGGACTCGGCCAGATCCAAGGCTTCGGGCTCATGGGCGAGATCCGCCTGGAACAGTTCCGCCGAGCGGCCACGCGCGAAGATATCCTCCAGGGTTTGCAAAGCCTCCGTTTCGCTGCTGCGGTAATGCAAGGCGATATCGAAACCGTCGCGGGCCAAGGCCAGGGCCAAAGCCCTCCCCAGGCCGGTGCCGGCGCCGGTGACCAAGGCGACCGGGTTGGTGGTGAGCGCGTTCATGGCAACCGCGCTCATGGCGTCTTCGTTCATGACATCGGTGTTCATGCCATCACCTGCATGGCGGCGATGACGCCGCGCAGCTTGGCGACTTCATGGGTGCGTAGCAAATCGGTCTGCCCGAGCAAGGCCATCACCCCAAAAAATGGCTCGGCGCAGCGGACCTCCTCCTCGAAATACTCAAAGGCATGGGGCAAGGCTTGGCAAACCGGCCAGCCCAAAGTGCGCAAGCGGAAAGTGTTGAGGAACGTCTCGATCTGGTAGCGCACGCGCACCGCGCTGTCGCTCAAATTCTTGTAATAAAAGCCCAAGCCGGGGTCGATCCAGATCCGCTCCACCCCGCAGCGCGCCGCCCGCTCGGTCTCGCGGGCGAAATACTCGTACAAAACCGCCGCGTGGTCCTCGCGCAATTGGAAGTCGCCCACCTCGCGGACGTTTTCGCCATTCTGCACATAGCACACAATCACCCCCGCCGCGTGCGCGGCGGCCATGCGGTAAAACGTCTCGGTGTCGGCGGCGGCGGTCAGGTTGACCACCGCCGCCCCGGCTTCCAGGCAGGCTTGGGTGACATCCGGGTGGTAGCTTTCCACGGACACCAGGATGCCGGCCTCATGCAGTTGGCGGACCACCGGCACCAAGTTCGAGGCCTGCGTCTTGGCATCGACGCGCCGGGCGTCCAAGACGGTCGATTCGGCCCCGAGGTCAATGAGGCGGGCGCCCTCCGCCACCAAGCGGCGTCCGCGCCGCACCGCCGCTTCGACATTCATCGCCACGCTTTCCCGGTACCACGAGTCCGGAGAAAGATTCACCACGCCCATCATCGCCACATCGGGCCAAGGCTCGAAGCGTTCGCCGCGCAAGTCAAAGCGGGCCACCGGACGATCCAGGGCATCCGCATGGCGGCCGGCCAAGTCGGCTAGGTATTTAAGATCAAGCATCGGGTTCATCCTTTACTACTTATAAGGTTCAAAGGCGCGGCCCAAGCGACGCCCGCCGGCGGCAAGCCCCGCCCAGGCACAAGCTAATGCCCAATTCGTCTTAAGCGTCCACCCGCGCCTAAGACATAATGTAGAATGAAACGCCGCAGGGAGCCTTCCACGCCTGGAAAAACGCCCATAAACTTACCGCATGAGTGAAGACATGACTATAGCAAACAGCGTCACTGATTTGATCGGCAACACGCCCTTGGTCCGCATCAACCGGCTCAAAAACGGCGCAAAGGCCGATATCGTCGCCAAATTGGAGTTTTACAACCCGGCCCACAGCGTCAAGGACCGCATCGGCGCGGCGATGATCGACGCCGCCGAGCAGGCCGGGCTCATCAAGCCGGACACCATCATCGTCGAGCCGACCAGCGGCAACACCGGCATCGCCCTCGCCATGGTCTGCGCGGCGCGCGGCTACAAGCTGGTGCTGACCATGCCGGAGACGATGAGCAAGGAGCGGCGGGTGCTGCTGCGCGCCTACGGGGCCGAGCTGATCCTCACCCCCGGCCCGGAAGGCATGGGCGGGGCGATCCGCCGCGCCGAGGAGCTGGCCGCGTCCGACCCGCGTTATTTCATGCCGCAGCAGTTCAAAAACCCGGCGAACCCGGAGATCCACCGCAACACCACCGCCGAGGAAATCTGGCGCGACACCGAGGGCAAGGCCGACATCCTGGTGGCCGGCATCGGCACCGGCGGCACCATCACCGGCGTCGGCGAAGTCATCAAAGCCCGCAAGCCTACATTTAAAGTCGTCGCCGTGGAACCCGCCGCAAGCCCGGTGCTGTCCGGCGGCGCGAAGGGGCCGCATCCCATCCAAGGCATAGGCGCGGGCTTCGTGCCGGACATCCTCAACACCGGCATTTATGACGAAGTCATCCGCGTCGAAAACGAAGACGCCTTCGCCACCGCCCGCCGCGCCGCCCGCGAAGAAGGCCTGCTGGTGGGCATCTCCTCCGGCGCGGCGCTGTGGGCCGCGATCCAACTGGCCAACCGTGCGGAGAACGAAGGCAAGCTGATCGTGGCCATCATCCCCTCCTTCGGCGAACGCTATCTCAGCACCGCCTTGTTCGCGGGGCTGGCGGATTAGCGCGGCTTTTCAGGGAGGTTTCCGTTCCCGCGCCGGGGCGCGGGAACGGGGAAAACAAGCGCTTTCGGCGAGACCGGCCTACATCAAAACCCCTTTCACCGGCTCCAAGGGAGGCGGCAGGTCCGTTTCTCCCAACTGCTGGCGCAGGTCGATTTCAATCAAGCGGCACAGCGTCGTCATCGGCGTGTCGTTGGCGTGGTTTTCAAACGGGTCGCGCAGTTCCGAGCCGATCCGCTCGATGGTCACGAACACGAAAGCCAGCAAGGTTTCCGTGAAAATGGCGACGCCGTCGATCAGTTGCTCGGCCTGGATCAGGCTGAAAGGGATCAAGGTCGCCACCAGCCAGACGAAGCTATGGGTGTGAAAGCGAAAACGGTCGGGGAAAGCCGCCCGCTTGATGCGCTCACAACCGCCCTGAATGTCATAGAGAAGGTTCAGCGTGTCATCGAGTTGCAGCAATATTTGCTGCTCTTTCCAATCCGCTCCGCAAAGAGCGGCGAGGCGCTCCGCTTGGCGCTGGATCAGTTGCGTAGGCACATTGCGCGCATGCTCCAAGCCTGCCAACTCCTCCCCGTCCAGCCAGCCGGCCAGTTGCCGCAAATCTTCGGCGGACAACTTGCCCTTGGCCCGCAAACTTATCCTCAAGGCGTTGACATAAGCAAGCTGCCGGTAGACCAGCTCCCGCTGAATCTCCCCGGCCACGCCGCCGCCCTCCAAGCCGGCGACACGCTTGGCCGTCAGCAAGGTCGTGACCTGGCGCCCGAAGCTCCGGCTGACATTCACAAGCTGCCCCCACAAGCGCCGGGCCTCCCACCAACGCTCATAGCACTGGTTGATCTGAAAGCCCAGGAAGATGGACATGGCCGTTATCAGCACGCTAAGAGGCATCTGCTGTATGGAGTCATGCTCCAGCGGGGCGTATTGGTGGATGAATTCCGAAGCCAGCGACACCCCCGCAAAATAGGCCAACGCGGGCCAATCGCTGCGCAAGGCCCGCCAAAAAGTGGTTCCGCCACGGACGATCATGGTTTTGCCCTCATCATCTGCGCACAGGCCGGGGCGGCCTGCGCTATTCCAACAAAAACGGCTTTTGTAGATGGATTGGCCCAATGGCCGCGCCGCCGTTGTGATAAATTCTTGGCTTAAATTTACTCTGCCCCCCGGAACCCCGCAACCATGACCCTCACCCGCAATTCCCAAGGCTTCGCCACCCGCGCCATCCACGCCGGCCAACACCCGGACCCGTCCACCGGGGCCATCGTCACGCCGATTTACGCCACCTCGACCTATGTGCAAGCCGGCCCCGGCGAGCATAAAGGCTTTGAATATGCGCGCAGCCAAAACCCCACCCGCTTCGCCTACGAAGATTGCGTGGCCAACCTGGAATCCGGCCACGCCGGCTTTGCCTTCGCCTCCGGGCTCGCCGCCTCGGCCACGGTCCTCGAACTCCTCGATGCGCATTCCCATGTCATCGCCCTCGACGACCTCTACGGCGGCTCCCGCAGGCTGTTCGAGCAAGTCCGCGCCCGCTCGGCGGGGTTGGCTGTCAGCTATGCCGACATGCAGACAGCGGAATCCATCGAGGCGCTAATCCGCCCCAATACCAAGATGATCTGGCTGGAAACGCCCAGCAACCCGCTGCTCAATCTGGTGGACCTGGAAATGGTGGCGGACATCGCCCGCCGGCACGGCATCCTCACCGTCGCCGACAACACCTTCGCCACGCCCTGGGCGCAACGGCCCATCGAATACGGCATCGACTTGGTGCTGCATTCGGCGACCAAATACCTCAACGGCCATTCCGACATCATCGGCGGCATCGCCGTCACCGGCAACGCGGAATTGACGGAGCGGCTGCGCTTCCTGCAAAACGCCGTCGGGGCCATCGCCAGCCCCTTCGACAGCTTCCTTGCCCTGCGCGGCTTGAAGACCTTGGCGCTCCGCATGGAACGCCACAGCGCCAACGCCCTTGCCATCGCCCAGTGGCTGGACCGCCACCCGAAGATCGAGCGGGTGATTTACCCCGGCCTACCCAGCCATCCGCGCCACGACTTGGCGAAGCGGCAAATGGGCGGCTACGGCGGCATGGTCGCGGCGGTGCTGAAAGGCGGCGAGGAGGAATCGCGGCGCTTCCTGCAACGCTGCGAACTGTTCGCCCTGGCGGAAAGCCTGGGAGGTGTGGAAAGCCTGATCGAACACCCCGCCATCATGACCCACGCCTCCGTCCCGGAAGATGTCCGCTATTCCCTAGGACTCAGCGACGGCTTGGTCCGGCTGTCGGTGGGGATCGAAGATGTGGACGATTTGATCCAGGACTTGGAATCGGCCTTGGCGGGCATTTGAAGGCAAGCTGCCCGCCCCCTGCCCCGCTCATTCCCACTCAATCGTGGCCGGCGGCTTGCCCGAAATGTCGTACACCACGCGGGAGATGCCGGGGATCTCGTTGATGATGCGGCGGGAAACCAAGTCGAGGAACTCATACGGCAGATGCGCCCAATGCGCGGTCATGAAATCGACGGTTTCGACCGCGCGCAAGGCGACGACGTAATCGTAGCGCCGCCCGTCGCCCATCACCCCCACCGAGCGCACCGGCAAAAACACCGCGAACGCCTGGCTGGTCTTCTCGTACAGGCCGTGGCGGTAAAGCTCCTCGATAAACACCGCGTCGGCGCGGCACAGCAGTTCGGCATATTCGCGCTTCACCTCGCCCAAGATCCGCACGCCCAAACCAGGGCCGGGGAACGGGTGGCGCTGGATCATCTCAGAGGGCAGGCCCAGTTCCAAGCCTATCGTCCGCACCTCGTCCTTGAACAATTCGCGCAGCGGCTCCAGCAGCTTGAGCTTCATGTTGGCTGGCAAGCCGCCGACATTGTGGTGGGACTTGATGACATGGGCCTTGCCGGTCTTCGAGCCGGCCGATTCGATCACGTCCGGGTAAATCGTCCCTTGCGCCAGCCAGCGGGCGTCGGTGAGCTTATTGGACTCCTCGTCGAAGATCTCCACGAACAGCCGGCCGATGATCTTGCGCTTCTGCTCCGGGTCTTCCACGCCCTTCAACGCCTCGAAATAGCGGTCGGCGGCGTTGACGCGGATGACCTTGACGCCCATATGCTCGGCGAACGTCGCCATCACCTGGTCGCCCTCGTTCAAGCGCAACAGCCCGGTGTCCACGAACACGCAGGTAAGCTGCGCGCCGATGGCTTGGTGCAGCAAGGCCGCGACGACCGAGGAATCGACGCCGCCCGACAGCCCCAAAATCACCTGCTCGCCGCCGACTTTCCGCCGGATTTGGACGATGCTGTCCTCGATGATGTTGCGGGCGCTCCACAGCGCGTCGCAGTCGCAAATGCCGCGCACAAAACGCTCGATGATACGCTTGCCCTGGTGGGTGTGGGTCACTTCCGGGTGGAATTGCAGCGCGTAAAAACGCCGCTCCTCGTCGGCGATGCCGGCGAAAGGCGCGGTCGCCGTGCTGGCGATCAGCTTGAAGCCGGGCGGCAGCGCCGTCACCTGGTCGCCGTGGCTCATCCACACATCCAGCAGTCCATAACCTTCCGGGCTGGCGTGGTCCTCGATGTTGCGCAGCAGCACCGAATGCCCCCGCGCCCGCACCTGGGCATAGCC
>CAZOTR010000162.1:0-9307 GCA_964582755.1 uncultured Methylococcaceae bacterium | reverse complement strand
ACAGTTGTTTGAACTCGCCGGGGCAGCGCTCCGCCGCTTTTTTCAACCGGGTTTCGGGATGGGCTAGCCACCAGGCATAGGCCCATTCTCCTGGAATGGGCGCTTCCTGGGCCACATAGCGAGCCAAGCCCAGCTTCAATGCAAAAGGGATTTCCCATGATTTGGCGAAAACAGGCGGTGGCCCAAGGGCAGCCTGCCCGTCAAACTGAGCGGCGCGGATAAAGCCAAGCAGAGAGTTCGCATAGCCCCGGAAGGAGCCGCTTCCAGAATAGATTTCCAGCAGGCGGCTTATTTCCGCCGCTATGGTAGGGAGATCAAAAGCCGCCACCGGATCGGATGCCGCATCGACCAGGACACGCCGCTCAAGTCCGTAAAAGTAAAGAAACACGAAACCAATGTCCGCGTCCGGGTGCTTTTTGCCGTCGGCCAGCCATCGCAAATAAGCGCCACGCGCCTCGGCGCTAGCTTGGCTATAACTCGGCCAGTAGCCAAGCTGGGAGACGGTGCAATCCCGGTTTTTGTCGGAGCGAATATTCAGGGAAGGGTCAATGCTGGAGGCATCGGGTTGGCTCTTATCGTTGCCGACATATACCATGCCATCCCCGATCTCGTAGCCATGCACTGCCACGGATTGGCCTAGTGAAACCCAGTGAGTGGAGGCAGGAGCCGAAAGAGATCTCGTTCGTTGCGTGGCAACAATGACAGTGGCATTGCTTGAAACCAGCAGATCTTGCCTGCCCGACCAAAGCTCGGTAGCTGAATCCGGTTGCGCCCAGTTTGCTCCGGGCGTTTTTTTTGTTTCCCGGATAGTTGGCTTCGACTGGCTTGGCACGATGGAATCCTCGTTCCTGCCTAGTTGGTCTATCTCCGGCGGAAGCGATTGCTGGAGAAAGCCACTACCCTTATGCCCAGTGTTGCGGAACAATTTGGCAAATGCCCAGACAAGCAAACCCAAAATGGCGATTGCAATCAAGAAAGGGCCGTAGATATGCAAGATTCTGAACAGCAAATGCGTACCAAGTACTAAGCCCCCGCCTATCACAAGCAACAACACCAAGCCCTGCCGACCGGACGATCTCTTGTGCGCCATGCCCGCTTCTTAATCCATAATTTTCAGGATTCTGGGTGAATTATTACGATTACGGTGAATTTCAATCGAAATGCGCCCCTATTCAAAATACGGTTCGCGCCAAAAACCCTCACACCGTAGGCCATGCCAGACGCCTTTCATGTTGGTACTGAACTTTAGCTATACAGTTCGATAAATGATATGATCGTTACGTCTTTTCCGGGCTTACAGTATTCATTAACATTATATTCATCGGGTTCGGCATAGCATATTTGAATTTCTGGTCGTTCAAATGCGGCCAGCGCTACCCCTACAGTAGAAAGCTTTGTATTTAGCGGGCAGATAACAATGTTTCTGTCATTTAGTAATTGCAAATCGTCAATATGGGAAAAAAGCTGATTTTTTGTTGACACTGGATCAACGCAAGAAAATTCAAAGGGGTAAACTTCTTGACTATCGAAGTCGATAGACTTCACAAATTGATCCAGCCGTTCAAAAGATAATTTGTTTTTATCGTGATGCGCTTCCGATATAGACTGTTCTCTCTTGCCAACGCCTATTGATATAGAAGCAGGTTCACAACGAACAATAAGTTCTGATGCGCGTTCAACTTCAAATCCGGCAAGTATCACTAAATGAAGCTTTTTTGAAGGAAGCATCATTCCGGGAAAGCCAAGAATAGAACGGATAGAGCGGACTCCCCGACTAAGCCACACAGAATACTCGGAAGCGCTAACATACAAAAGGACTGTCTTATTGATAATTTGCATTTTATACAAAATCCCCAATAAAACCACAAGCAACTCATGTGAAAGAGAAGTGATATCAATCACCAATGAAGTTGTTGACTTTGAATATTCATCAAGAAATCTAAGGATTTCATCGGCGACATTTATAATCGAATCGGCCTTTGTTCCCAGCACAAGACCTTTATCACCGGCCAACTCTTTGAACTTGTCAATGCTGTTTTGGTTAAAATTACTCCATCCCACGTTTGAAATGCCAGCAATTTTGACTGTATTCACCCGGGGGAAATGCGATAGCGCGACCAGCGATCTTTGGTCAAAGCCCAACCCAATCATTAGCAAAAAATGTCCTGTGCCAAAGCGTTCACAAAGTCTTTCTACCGGTATCTTATTCATCGCTTCCACCTTCAAATAAAGACAATTGCGCAGAATCAATATCCAACGGACTGCCCCCTTTTTTACGCACCCGGTTCATAAATTTTTGAGGGTCTTCAGAAATATCATTGAGAAATTTTGAGGTGACTGTTAAATACCCTGAAAACCCTATTGGGTCAAGAGAAAATGCTGGAGCAACCCTGCGCGTCAAGACATACAACGGTTTCCTTTCTAAGCCAGTTTTGGCACCAATACTGCCAACGTAAAAATAACCATGTATGACGCCTAAGTCCAATATTTTTTTAATTTCTTGAGGCGGGTCATCACTAATCGAAAATGAAAAATTTTTGCGTTGTGTAGCTGTTTCGTCCATAATGTATGACTTGAATAAAGCACCCATCCCACGCACAATATTTCTTAGTTTTTTTACCTCACTGATACATATAGTTTGTTTTTTGTCATTTTGAGCTTTTTTCTCAAGCTGGTCAAACTTGTCTAACACCAATTCATCCGCCTGCTTGCGTAATTCATAATCTTGCACTGTAGGAGAAATGAATTCCAAGGGTGTATTATTGCTAATTTCATTTTTCAAAAGCTGCTCAGTAAACATGCGTGCGGCTGGCTCTAAAAAAAACCTAATAATGCCTGAGGAAACATGGACGAGTTGTAGAAAGCCAGCATAGCGGTAAGTCGATCCTTGCCTTGACGCTGCTAGTCGTCTTATATATTCTGGCCGCGCATACCGGTATGCATCATCTGCGGAGCGATAGGAACCAGATTCTCCCATTTCCCATTTTTGCTTATATTCTTCAGCGATTGATTTAATTTCCTGATTCTGCCCCTCGTCTTCTGGAAAAAATAGATATGGATCTGTTGTTGGGCTACCGTATCTAGCAAGCCTTTTCTCGACTATATGCGCAACTAGTTCTGGATACCGTTCTTTGACAGATCCTGTCTGTACCGACGTAAAATTGATCTTTGAAAAATCGTGGGGCGATTCGATTGATGCCCCTGATACTGTTTGAAATGTTTTGTAGTTTAGTTGAGTGGATATTTTTAGAGAAACATAATCCGTTGCCCGATAAAATACCCAAGTATTAAGTATTTGGGTTTGCTGCTCCGTCAAATTATCTGCGTCATCTATTAAAAAATATACGGGGGCCTGAGGAATGATTTTGCTACTTGACAGGTTTTTTACGACTGGCAATAGCACATCTTGAAATCCTAAAAGCGCACCTTGGTAAGGGGGCGTACCGGGTAGCGATAGGCGCTTGATGTATTGGACACTTCTCATATGAATTTCATCAATTAGCCTGATGACGAATTCTAGAGTGCTGTGAACAGATTGAAGCTCATTATCTGACTCTTCGGGAAGCGGACTGTCCCAGCCTGCATATTTGAATTTTCTGAACAGTGTATGGGTAACAAACCTGCGTAACTCGTTTTCTAAAGATGTCGAGGTTATGTAGTCTGCATAGTGTGTTTGAATGTTTATAAATAATCTACTCAATACTTTTGTTGTAAGTACATGCTCTGAAAGTATCGTGCCACTGATTCCCTCCTCAAGCCGGGAATATTCCGGCGCACTCATTTCGGTAGCCTTAATCGAAATATAAACTCCAAAATAAGGCAAATCCGAAAGGCTACAATTACGCCAGCGTATTTGAGTGTCAGGCGACATCATTCGCAACATCATACTTTTCCCGCTGCCACGATGGCCATCTAAAAACTGATGTCCACTGAGTTGCAAATTCTCAAATTCAGGATAAGGAACAAAAAGATCAACAAGCTCGTCTGCAGAAAGTGTCTCCGGTGTTTTAACGGCAAACGGGTTGGTATTGATCTCAGAAGGGTGGATAGTCATTTTATCTTCACCTATATTTTTCGGGGAAAACCGCTTTGATAGACTGGCCCACAATACTCTCTCAATTCATCTCTCAGATCTCTGTTCTTTTTGTTGGGGTACCCAGAATCGCAAAGCTCAGGAACATTGATGGTTTCCAATTCTTTATAATCCTTCCCGTCATCTGTCATTTCAACAATTTCTATTGTTGCACGAATGGAGTCGATAGTATATATTTCTTTAGAAAACCGATTGCAATACTGTCTTTCGAAGTCCATTTTTTCAAGTCTTTCCAAAATATAATCGATCAAGAATTTTTCTTCTAGCTGGTTAGTTTCTTTTTTAAACTTAAATCCCCAAGGACAAATAACATCTTTTATGTTAACCGTATACTTCAACGTTAGCCGTTTTTCTGGAAAAGAGATTACGTTAGCTGTAATCGATGCGCAATATTTATGAAACAATTCGCTGTGCTTAGGTAATTTGCCGTGTTTCAAGGAGTAATTAGCCGCTCTCCCGCTATTTTCACATATTTCATCGGCAAAACGGACAATTGAAGCAAGCAAGCGTGCGCGAATCGAAAAACTGCTTGTATGAATTACCGTATCCAAATCGACAATTGTATCTTTGTCACCTCTAATCGTTTCACCACCGTGGGCTTCAGCAATCTTGGCAATCAGTCGTTTTTCAGCACTATCTATGCCTGCTGCGTCACCACAACTATTAAGAATATAAAAACATTTCTTTTCATGACTTTCTCGTCCCATAGCATTTCCAGCATCATGTATCCTAATAGCCACCAGTAACATATATAGTTCATATGGATGTAATGGAATATCTTCATCTCCTGATTCAATCTTTAAAAGCAGGCCGGCATAACGCACAACTTCATCAAAGTGTTCGCTATTATGCGCCGTATAGAAACCTGGAATGTCAGAATTAGCGGCTAACCCTGCATCAATATCTTTGTAAATGTTTGCACGAAGATGATTGAGCAATCCTTTGTACAAAACTGCATAGTCACTAACCATTCGAGGGAATTTTGACTTATCGCTTGCTGCCTTAAAAAATGCTTTTTCTAATGGTAAATAATCCGTCATATCATTCACTTTTTGTTTACGATTTGTGCAAATACCGCTTTTGCTAAAAGCGGCGGTACGGCGTTGCCCACTTGCTGTTGTTGAAAGCCTATCGAACCAAAAAACCTAAAACTGTCCGGGAAGGATTGGAGGCGCGCAGCCTCACGCACTGACAGACCCCGATTTTTCCATGGATGGATCAGCATGTTTTTTCGGAAGTTTCCAATGACAACCGATGGTTCGTCCTCTTTTAAACGGCGATAAATTCCTGTATGGCAACGAGATGCGTCAGCATAGTTTACCATGAGGCTTTTAGGTATGTTCTCCCAGTTGCCGCCCTGTGGAATATGGCCATACCTCTCAATGATGTGCTGTGCGCTGGCAGTCACTAGGTTATTATGGCACTTCTTCAACTTGCCACGCAGACTCTTGGCGTAGGCAGTTCGCGCTGGAAATGCATATTCCTTTTCATCAGTCGAGTCGCCATTTTCAAGCTCTGGCAAATCCTTAAGCGCTTGGGAGACAGTGACATGTTTAGTTACTGTTGGCACCGGTGCTGAAACTTCCATGTCATGCAAGGAAGCTATGACAAAAAGCCTATTTCGTCTTTGCGGGACTCCATAATCAGCCGAGTTTAATATGAAGTAGCTTGTGGCGTAGCCAGATGTTTTAAGTTCGGACAAAACGGCATCCAAAAAAAATCCATTTTCAGTCTCAATCAACCCTTTTACATTTTCAAAGACGACCCAGTCAGGCTTGATTTCTTTGACCAGTCTGATGTATTCACGGTATAGCCAGTTGTTTTCGTTTGCGAGGCTGCGGTTTCTTTGGTTGGATGTTGAAAAGCCTTGACATGGCGGCCCGCCGAAAATGACCAAGGGGATATTCCTATCCAGGGCTGCAAAATCTGAGCATTGAACCTTTTTGATGTCAACGTTGAAGAGTTTTGTCTGCTCGTGATTATGTGCAAATGTTTTGGCCGCGAACGGGTCGAATTCAACCGCATACCGTATGTCGATGCCGCACTCGGCGGCACCCGCAGACATGCCGCCAGCCCCGGAGAACAAATCGATTCCTTGCATTTTGGTCATGCCGGTTTGCCTGTTGTCCGGCGGTGGCCAGTACTCTACGTTTCGTAATTTTGTCGTCATGGCGAAGGGATTGTTCGTTTCATGTCCAGTCCTTGATGTGAATGGCACGATTTCCGCCGCCCGAGACTTGCAGGTATTTTTCGTCGGCGGTGACGAATATGCCGTTCTGGGCAATGGCGAGGGCATGGTAGGCGGCATCGTAGAAGGTCACTTTGTGGTGGAGCGACAATTCCAACATTTGATCGACCATCGCGTCGTCGGGGTGGATCTCGCGCATGCCCAACCGTTTAATAGCTCCTAGATGGCGGCCAGCCGATTCAGGGTGCCTCCTGGTCACGGTGTTGCCAACCTCGTAAATCCACAGGCTTGGAACCGACAATTCAATGCGCTGTTCGACAAATGCCCGCCTCAAGGCGATGGCCTCTTGCCAAAATGCCTCCCCTGCTGCGGGCAACACCCACTTCAAGAGGATGGATGCGTCGGGAACGAATATCCGCATCAGTGGCTATTCCGTTCTTCCCTGACCCACCCCTCCGTCGTGCCGGGCAATGGTGGTAGAGACGCACGCAAGCGATCCATGTCTTCGGCTGCCTGCGACCGGCGAGACTGGGTGATCCAGTCCTTCACCAGTTGGTTGATGACTTGGCTACGCTCGCCTCTAGGAACGGCTTGCAAAGCTGTCCAACTCTCATCTTCTAGCATTACATTGACGCGGTGGCTCATAGGGGATCGCCTTTGTTTTGAAATTTTGTGCGCATGGATTGTACACACCTTTTAAGATAAACGCTCCTCATGGATACACTGGCGCGGCCCCGTCCAGTTAGGCTGCACCCCAACCTGATGTCAGGCAGCGGCGCAAAAGCGTGTCAGCCTAGGGTCCATAACGGGGCTTGTTGACAGGCGTAGGCAAGGGTCATAGAGTCCATCCTGACAAAACCCCAAAAGAGGCTCCCGCATGAACGGCCAGCGCATCGGTTACATCCGTGTCAGCAGCGCGGACCAGAATCCTGAACGGCAATTGGAGGGCGTCCAGTTGGACAGGACGTTCACCGACAAAGTGTCGGGCAAGGACACCCGGCGCCCGGATCTGGAATCTCTCCTCGCCTTCGCCCGCGAGGGCGACATGGTGGCGGTGCACAGCATGGACCGGTTGGCCAGGAATCTCGACGACTTGCGGCGTATCGTGAAAGGGCTGACCGGGCGCGGCGTGCGCGTCGAGTTCGTCAAGGAAGGCTTGGTCTTCACCGGCGAGGACTCGCCGATGGCAAACCTCATGCTGTCCGTGATGGGCGCTTTTGCGGAGTTCGAGCGGGCCTTGATCCTCGAGCGCCAGCGGGAGGGCATCGCCATGGCCCGGTGGCGGGGTGTCTACAAGGGAAGGAAGCGGTCGCTGTCGCCGGAGCGGGCCGGGGAGCTGCGGCGGCGGGTCGCCGCCGGCGAGGCAAAGGCCGCCCTGGCCAGGGAATTTGGCATCAGCCGCGAGACGCTGTACCAATACCTGAAAACCGATGGGGCTTTCTCGTTGGCAGGCGGGTGACGACCCATTGCCGTCATTGGGTCACCCAAGGCCGCAACGTCAACTTCCACGGTAAAGCGGCCATAGCCGCTCGGGCATTGTAATGAGGAAAGCTCGGCCTAACTGATCCAGACCCCATTTCGTCGCATAGTCCGAAGCATCCTCGCCGTGCTGAACGTCAACGCCATGCACGCACGAAGGCGAAGGGAGGCCAACAAGAAGGCAAGCATTGGCCCGGCATTCTCCGCAGTCATGCCTGAACGGCAGCTGTGCTCTCAGCCGAACAAACACAACGCACCCATTATAGAAGCTTACATCAGTGGAATGCTGTAGGCTCCTTTCTGGGCGGTCACAGGATACGAGGCGGCGAGGCCGGGACAGGTCCCCAGCCGGAAAAGGACTGGCTGCCGGTCTCGGTGAAAGAACCGCTGCTGGTGGCGCGGCCCAGGTACGAGTCGATGGAGTCGGCGCAGTTGTGTCATAGCCCGCCAGAACTACAGCGGACCATTCAACAGCCAAGCTCAACAAGATCACCGGCACATCGACGCGGGCGTGCACCCAATCACCAAAGCGTTCGAATGAGCGCCCTTACTCGGTAGTAGCATACTTACCCACCGCCGGATATCCTGCTATAGCCTAAAAGGTGAGCAGATTTTCAATGACCGTATCGGGTCGGTTGTGTTGCGTTAGTTTCCTTCGGGTACGGTGCGGCTATCTCAGCACCGCTTTAAGCTGCCAATGAATAGAATTGCCCTGCGGCGGACAGCTTTTGCCCGCCAGCAGCGACCATCTGGCCTTTCTGGATCATGTGCATCAGCTCGACTCCGGCCAACGTTCGGCGGGCCGCGTTGAAAGATTTGAAGCCGAGCATCGGCTTGGCGATCCTTTTGATGGCCCGGTGATCCTGCTCGGCGAGATTGTTCAAATACTTGGTCTGGCGGATCTCGATCTCGGCACCGGTTTCCTCTTGGAGTGCCTCGACGGCTGCGGCGTTGGCCCCGCTCTTGTCGATGGTGACCTTCTCCGGCAGGCCGTGCTGCCCCGCCGCCTTCCTGAAAAAGCGCAGGGCGGCCTTCTTGTCGCGACGGGCGGTCAAGAGGAAATCAACGGTCTGGCCCGCCTTGTCGACGGCGCGGTACAGGTACTTCCACTGGCCCTTGACCTTGATGTACGTCTCGTCCATCCGCCAGATGCCGCCGACCGGGCGCTTGTTCCCCTTTCGGCAGGCGGCCTCCAGTTGCGGCGCGAACTTACGAACCCAGCGGTAGATGTTCGAGTGGTCGACGTCGACGCCGCGCTCCTCCATCATCTCCTCCAGGTTGCGGTAGCTCAGCGGGTAGGCCAGGTACCAGCGGACGCAGAGCAGGATGATGTCTTTTTCGAAGCGGTGGCCTTTGAAGTCGATCATGCGCGTTTTCACGGTGCTATTCCTTGGCCCCATAGCTTACCCGAAAGGCAGCCCACGACGCTAACGCAACAGAACCAAATAAGCCGCCACGGTCAAACCCGATGCGAGCGCCCCGAACCAGGGCTTGTACGACAGCGCCTCCATGTACGCCGCAGCCTGGCTCATGCGCCGTAAAACGCC
>CAZOTR010000161.1:7170-9327 GCA_964582755.1 uncultured Methylococcaceae bacterium | reverse complement strand
GAGGCGCCGCGCAACTCAACACGGCCAGGATCGACGCCCAGCAACGCGAAGTGCTGGCGCAAACGCTCGGCGAGGGCAGGGTCGGCGAGGCTGCGCCATTTCAACACCAAGCGGCTGTCGGGCAGTGTCTTGAGTATGTCGGCCCAGACACGCAAGACGCCCGCGCCGGGCTTGGCCGGATTGTTGAACGAACCCAGCGTCAACACGCCGTTGCGTTCGGCCGGCGGCGGCGAGACGGCGGGCGCGTAATCGGGCGGGCGGTAAGTGAAATGGCAGCGCGGCAGAGCCAGCACCGGTTCGACATATCCCTCTTGCGTGCCGGGCGGGGCTTGCGCCGCGCCCAACACGATGCCGTCGATGGCGGCCAGCCCGGTGCTGCCCGCAAACCCCAGCCAACCCAGTTGCACCGGCGCGGCGCGGCAGGCGAACACAGGCAGGCGGTTGCCTGCGGTGTGCCCGCCGAGGTCAACCAAGACGTCGATGCCGTGCGACAGGATCAGCTCGCGCAATTCCGCATCGCTTAAATGGCGAACCTCATGCCAATATTCCACGCCGGCGCGGATTTCATCGGTCAGGAAATCCGTCCGCGCCGGTTGCGCATAGCAATGCACCTCCACGGCATCCCGGTCATGGGCGGTCAGCGCCCGCACTCCCAGCCAACCGACGGGATGGGCGTAGAAATCGCTAGAGACATAGCCCACGCGCAGGCGGCGGCCTTTGCGCCAAGGATCGCGCTTGGGCAAGGCGAGCTCGCCGGGAAAGCCTTGCCCGGCCAGGGCGGCCTCGCGCCGCAACTCTGCGGCGGCCAGGCCGGGCATGTATTGCAGCGCCATTTGCAGGTTGGACAAGGCCCGCCAGTCATCCGGGCGCAGCCGCAAGGCTTGCCGGTAGGCCGCGACGCAGGCGGGCAGGTCGCCGCCCTCCTGCATGGCCAAGCCTAAATTGATCCAGGCTTCGGCCAGCCCGGCGTCCAGGGACAGCGCATGGCGGTGGCAGGCCACGGCGTGGCTGGGCAGGCCGCGGTCTTGCCACGCGATGCCGAGGTTGACATGGGTTTCCGGGATGTTGGGGGCTAGGGAGACGGCCTGTTGCAAAGCGGCCAAGGCCTCGTCGTGCTTGCCTTGCTCCCGCAAGGCGACGGCAAGGTTGGACCAGGCGCAGGCAAATCCGGGCTGCGCGTCTAGCGCCTGCCGATGTTCGGCAACCGCCTCGCCGGCTTGCCCTAAGCGCCATAGCATCCAGCCCAGGCGGGTATGCGCCTCGGCATGGGCGGGCTGGACAGACAGCAAGCGCCGCAGCAGCGCGATGGCCTCGGCGTATTCCGAGCGTTCCTGGCAGGCGACGGCCTCGGCCAGCAGGATTGCCGCAGGATCAGAGCAAGGCTCCAAGCCTTGGCATTCCGCAAATTCGCTCAAGCGGCGAGGCCGAAAGCGTCAGCCGGCATCTGCCCTGCCTTTGCGGCGCTGCGCCTTGCGCCTTGCCAGCCAGCCCAGCGCCCCTAAGCCGCTGAAAGCCAGCGCGAGGGCCGGGGGTTCGGGGACGGCGGCCACCGTGGCCGTGACTGTGTAGCTGAAGGTTTTGCCGTCCGCGCCAAAGCTGGCGTACTGGTCGGTGAAGAATTGCAAGGTCGCCGAGAACACGCCGGCATGGGTGGGATCGAAAGACAGGAGCAAATTCAACAAATCCCCTTCGTGCAGCACGGTGCCGGGGGTAAACCCGCCCAGCGAGAAAAAACCGGCATCCAGGCCGGTGAAGGCGTAGGACAGCAGCGTCAAATCACTGACTTTGTCGGCAAAGCCCAAGTCGTTGGAGAAGTTCTGGAGAGTGAACGCTAGGCTGGACGGGCCGTTGCCCACCATCCCTAAGTTGAAATCCGCGTTGGCGGTGAATTGCGGGCTTGCCACGCCCGTCGATCCCACCGCCCCTTCCGCCAGTGCGCGGCAGGCGGGCGATCCGCCGTAGGATTCGGAATCTGCCGGACAGGGTTCGGCTGCCGCCGAACCGATGGTGGCGACATAGCTGCCGACCGGCGCGGCCAGCGCGGCGGTCGCCCCGGACCCCGGCACATAGTAGCCGGGCGGCGCCGGTGTCGCGGTGCTTTGGCCGCTAGTCGCCACAAAGCTCCCCGGCTGCGCCAGCAGCGCGGCGGAAGCCCCG
>CAZOTR010000161.1:0-7070 GCA_964582755.1 uncultured Methylococcaceae bacterium | reverse complement strand
AGTAGCCGGGCTGGGCCAGCGCCGCCGTGCTTTGCCCCGGCATCGCCACAAAGCTGCCCGGCTGGGCCAGCAGCGCGGCGGACGCGCCGGCGGTGGGGACGTAGCTTCCGACCGGGGCGGGTGTAGGCGCGGCCTGGCCCTCGGAGGCCGCGTAGGTGCCGGGCGGCGTCGGCGTCGGCGCAACCTGCCCGACCAGCGGCACATAGGTGCCGACCGGTGCGGCCAGCGCGGTGGTGGCCCCGGACCCCGGCACATAGTAGCCGGGCGGCGCCAGCGCCGCCGCGCTTTGCCCAGGCATCGCCACAAAGCTGCCCGGCGGCGCCAGCAGCGCGGCGGAAGCCCCGGCGGTGGGGACGTAGCTCCCGACCGGCGCGGGCGTCGGCGCGGCCTGGCCTTCAGACGCCACATAACTGCCTGCCGGGGCAAGCAGCGCGGTGGTATATCCCACGCCCGGCACATAGTGTCCGACCGGCGCCGGAGTCGCCGCGCTTTGCCCGCTGGTTGGCACGTAACTGCCTGGCTGGGCAAGCAGGGCGCTGGTGGCGCCGGCGACGGGAACGTAGTGCCCGGGTGTCGCGGGATTGCAAGGCTCGTTGCCGGTCGCGCTATAAAAGCCGGGCTGGCAAGGCGGGAGGGCGTCGGGAACGGTCACCGAGGCTTCGACAATGTCATTGGCGCCGGTCGTCGTCCAACGCAGCGCCAACTGCGACGGCGTGTCCTGCGACAGGCCCAGGAGCGCGAGCGGTATGTTGTAGGTCAGTTGGCTACCTAGGGTATCCACCAGCCCGCTGCTGACATTCGCCAGCGGCGCGTCGGCAATGTCCACGGTCGCGTTGCCGACGTTGCTTCCGCCGCCGCCGTAGCCGACAAACTGGTTGGCCCGGTACACGCCGTCCTGGGGCAAGTCGTCCGAGTTCGCCAGCGTGGCACCCTGGTAGACCATGCCGGTTTGGGTGGAAACCACATAATTCCAGCCCGTCGCGCTGCTCGTCGCGGTGTCCTGGTCGTAAGGCGCGTCCCCGGACGGATGCCAGCCCGTCGTCGAAAGCATCAGGTCGCCATAGCCCGCATTGGGAGAGGCGAAGATGTCCGGGACAAAGCGCGTCAGGATGCTGACCGTCAGCGCCGGCCCGGATTGGGCCACCGTCAGGCTGAGAATGTCGTAAGCCCCTTCGTCCCCGACAATATCCCCCCAGGAACTGCCGCCATTCCCGCCATGGTATTGCGGGCTGCCCGTGGAAGTGTAGGCGCTGCATTGAAAATCCCCCGTGCAGGGGTCGTTCACCACCGTCACCGCGCCGGCCAGGGCCGTCTGGGTCGTCAGCAGGCATGTCGTCGCAAACCGTTTCATTCCAAATCCCCTCCTATTCAGAGCATCGTTCCCGGGTTTGCCGGCGCGCTGGCGGACACGCGGCAAGGCGCTTGGGCATGTCCTGCCGGCGCGTTCAAGGCGTGATATTGACGGCCGCCGCCGCCGCATTGTTGGCAAAGCCCGGCTCGCCGGCCAGATTGGTGATGGTCGCGGTGTTCGTCACCGCGCCGGTCGGGGCCGTGGCGCCGACCACGACCGGAATCACCACCACGCCGCCGAGATCCGCGCCGCCCGCCAGCGGCAGGGCGGCTTTGTTGAAGACGCAACTCACCGTCTGGCGGTTCGCGCTGACCGTGCATGACCAATTGGCGGGCTGGACCGTTGGCCATCCCGCGGCCACCGTCATGCCGGCGGGCAGGGTGTCGAGCAGGATGGGCGCCTTGGTCAAGCTGCCCGAGCCGGCGGCGTTGCCCGCTTTTAACGTGTAGCTAAGGCTGCCGCCCTGGCCCACCGCCGCCGTGCTGGCGGTGTTGGTGATGGCGAGATCCGGGGGGATGGCATTGGCCTTGACGAAGCCAAAATCGACGCTGTTGAAAACCGTCACACCGGCCGGCAGCGCGCCGAGGTCGAAGCTCCGGCTCAACACGCCGTCGGTGGCATTGAGCGTCCCGCCTTGGTTGCGGCCATCGGTCCAAGGAAAGGCCGAAGTATCGCTCACGCGGCTGCTGACCGCCCCGTACAAGGGTTTGGTGCCGCTGCCGTCAATTTTGAAATTCAGCGGCGATAGCGCCACCCGGTAGCTTTGGCCCGCACCGTTCCTAGGCACGTTGGCGAACTGGTAGTAGCCCCCGCCCGCCGTGATTTGGTCAGGAATCAGGCTGTTGTCGGCGTATTTCGCTTGGCTCCAGGCCGTGCCGGCACCCATCTGCAAGCGGACCACAACGCCGTCCATCCCCGTTTCCGCCGCGTCCATGACGCCGTCGCCATTGTCCAGCCAGACCCGGTTGCCGATGCTGTACAGGCTAGGCCCGCTGTCCTGGGCGTAAGGCACGGCCTGGTGGCTGTAGGCATCCACCAGCGCCAGCCTGCCTACAGGCTTGCCAGTGGCAAGGGCGGTGTTGTCGATAGGATCGTTTTCACCGGCCTGGACCGTGTACGCCGCCGTACACACCATCGCGCTGCCTGGATTGAGGGTGCTGTTCTGCGCCGGGGAGCAACCGGCCTGCAAGGCCGCGCCCAGCTTGCCGCCGGTGATTGTGACGTTGGCCAGCGCCAAGCCGCCGGTGTTGGTCGCCACCAGCGTGTAGGCCAGGGTGTCGCCGGCGCTCAGGCCGGGCGCGCCTAAGTCGATAGCCAGCGCCACGGCTTGTTTCAATTCCAGCGCCGCCGCCTGTCCGCTGTTCAGCACCGTGGCATCGGCCGCCGCGACGCTATGGCCGCCCGCGTCCAGCGCCGTCGCCGTCACGGTGTTGGCCACTTGGCCCGCCGCCTCGTCGGCCAGGCTTAGAACCGTGTCGGTGGCCGCGCAAACGGCCTGGGCACCCACTGCCAACACGGTGGGGGGGCAGGCGATAGGCGGGAACAGCGGATCGCTATCACTGGCCGCGAGGCTGTTTAGCGCCAAGCTGCCGAGATTGCGGACGATGAAGCTGTGGCTCACCGTTTCGCCCTGGTCGAACCTGCCGTCGCCGTCGGCGTCGTTATGCCGCGCCGTCCCAAACAAGCCGATCTGGCCGGCCGGCGGGGCATTGTCCCAGACGGCGCTCGCGCTAGATTGCCAGCGCGTCCCGTCCGGCGCTTTGGCGGTGGCCGTCGCGTTGTCCTCGACCCGGCCGGCGGCGGCTTCCCCGGCGGTCACGGTATGCTGGCCGGCGCAAACCACCGTGTCGTTCACCGCCAAGGTGTTGCCGGGCGCCGCCAAGCTGAAAGGCTTGCCCAAGGCCGTGGCGGCGGCGCAGGCCAGCGAGCCGCCGTCCAACTGCCCGTCGGCCAAGGCCAGCCCCGACAAGGCCACGTCGCCACGGTTGGCCAGGGTGAAGGTGTGGGCGAGCTTCTCGCCGGCCTGCGCCCGGCCATCCGGCGCGCCCGTCTCGTCCGCCGGCGGCAGCGCCAACTTTTCCGCCAATTCCAGCCGTGGATTCGTCGGCGTGATGCCGACCTGGCCGCAATTCGCCGCCGCCGAGCCGTCGCAACTCGCGGTATTGGGCGTCTGGCCGTCGCCGGTGATCGTCGCCACGTTGGCAAAGCTTCCTGTCGCCGCCGTCGGCACCGCCGTCAGCATCAGCGTTTGCTGGCCCGCCGCTAGCGTGTTCGCAAAATTGCAGGTGAGTGTCGCTCCGCCGCCGCCCTGCAACGGCTGGGCCGGCGCAAGCGTCGGCGCGCAGCTCCAGCCGGCCGGCGCGCTCACCCCGACCAGCTTGGCCCCGGCCGGCACAGTGTCGATGATTTGCGCCAGGCCGGCTGTCGGACCACCGCTGTTGCTGACCGTCAGCGTATAGAAGAACGGCAGGCCGACCGCCGGTTGGCCGCTGCTCGCCGCCGCCTCAATCCGTAATTCCGCCGGCGGATAGTTGAAATTGAACGGCGCCGAAAACTGCCCCTGCACCGCCACGACGAGTGGCGTCGAACCGCCGACGGACGGCACAGGCACGGTGCAGCTTAGGCGGATGTGGGTGTTGCCCGTGGCGGCCAGCGGGCAGGTTTGGTTGCCGATGGTCACCGTCGGCGTCAGGCCGAAATTCGTGCCGTCGATGGCGATGGCCGTCCCCGGCCCCGCGACCGGCGGCGTGACCGCGCTGACCGCTGGCGGGTTGTAGGAGAACTTGGCCGGGCCGGTGGCAGGCGGGTTGCCGCTTTGCGCCACGACGACATCCAGATTCGCGCCCTGGCCGACCGGCACGGTGCAGACCCGTTGCGTGGGCGTCGAGCCGTTGGCGGCAGGGCAAATCTGGCCTCCGACCTGTACGGCAGCGTCCGCAGCAAAATTCGTCCCGGTCACGGTCAGCGTGTAACCGCCCGCCGTGTCCCCCGTTTGCGGGCTGATCGCGCTCACCGTCGGCGGCGGGTAGCTGAAGGCGAACGGTGCCGAAGACCGGCCTTGCACGGTCACGACCACCGGGGCCGGGCCGCCGCCGACCGGCACGGTGCAGCGTAGGCGGATGTGGGTGTTGCCCGTGGCGGCCAGCGGGCAGGTTTGGTTGCCGATGGTCACCGTCGGCGTCAGGCCGAAATTCGTGCCGTCGATGGTGATGGCCGTCCCCGCCGCCGCGACGGGTGGCGTGACCGCGCTGATCGTCGGCGGATTGTAGGAAAACTTGACCGGGCTGGTGGCGAACTGGCTACCGCTAAACACCATGACTTGCCGGCCCTCGCCCTCGCCCGGCGGCACGCTGCATGGGATTTGGGTGGATGTCGTCGGGCCATTGGCCACGCAGGTGTTACCGGCCACCGTGACGAAGGAGGCTGCGGCGAAATTCGTCCCGGTCACGGTTAGCGTGTAGCCGCCCGCCGTGTCCCCGGTTTGCGGGTTGATCGAGGTGATCGTCGGCGGCGGGTAGTTGAAAGGGAACGCTGCCGAGGGCTGGCCTTGCACCGCCACGACCACCGGGGCCAGACCGCCGCCGGCCGGCACGGTGCAGCTTAGACGGATGTGGGTATTGCCCGAGGTGGCCAGCGGGCAGTTTTGCCCGCCAACCGTCACCGTCGGCGTCAGGCCGAAATTCGTGCCGTCGATGGTGATGATAGTCCCCGCCCCCGCGACCGGCGGCGTGACCGCGCTGACCGTCGGCGGGTCGTAAGAAAACTTGACCGGGCTGGTGGCGGGCGGGTTGCCGCTTTGCGCGACGACGACATCCAGATTCGCGCCCTGGCCGGCCGGCATGGCACAGACCAATTGGCTGGGCGTCGAGTCGTTGGCGGAAAGCGGGCAGGCCCGGCCCCCGACCGTGACCACGGCATCCGTAGCGAAATTCGTCCCGGCCACGGTCAGCGGGTAGCCGCCCGCCGTGTCCCCGGTCTGCGGGCTGATCGCTGTGACCGTAGGCGGCGGGTAGTTGAAGGCGAATGACGGCGAGGATTGGCCCTGCACCGCCACGACCAGTGGCTGGGCCAGCCCGCCGCCGGCCGGCACGGTGCAACTGAGGTGGGTGTGGGTGTTGCCCGAGGAGGCCAGCTCGCAGGACCGTCCGCCGATGCTCACCGCCGGCGTCAGGCCGAAATTTGTGCCGTCGATGGCGATGACAGCTCCCGCGCCTGCGGTCGGCGGCGTGACCGCGCTGACCGCAGGCGGGTTGTAGGAGAATTTCACCGGGCTGCTGGCGCTCTGGTTGCCGCTTTGCGTTACGGTCACATTCAAATTCGCGCCTTGGCCGGCCGACACGGTGCAGGCCAATTGCGTGGAGTTTTTACTCGACAAGGGGCAAGGCCGGCCTCCGACCGTGACGGCGGCATCCGTAGCGAAATTCGTCCCGGCCACGGTCAGGGTGTAAACGCCCGCGGTGTCCCCGGTCTGCGGGCTGATCGAAGTGACTGTTGGCGGCGGATAGTCGAAGGCAAACGGCGCAGAGGACTGCCCCTGCGCCGTCACGACCAGTGGCTGGGCCAGACCGCCGCCCGGCGGCACGGTGCAGCTTAGGTGGGTGTGGGTGTTGCCCGAGGTGGCGAGCGGGCAGTCTTGCCCGCCGATGGTCACCGTCGGCGTCAGGCCGAAATTGCCGCCGTCGATGGCGATGAGCGTCCCCGTCGCCGCAGAGGGCGGCGTGGCCGCATCGACCGTCGGCTTGCCGTAGGAAAACGGGGTCGGGCTGGCCACGGGCGGGTTGCCGCTTTGCGCCACGGCGACAACCAGGCCCGCGCCCTGGCCGGCCGGCACGGTGCAAACCAGTTGTGTGGCGCTTTTGGCGGAAAGCGGGCAAACCTGGCCCCCCACCGTGACGGAGGGACTCGCGGCGAAATTCGCGCCGCTCACGGTTAGCGTATAACCGCCCGCCGTGTTCCCCGTTGGCGGGCTGATCCCGCTGATCGTCGGCGGCGGGTAGTTGAAGGTGAAGGGGGGCGACATGGCACCTGCCACGGCCACCACCACCGGCACCGCGCCGCCGCCGGGCGGCAAGGCGCAGACAATCTGGGTGTGGGAACGCTGCGACACTGGACAGCCAACGCCATTGACCGACGCCGACCCGGTCAGGCCAAAATTATCCCCTTCAATCTGGATTTTTTCCTGACCATTATCGATGAAACGGCTGACGCCGCCAATGGCGGGGGCCGCATAATTGAACGTGACCGCGTTGGAGGTTTGGCCGGCTATTTCGACAGTGACTTGGGCGCTGCCCTCCCCTTCAGGCAGGGTGAACGTCAGGTGGCCGTCGGCCTGCGCGGTCACCTGCGTTCCTGGGAGGACAGAGCCGCCGACGGTGACGGCGGCGTCCGTTGTCCCGAACCCCCGCCCCGACAGCGTCACCGGGTAGCCGCCGGCGGTGCGCCCGCCGGTCGGCGTCATGCCGTTGATCTGCGGCGGCCCATAGGAAAAAGTGCGGACATTGCTATTTTGTCCGTGCGCCCCCACGCGCACATCCAAATTTTTCCCCACCCCCTGCGGCACGAGGCAACTGATGCTGGTGTGCGTATGGGACAGGCAGGCTGGCCCCCAATCGACGCCGCCGACGGTGATGAAAGGGGGGAGTCTGCCAAAATTGATCCCGGACAGCGTGACGGCGTCGCCCACCCAGGCCGAGGCCGGGCTGACTGAAACCAGATGCGG
>CAZOTR010000160.1:7122-9434 GCA_964582755.1 uncultured Methylococcaceae bacterium | reverse complement strand
AGCAAATCGACATAGACCTGCCGGTTCTGCTCCACCATGCGCGGTATCGAAAAATGCTCCAGCACAAGCTTCCGTCCCGCCGCGCCGAACGCGGCCAATTGGCCGGGGTCGTCCAGCAGGCCGATGATGGCCTGGGCCAGCCCGCCGCTGTCGCCGGGTTCCAGGAGTCGGCCATTGAGTCCGTCGTGGACGATTTCCGGGATGCCGCCGGCCCGGCAGGCGACGATGGGAACGCCGCAGGCGGCGGTTTCCAGCAGGGCGACGCCCAAGCCCTCCATGAAGGCGGGATGGATGACCAAATCGACATGGGGGATGATGTTTTCCATGTCGGTGCGGAAGCCCTCGAAACGCACATTCCGCTCCAACCCCCGTTCCCGCACAGTCTGCCGCAGCTCTTCCGCCAGCGGCCCGCGGCCAAAGATCAGCGCTTGCGTGTTGGGGTGGCGGGCCAGCACCTGGGGGAGGGCGTCGAAAAACACCCCATGCCCCTTGCGGGGAATCAATTGGGCGACCATGGCCAGCACTGGCGCGTTGCCGTCCAAGCCAAATTCCTCCAGGAAGCCCTCGCGGTCGGGCAGCGGCTGGTAGCGTTCGGTGTCCACCGCGCTGGGGATGCAGACGATTTGCCCCGGCGGCACGCCCGCTTGCAGCAGCACTTGGCGGATGCCGTCGGAAATGGTGACGATCTTGCTGAACAGCGGGAACTTGACGCGTAGGTCGAAGCCGCTGGGCGGGTTGTCCACCCGGCGGCTGTGGACCATGGGCAGTCCTTCCAGCCGCCCCGCCAGGGCCGCCATCATGTCGCCGCGCCGGCTGTGGATGTGCAACAGGTCCGGGCGTTCGGCGCGGATCACTTGGCACAGGCTGTCGATGAAGCCCAGGTCCAAGTCGCCCGAGGATTTCAGCGGATGGATTGTAACTGCCGGGTTGTGGATTGCGTGGGCGATTTCCGCCCCCTCCGCGCACACCAGGCTGTGTTCGCCGGGAAACCGCGCCAGCCCGTCCAGCAGGTAGGCGGCTTGGCGCGCACCGCCGTACAGATGGCGACCCAATTCCACATGCAATATTTTCAACGGCGCGTCTTCTCAACCATCCTGGTCTACGCTGCGGTAGAGTTCGCGGTGGGCGTTCACCAAGCGTTCGATGGAGAAATTCTCCACCATTAGCTCCCGGCCAGTCTTGCCGAATTGCAGCAAATGGTCGTGTTCGTCCAGCAACTCGACGATGTGGCGGGCCAGGCTGGTGCGGTCGGCAGGCGTGACCAGATAGCCGTTGAAACGGTCCTTGACGATGTCCGGAATGCCGCCAATGCGGCTGGCGACGATGGGGACGCCGCAGGCGGCGGCTTCCGCCAAGACCACGCCGACACCTTCGACCAGCGCGGGATGGACGAATATGTCAACCTGCGGCAGGATGTTTTCCAGGTCGGGGCGGAAACCCTCGAAGCGCACATATTTGTCCAGCCCGCGCCGGTCCAATTCCTTTTGCAACTCTTTGCCGGCCGGCCCCCGCCCGAAGACCAGCACCCGCAGGTTGGGTTGCTTCGCCAGCACGGCCGGCAGGGCGCCGAAAAACACCCCGTGGCCCTTGTGGGTTACCAACTGGGCGGCGAGGGCCAGCACCGGCCCGTCGCCACGCCAGCCGAGTTCGGCGCGGAACTTCTCGCGCTCCCGCGCCTGCGGCTTGAAGCGTTCGGTGTCCACCGCGCAGGGGATGTGGATCGCTTTTTCCGGCTTCACGCCGGCCGTCAGCAAGGCTTGGCGGATGGCGCGGGAGGGGGCGATGACGCGGGTGAACCACGGCAAGCGGATGAAGCGCTCGATGGGGTTGGCATGGGTATCGACCCGGCGGGTGTAGACCATCGGGATTTTCTCCCGGCGTCCGGCCAGGGCGGCCGGCCAGTCGCCGGGCCGGCCGTGGATATGCAGCAAATGCGGCTTCTCGCGGCGGATGATTTTGCGCAGGCTGCCGCTGAGTTTCATGCCTTTTTCCTCGGCGGCTTTCAAGCGAAGGATCTTCACCGACTGGTTGGTAATCGCGCCGGCGATTTCCGTCCCCCCCACGCACACCAGCACATGGTCGTTGGGGAATTTCTCCAGCCCGTTCAACAAATAGGCGAGTTGCCGCCCGCCGCCGTCCAGTTGGCGGCCCAGTTCAACATGCAGGATTTTCATAGCTTCGTCTCCAATAGCGTTATGGCCTCGGCGAGGATCGTCTCCGCCGTGTGGCTTTTCATGCAATCAAACCGCCCGCCGCAGCTTGGATGGCGTTTGCAAGGCGAGCAGGGCAGGGCTTCATACAGGACTTTGGCG
>CAZOTR010000160.1:5100-7022 GCA_964582755.1 uncultured Methylococcaceae bacterium | reverse complement strand
TCCGCCCAGCGCTCCTCGAACCAGTGCTTTTGCGGGCGGGTGGTGAACGGGCAGAACACGGCGAAATTCCCGGCCACGCCCGCCTCCGCCAGCAAGGCTTGCGCCTGTTGCCGGGTTTGCGCCGAAGGCTGGATGTCCATGTCGAAAGATTCCGGGTTTAGCCCCAGGGCGCGAGCCAGCTTCAGATATTCGCCGCCTATCCTCGGGGTCTCGGTGCGGGTGTCCAAGGTTTTCGTCATCAGCCATTGGCTGCCTTCCCGTGAACCCAGGCCGATGCGCGTCTTGCCGCCGCTCAACCAAGCCCACATGGCGCTTTTCAGCAATCCTTGCAGATCCAACACGAGGTCGAAACGCTGCCTGCGCAATTCCACGGCCAGGGCGCGAAATTCGCGCAGCCATTGCAGGTAGCGCCGTTCCCGGCGCAATTGCCGCCAGCGGTGGCGCGGCCAGATGATGACTTGGCTTAAGCGGGGGTTGTCTTGCAACAGCCCGGCGTTGCCCTCCTCGGTCAGCCAAGTGATGCGGGCCTGCGGGTAGGCGTCGGCCAAGGCGGGGATAAGCGCCGAACTCATGATGATGTCGCCGATGGCGCTGAGGCGGATGATGAGGATGTTGGACGGCAGGAAGTCAATCAGGCTCAAGCGCTTGCCCCCGGCAGCAATCGGTTGTAGAGATCCAGGTAGGCGTCCACGATGGCGGCTTGGCCGAAATGCCGGTTGAGGTAGGCTCGGCCCGTCTCGCCTAGCGCAGTTCTTTGCGCCGCCGTGGCCGCGAACAGCTCCGCCAGTCGGCCAGCCAAGGCAGCCGGATTTTCCAGCGGCGACAGCAAGCCGGTGCGGCCTTCTTCAATCAATTCCAAAGCGCCGGGGGTCTGGGTGCTGACCACCGGCAGGCCATGGTTCCAGGCTTCCAAGATCACATTGCCCAGCGCCTCTTTGCGCGACGGACAGACAAAGGCATCGGCCAAGGCATAAAAGGCGTCGGGCGGATCCTGCCAACCCAGCCAGCGCACCCGTGACTCCAGGCCGAGTTGGGCGGACAGCGATTTTAGTCCGGCCTCCAGCGGCCCGGTGCCGGCGATGAGCAAGACCAGCGGCCTGCCGCCGATTGCTCCGGGTAGGCGCTTAAACGCTTCCAGCAAATCATCGAAGCCTTTGATGTCGATCAGCCGGCCCAAGGTGAACAATACCCAGGCGTCCTCCGGGATGGCCCATTGCCGCTTGAGCGCCTCGGTTTCGGCGGGCGAGGCGGCAAGCGGCTCAGGCACGAAATTGCCGATATGGAATACCTTCTCGGCGGGCAGACCGGATTTCACCAAATAATCGCACAAGCCTTTCGTGTTGCCGATCCAGGCGTGGGCATGGCGGTAATAGCCGTCGATCTTGTAATAGCCGCCCAGCCGGGCGATATGCACGGCTTGGGTTTTCTTCGGCAGCCGGGTGAGGCGGGTGGCCCGGCCCATGTAGGTCTGCACGATGCAGGGCTGGCGGGCTTCGACCAGCTTGCGCATCCGCCAGACCGCCCAGGCGTCCCAGCCATTGGCGAACGGAAAATGGATTTGCTCCACGCCATCCCCGGCCAACGCTTGGGCGACTGGCGAGCCTGGGCGGTTGACGGCGGCCACGGTCTGCCCGGCATCGCGCAGGGCGCGGACCAGGCGCACATAAAACTGGTCGGCTCCGCCGAACTGGCGGCTGCCCAGCACATGCAGGGACGCGGGGGCTTCACGCATAACGGTTTTTAAGGGCATTTTTCATGGCTAGCTTCCACCACACGCCGAGCAGGTTGTCGCCGTAGGAGATGGCTTTGCGCGGGATCTCGAAAGGGTTGGGGGCGGTGTTGGCCGCGCCCCGGCTACAGGTGACGGCGGCTTTGTAGCCCGCCCGCGCCACCGCGTCGCGCACTGCGGGATTGTAGTCGCC
>CAZOTR010000160.1:0-5000 GCA_964582755.1 uncultured Methylococcaceae bacterium | reverse complement strand
TCGCGCAAGACCGGCAGGGCGTGGTCGGCGAAATTCTCATAGCCGTCGTCGAAGCTGAGGACGACGGAGCGTCCCGGCAAGGCTTGCTTGCCAAACAGGCTGTCCACCGCCTCGGCCAGGCTGATGACCCGGTAGCCGGCAAATTTCAGCAAAGCCATCTGGGCGCGGAAGCGCCCCGCGTCGCAATAGCAGGAGCGGTGGGCCTTGGGTTCGGCGAATTGGCCGACTTGGTGGTACATCAGCACGGAAATGCGCGGGGATGGTTGGGGTGAATTCATGGCGCGCCTCTTGTGGCGATGAAGTCGATGGGATCGGCGAAAACCGCAGGTTGCTCGCCGCCGCCCTCGATGAACAGGTGGTGCCAGACGGCGAACTGCAACAAGGACCATAGGATTTCCGCGACATCGGCTTTTGCCGCTTGCCGGGCGATCAGCCGGGCGATGCCGGCCGGCTCGAACAGGCCGTCAAACGCCGGATGGCGGGGCAGGATCTGCCGGAGCCGGCGCAGGTTTTCGCCTTGCAGGCAAGCGCCCACCGGCACCGAGAAGCCGCGCTTGGGGCGGCGGACCAACTCATCCCCGTAAATCGGCGCGGCCCAGCATTTGAGGAAATGCTTGCCTTCCCGCCCGCGCACTTTGAGATTGTCGGGCAAGGCCAGCGCGAATTCCACCAAGCGGTGGTCCAGCAGCGGCACACGGCCCTCCAAGCCCCAGGCCATCAACATCCGGTCCACCTTGACCAGAAGCTGGTCGGCCAGTTCGGTCGCCATGTCGGTGTGTTGCATCTTCTGCAAATCGCTCCAGTCCGTCGGCGTGGTCTGCCAAGCGTCGATGAGTCCCTGCCTCCGGGCGGGAAGTTGTTCCCGCAGCGCCGGGCTTAACAACTGCCCGCGCCATTCCGCGCCTAGTTTTCCACGGGTGCGGAAGCCGCCGGAACCCGGCGCGATCAGCTTGGCCAGCCAGCGTTGCAGTTTTGTGCGGCGGTAGCGGCCATAGCCGGCGAACAACTCGTCGCCGCCTTCGCCGCTGAACACGACTTTAAACTCGCGGGCGGTTTCCCGCGCCAGCAGGGATGTGGGCAGGATGGCGTGGTCGATGATGAAGTCGTCGGCGGCCCAGACCGCGAAGGGCAGATGCCCGAACAGGGCTTGCCGGTCCAGTTCGACGACATGGTGCCTAAGGCCACAATTGCGGGCGATGGTTTGCGCGGCTTGCAGGTCGTCGTTGTTGGGCGCGTCGGCGAAGGCCACGGTGAACGCCGCCAGTTCTCGGCTGCCTTCGCGCCGCAGCCATTCCAACACCACCGAGGAATCGACGCCGCCGGACAGGAACAGCGCGAACGGCACATCGGCCCGCATGTGTTCCGTCATGACCTGGGCCATCAGCCCCTCGAAACCTTCCGCCGCTGCCGCGTAGTTGGCAGGGGTTGGCGGAAGCGTGAAGGGCGACCAGTAACGGCGGCGGGACACCAGCCCGTCCGGCCCGAACACCGCCAGCTCGCCGGCCGGCAGCCGCTCCACGCCATTGACTATCGTGCCTGCCCCGGTGTTGAAGCCGGTTTCCAGGGATTGCACCAGGGCGCGGGGATTGATGACCGGCCCGCCGGAGAGGATGGGAAACAGCGCCTTTTGTTCGGAGGCGAAATAAAGCCCGTCCGGTGTCTGCGCGAAAAACAGCGGCTTGATGCCTAGCCGGTCGCGGGCCAACAGCAGCCTGCCCGCCGGCTTGTCGTACAAGGCGAAGGCGAACATGCCGTGGAGCTTGTCCAGGAAGTCCTCGCCATAATGGCGGTAGGCGTGGAGAATGGTTTCGCAATCGGAATGGGTGGCGAAGACCGCGCCTTTTGCCTCCAGATCCTGGCGCAGTTCGATGAAATTGTAGATCTCGCCGTTGGCGACTAGGGCCAAGTTGCCGTCGTCGGCGAACAGCGGCTGGTCGCCGCCTGCCAAGTCGATGATGGACAGCCGCGCATGGCCCAGGCCGACCACCCCATCGACATGGGTTTTGATTCTGTCCGGCCCGCGATGTCCGAGCCGGCCCACCAGCGCGTCCAGCCGCGCCGCGTCCACGCCTTGCCGCCGCAGGAACAGGCCCGCTATGCCGCACATGGCAAAGCCTCGGCCCGCTTATTCAGACGGTTCATCATTCCTCGCGGCGCTTTTCGCCTTTGCCAAACCTTGCAGGGCAAGCCCCAAAACCACCGAACACGCCAGCCCCCAGGCGACATATTGAATGCCCCTGAGCCAATCCGCCTGGACCAAGCCCGCGCCCAGCAGGCAGGCGGCCACCCCCAAAGGCAGGAAGCCCAGCAGGCTGCCGAGGAGAAAATCGCCATGGCCCACCGGGGTCAACCCCAAGAACACCGTGTTGTAAAAGCCGTTCAAAGGCAGTTGGCGGATCAGCACCACAGACAACAAGCCCCGGCTCTCCAGGTTTTGCGAAAAACCGCGCAGACGGGGACAGCGGTTCAAGGCATAATCCTGGCCGCGCCAACGCACGAACAGGAAGACGGCGTAAGAACCCAGCAACGTGCCGATCTGCGCCCAGGCCAGCCCCCAGGCGAAGCCGAAAACCAGCCCGCCCAGCGAACACAACAGCAAGCGAGGCATCCCGACGGCGGTGAGCAAGGCGGCGGCGGCGGTGAACACCAGCGGCGCGGCGAGGCCGAACACCGCCAGTTGGTCTTTGACGATCTGGCCTTGCGCCAGCCAGGTTTTCAGCGGGGTGAAATAAGCCGCCGCGCCCAAGGCGATGATGGCCAGGAACACGCCGCCGTTGACGATGCCGGTTATAGCGCCTTGCGGCGTGGGGTTCTCGCGCACGGAAGGAATGGACTCGATGGAAACAGACAACGGGCGGTCCTCGGACACATGGCAACAAGCGCCTGATTTTATTGAATCTTGGCGCTCAAAGCCAGCTATCCGGGGCAAGTTGCTACAATGGCCTTGTTTTTCAACCAATCTTTTAAGTAAAGGAGCCCCCGCGCCATGGCTTTGATGGATGTCAGTTCCGGCAAGAACACCCCCCATGAGATTAACGTCATCATCGAGATCCCGGCTTACAGCGACCCGGTCAAATACGAGGTTGACAAGGAAACCGGCGCCCTGTTCGTCGACCGCTTCATGGGCACCGCGATGCAATATCCCTGCAACTACGGCTATGTGCCGCACAGCCTGGGCGACGACGGCGACCCTTTGGACGTGCTGGTGATCTCCCCCGCCAAGCTGTTGAGCCGCTCGGTGGTGCGCTGCCGCCCCATCGGCTTGTTGAAGATGATCGACGAGTCGGGCGGCGACGCCAAGGTGCTGGCCGTGCCTATCGACACGCTGACGCCGCTGTACGCCCAAGTCAGTTCGGTGCGTGACATTCCCGCCCCGCAAATCCAGCAGATTGCCCATTTTTTCGAGCATTACAAGGATTTGGAGCCGGGCAAATGGGTGAAGATCGAAGGCTGGCATGGCTCCGAGGAGGCCAAGCAGGAAATCGCCGCCAGCATCAGGCGTTACGACAACGCCAAGCACAAGCCGAATTTTTAGCCATTTTTCGTAGGAGCGTTAGGAGCGGGCCATGCCCGCGACGGATTAGGGGCCGGTCGCGCCCATGGGGCGTTCCTACAAGCCCCGCAGCACGGCGGCAACCTCCAGCCGCGCAGCCCGCCAGGCCGGCGGCAAGCCGCCGACCAAGCCGATCAACAACGCCCAGCCCAAGCCCTGTGCCAACAGCCCCGGCGTGACGCGGAACTCAAAGGCGACTTGCGAAAAGGTTGCGAAATTCAGCGTGGACAGCGTCGCCCCGTTGCAATAGGCATACGCCGCCGCGCCGCCGGCCAGCCCGCCCAGGAAGGCCAAGGCCAGGGCCTCCGCCAGCACCGACACCACCACCGGCAAGCCGCCGAAGCCCAGCGCCCGCAGCGTGGCGATTTCCACTTGCCGACTCGAAATCGCCGAATACAGGCAATTCAACGCGCCGAACACCGCGCCCAGGCCCATGAACACCGCCACCGTGTAGCCCAGCACGTTAATCAAGGTGCCTAGCAACTGGGCTTGCTTGGCGTAATACTCAGGCTCCCGGAAAACGCTGAACGACAAACGCGGGTCGGCGGCGATTTTGGCCTTGAACGCCTCCAGCCCGTCCGGGCTGGCATCGCGCAGTTGCACGGTGACCGACTGGAAGCCATGGCGGCGGAAGGCGGAAATCGCCGTCTCGGCGTCGGCCCACACCTCCGACTCATGCACATCGCCGCCGCTCTCAAACACGCCGACCACGGTCCAATCATTGTCGCGGAAGGCGATTTTTGCCCCGACTTCCAGCCCCTCGAACTGCCGCGCCGCCTTCTTGCCGACGATCACCTCGCGCACCCCCGGCGCGAACCTGCGCCCCTCGACAAGCTTGAGTTCCCCGCGCAACGCGAACGCGGCAGGCTGCACCCCGCGGAACGGCACATTGCTGGGGTCGGCCTCGCCCTTGCGCGGCAAGTCGGCCACCACCACCAACTCCGCCGAAGCCAAGGGCCGCCCGTCGGGACCGGTGGCGACATGGGGCAGGTTGGCCAGCAATTCGACCTGGTTCCGCGCCACGCTGCTGGACAATTCCGCGTCGGAGCCGGCCCGCAGCACGATGGCCCGCTCGGGCCGTCCGGTGCTGGCCAGCGTGTGCGCGAAGCCTTGCGCCATCGCCAGCACAGACACCAGCACCGCCACCACGCCGGCGACGCCGACCACGACGACCAGCGACGAGCCCAGGCGCTCGGGGAGGTTGAGCAAGTTCATCCAAGTGATTTGCAGGATTTGGTTCAATGTGCGCATGGCTTGTAATCGCTTATTCAGCGCGGTTAGGGTGCGGGAGTTTGGAACCGCGCCGGATCTTAAGGAACAAGAGCGGGAAGTGGGATTAACGGATTGATGGATATTACCGTAGGAGCGGCCCATGGCCGCGCAACGCTCTAGGCAATGTGCGCGGGCATGGCCTGCTTATTGCCGCAGGGTTGCCCACCCTGCCGGA
>CAZOTR010000159.1:0-9458 GCA_964582755.1 uncultured Methylococcaceae bacterium | reverse complement strand
GTGCCGCCGGAAAGCTCCTCGAAACTCAACTTGCCGTCGCGGGCTTTCGCGCCAAATTCAATGACCGATTTTTCGATGGCCCCGAAATCCAGCTTGTCGGCCTCGCGCAGCACGGGGACGACTAGGCCACGCTCGCTAGACACGGCGATGCCGATGTCGTAGTAGTCGTGGTAGACGATGTCGTCGCCCTCGATGCTGGCGTTGACGGCGGGGAAGCGTTTGAGCGCCTCCACCGCCGCCTTCACGAAGAACGACATGAAGCCGAGCTTGACTTTGTGTTCCTGCTCGAAGCGGGTCTTGTACTGGTTGCGCACCTCGAACACCTTCTGCATGTTGACCTCGTTGAAGGTGGTCAAGGTGGCGGTGTTGCGCTGGGATTCCAGCAGACGCTGGGCGATGGTGGCGCGCAGCCGGGTCATCGGCACGCGGCGCTCGCCCCGGCCGGTCGGGGCGGGGATTGCTTGCGGCGCGGGGGCGGCGGCAAAGCTTGCCAGCGGCGCGGGCGGAATGGCCGGGACGGCGGGCTTGCCCTTGCGCGCTTCCACCGCGTCGAGGATGTCTTGCTTGGTGAGCCGTCCGTCCTTGCCGGTGCCTTTGATTTGCGCGGCGTCCAGAAGGTGTTCGTTGAGCAGCCTGCGCACCGCCGGGCTGACCGGCTGGGTGTAGACATGGCTGGATGCGGCCATTGCCACTGGTGCCGCCGGTTGCGGCGGTTCGGGCGCGGCGGCCGGCGCTGGCGGCTCGGGTTCGGGCGCGGCCACTGGTGTGGACGCCGCCGCAGCGGTGTCGATGACCGCCAAGGCGTCCCCGCCGACGACGAGGTCGCCCTTGGCGCGCAAATGCGGCCCCAACACACCGTCTTGCGGGGCGGGCACGTCCAGCACCACTTTGTCGGTTTCCAGTTCGACCAGGGTTTCGCCTTTGGCGACGGTTTCGCCCGGTTGTTTGCGCCAATCCATTAGAGTGGCGTTTTGGACGGATTCGGGCAGGTTGGGAACTCTGACTTCAATGGACATTCGGATTCCTAATGGCTAGAGGATGGCGCGGCAAACAAGGCGTCATCGATGACTTTCTTCTGTTGGGCGACATGGCGTTTGAATTTGCCCACGGCGGGGGCGGCAGAGCTAGGCCGGCCGGCATAGGTCAGCTTGACATCGCGGTCAAACAGGCTGCGCAGGAAGCGGTGCTTGATCGAGTGCCACGCGCCTTGGTTGGCCGGCTCTTCTTGGCACCAGATGACTTCCTTTAGATGCGGATAGCGGGCCAGTTCGCGGCAGAAATTATCCATCGGGAACGGGTAGAACTGCTCGATGCGGATGATGGCGACATGGCGCAGGTCGGCATGGCGGCGGGCTTCCAGCAATTCAAAGAAGACCTTGCCGGTGCATAGCACGACGCGGGTGATCTCCTCCGGCAGCAGCGGGTCGATTTCGCCGATGACAGGTTGGAACTGGCCGCTGCCCAGATCTTCCAGCGTAGACACCGCCAGCTTGTGGCGCAGCAGGCTTTTTGGCGTCAGCGCGATGAGCGGCTTGCGGTAGGGGCGCACCAGTTGCCGACGCAGCAAGTGGTAGATCTGCGCCGGGGTGCTGGGCACGCAGACCTGGACATTCTGCTCGGCGCACAATTGCAGGTAGCGTTCCAGCCGCGCCGAGGAATGTTCCGGTCCTTGGCCTTCCTGCCCATGGGGTAGCAGCATGGTCAGCCCGCTTTGCCGGCCCCACTTGGTTTCGCCGGAAGTGATGAACTGGTCGATCATCACTTGGGCGCCGTTGGCGAAGTCGCCGAACTGGGCCTCCCAGATGACCAAAGTTTCCGGCTCGGTGGTGCTGTAGCCGTATTCAAAGCCGACCACGCCCTCCTCCGACAGCAGCGAGTCGTAAATCTCAAAACGCCCCTGTCCGGAGCCAAGGTTTTGCAGCGGGACCAAGGCGTTGCCGCTGTCCTGGTCGTAGAGGATGGCGTGGCGATGGAAGAAGGTGCCGCGCCCCACGTCCTGGCCAGAGATGCGGATGGCACGGCCTTCCGCCAGCAAAGTGGCATAGGCGAGGTTTTCCGCGAAACCCCAGTCCGCAGGCTGTTCGCCCGCCGCCATCTTGCGCCGCGCTTCCATGATCGCCGCCGTGCGCGGATGCAGCTTGAAGCCTTCGGGCAGGCGCAGCATGGCGGCGGCGACTTCGCGCAAACGCTCCGCCGGAACCGTGGTGTCGCAAGGCCCGTCCCAGCGTTTGCCAAGATAGCGGTCCCAGCGGGTTTTGTTGTAATTGGTGGCGTCGCGCAGCGTGGGGCGGGCAATCGGCTCGCCTTGGTCCAACAGCTTTTGGCATTGCGCGTCCAGGCGCGTGGACTCGCCCGCCGCGACCACGCCTTCGCCGGCGAGGCGGTCGGCGTAGAGCTTGGGGATGCCGGGATGGTTGCGGATGAAGCGGTACATCACCGGCTGGGTGACGGCTGGCTCGTCCACCTCGTTGTGGCCGTGGCGGCGGAAGCAGATGATGTCAATCACCACGTCGCGCTTGAACCTCATGCGGAAGTCCAAGGCCAGTTGCGTGACCGACAACACCGCCTCGGGGTCGTCGCCGTTCACATGGAACACCGGCGCCTGCACCATGTTCGCCACGTCGGTGCAATAAAGGGTCGAGCGGGCGTCGAAGGGGTTGGAGGTGGTGAAGCCGATCTGGTTGTTGATGACCACATGCACCGTGCCGCCCGTGGTGTAGGCCGGGGTTTCCGCCATGTTCAAGGTTTCCATCACCACGCCCTGGCCGGCAAACGCGGCGTCGCCGTGGATCAGGACCGGCAGCACGGCAGCTTCGCCGTCTTGCGCGTGGCGGTCCTGGCGGGCGCGCACCGAGCCTTCCACCACCGGGCTGACGCATTCCAGATGCGAGGGATTGAAGGCCAAGGCCAGATGCACCGGGCCACCGGGGGTTTGCACATCGGAGGAAAAGCCCAGATGGTATTTTACATCGCCGGCCCCGCCGGCAATCGGCTCGCAGCCGCCGGTTTCCTCAAATTCTTGGAACAGCAATTCCGGCTTCTTGCCCAGGATGTTCACCAGCACATTGAGCCGGCCGCGATGGGCCATGCCAATGACAATCTCCTTCACGCCCTTCGCGCCGGCCCGTTGGATCAACTCGTCCAGCAACGGAATCAGGCTCTCGCAGCCTTCCAGCGAGAAGCGCTTCTGCCCCACATAGCGGCGGTGCAGGTACTTTTCCATGGTTTCGGCGGCGGTCAGCAATTTCAGCAGCCAACGCTTCTGCTCAGGCGCGAGGCCCGCCCGGCTGCGGGGCGATTCCAGCCGGTCCTGCACCCATTCGCGGATTTCGGTGTCGACGATGTGGCCGTATTCCGTGCCGGTGCTGCCGCAATAAATCGCCTTGAGGTCGCGGATGATCTGCCGCAGCGGGCGCTTTTCCGTGTTCCTGAGAATATCGACGAAGAACGGACTGTCCATGTCCTGCTCGGTCAGGCCGTAGGCTTGCGGGTCAAGCTCGCGGATGCGGGGCAACTCGCCCGTGCGCAACGGATTGTTGTCCGCCGCCTGATGGCCCTTCATGCGGTATTGGTCGATCAAGCGGCTGACCGCCGCCTGCTTGCGCAGGATCAAATCCAGCCCGACCGCGGTGGGCACGGGCGGGACCGCGGCCAGCCTGGACGGGGCGTCCGCCAACTGCAATTGCAGGTTGGCGAATTTGTCCCGCCAGGACGGATCCACCGATTCCGGGTCCAGAAGGTATTTTTCGTAGAGGTCGTCGAGGAAACTGGCGTTGCCCTCGGAGAAAGCCGAGGAGTCCTGGGAGAGTAATGTCGACTGGTTCATTGTGGTTGGCTTGGGAATGCTGTGGCCTTCGTGGCCACGATCCGCGTAGCATAGGAGTTTTTGCGGCAATATCCAAGGTGTGCGGGGACAAAATTTCAATTCCGCTGGGTTGACAGTTGCACCGCGCCGCCTTTGCCCCGAGATGCGCCAGAATCAATGGTCTGTCGGACGTTTATTCTCCGTCCGGCGGGGCGGAATGGCGCGGCCAAGCGTCCATGTTTGGGCGATTCTCCCCGGCCTCTTTCCCGCTGTCCAGCCTTCTTGGCGTAGGAGCCGGCGGGGCAATCGCGGCATGGCAATGTAGGGGCGAATTTATTCGCCTTATCAGAGGCTTGTGGATAAATCAACACGCTATGTAGCATAGCGCGATTGCTCTGTAGGAGCGGGCCGCGCCCGCGACGAACCGGGCCAGTCGCGCCCATGGGGCGCTCCTACGGCGAGTCGATGCGCAACGCCGCGCAAACCTCGCAGACCGGGCGGTCCTGCCAATGGCGGGCATGGTTCGCGCTGGTCATGAACGAGCGCGGCAGCATGGCGTCCAGATACAGCCTGCCGCGCAAATGGTCGGTCTCATGCTGGAGTATCCGCGCCAGCCAGCCTTCGGCCTCGATCACGCAAGGCTCGCCGTTGGCGTCCAACGCCTCGACGCGCACCTTGGCGGCGCGTGGCACCAAGGCGGTGAAGCCCGCCACGCTCAAGCAGCCCTCGAAAAACACTTGCGGGGTGGGATCGACGACGGTCAACACCGGATTGATGATGACTTGGAACGGCACCGGCACCCGGCCCCGCTCGGCCAGTTGCGCGGCGGGGACGGCCTGCTGGTATTCGGCGCGGTCTTCGATGATCGCCAATTGCAGGCCAAAGCCGACTTGCGGCGCGGCCAGCCCCACCCCCGGCGCGTCGCGCAAGGTGTCGCGCATCGCCGCAACCAGCCTTTGGATTTCCGGGCTGCGGATTTCGTCCACGCCCAACGGCCTGGCCGGTTCGCGCAACACGGTTTCGCCGACTTGGCGGAGTTTCAGCAGGGTTTCGGACATTTCGGCAATCTTCGCAAGGCGGTTTATAGGATTTTGGCGGCTATCATTGCCCTGGGTTCGGGGTAAACGCTGTAGGCCGGAACAAGCCCGACCCGGCGATGTCGGCCCCTGTCGCAGCCTTGCGGCGGGCGTTTCCGGCAACCGGCCTCGATGGGCGCCAGCCAGAGCTTGAAAAATCCCCCTCAATCCCCCTTTTCCAAAGGGGGAAGTCATCACCACCTATCAGTTTCACCGTAGGAGCGGGCCATGCCCGCGAAAATCCAGCGACGGGCGCGGAATCGGTCGCGCCCATGGGGCGCTCCTACGGGCGTTTTGCATCCCGGGCTGGGCGGCGGTTTTTGATCTCCTCGACTAGTTGCCAAATCCTGGCGAGGGCGGCGTCGCCGTCGGGGACGGTACGGGGCAGCCGCTCGAACAGCGCCCGGAAACGCACCCCCGGCGTCCGCTCGACGGCGGCGGCGATGGCCTCGAAATCAGGCGGCGAATCCGGTTTGTCGTCCATTGCGAGATTGCGCAAGACGGTAGCCAAATGGCCTGATTGCATTTGGAACCAAAGCAGCGCGGCGGCTAGGCGCTGGGCGAGGACTAGGGCCGGGTCGGCATTCTGGTTTTCCAGATGAATCGACAGGTTGTGATGGCTGCCCGCGCAGTCTTCGGGCGATCCGGTTTGGTAGTGATAGCCCAGCGCGATTTCCCCGAAGCGCGTGGCGGTGGTGGGGTCGCCGGTCTTATCCTCCAGATCCGCGAGCGCGCCATAAACCATGCCGAGCATTTCGACAGACCGCTCCGCCTCGAACACCGCCCGGCAGTCCCGCAGCAACCGGCGGGCGTCTGCGTGGCGCTCCAGCCGCAGCAGCGGGAAGTAGTCGTTGAAGCGGATCTGCGCCAGTTCGAGCGGGCTGGCGCCGCGTTGCGCTTGCAGCTTGACGATCTCGGCATTCAGTGCCAAGGCTTGTTCATGCTTTTCGCTATTCATGGCGGCTGAACGGCCAGTGTCCAGCAGTGTCTCGCGCACATTCCAGGGGTTTGCCGATTCCTCCGCCGCGCTTTGCTCCGGCAGTGTTTCCAGCTTGGGGCGCAGCGTCTCGACCGCCGCCAGCACTTCCTCATAATGGCCCATCGCGTCCAAGATTTGCAGGCACCGGGTTTCATCAAGCAACTGCGTCCACGGCCCCAGCCCCGCGTCGCGGGTATAGCCCGCCATCTCCCCGGCCAGCGCCAGCGCCTCGTCCAGCCGGCCCGTGGTCAACAACAGCCTCAGCAATTCGCCCGCCAAGCCGCCCGCCGTCCGGTGTTGCCCGCAGGCGGCGGCGCGGGCGATCACCTCCCGCAGCAACGGCTCGGCCTCCGCGCCACGGCCCGCCAGCATCAGCGTCCAAGCGAGAATGCCGGCACAACTCAATTCTTGCCCGGTGCCGACCGTCGAATCGGCAATCCGCCGCAGCAACGGCAGCGCAAACTCCACCGCCTCGGGGCTTTCATCGCGCATCAACATCTGTTCCAACAGTCTCGAAGCCTCTTCCCAACGTTGCCGGCGCAGCAGATAAGGCGCGGCGCGGCGGGCGGACTCGACGACCAGCCCGCCGCCGCCTTGCATCTCGGTTTCCAGTCCACGCCTGTGCCGGGCGATGTGGTAGTCCCCCCATTCGATCTCCGCCGCCGCCAACACATCCGGCGCGGCGCCGGCGCGGGCGGCTTCGGCGACGCCGGGGTGTAGCGTGTAGACGGTGTTTTGTTCGCGGATTAAGTCCAGCGCTTGTGGCAAGGATATCGGCACAGAGTCTTTGAGCAGACGGGCTTGCAGCGCGGCTTGTTGCCGGGCGTCCAGTTCGGGCGGCGGTTCGACGCCGAGCAGCCCGCACCGCGCCAAGGCTTGCAGGGCCGGCCCCAGGCCGTAGCCCGGCTCGGCGAGGGCGGCTTGGGCTTGGAGCGCGGGCGTCTCGCCCGCCACTCGGCGTGAGCCGCGTTGAACAGCATCGGCAAGAGCGGGCGGGACGCCCGCGCTCCCAGGGCTTTCTGCCGCGTAAGGATTGCCCAGCCGAAGCAAAATCTCCCTCCAATTCGCCTCGATGACATCCCGCCGCCGGTCTTCCGCCTCGACCGCGCTGAGGACGGCGAACAGCAGCCGGGCCGTGGGTTTCAGGCCGGCGGCGGCGACCGCCGTCCAATCATGCAAACCGCGCAGGAACGCGGCCTCGCCGAGCCGGCTTTCGCCTTCTTGCGGCCCGCCCGGCGCAAAGAACGCATCCAGCGCTTCGCCATTCGCGTCCAGTTCCTGTTCCGCCGCCGCGACCCGTCGCGCCAGCTTGGCGCGGTCGGCGGCGAGGCCGTCGGCCAGTTTCAGCATCTCTGGATGGCCTTGCACCGCCCGCAGCGTTTGCCGCAGCAGCGCGAGGCCGGGTTCGTCGTCGAACAGCCGGGCGAGATTGGGCAGTTCGCGGGCCAGCAACGCGCTTTCGGCGAAGCTCAATGCATGGATAGGTTCGCAGTGCAGCTTCGGATGGTCTGCCAAGCCGGCAGGCACGACGCGGCTGGTCAGCACCAGCCGTGACGGGCCATGATGGCCGAGCAGCGCGGCCAGCACCTCGCCCCAGAGTCCATGCCGCCAGCCGCCGCTGTCGGTCAACAGGGTTTCCAGGTTGTCCAGCACCAGCAGCAGCGCATAGTCTTGCAGCAATGCGCACAAGCGCGGCAGCGTGTAGGCGCGGAACTGTGCCGGGTCGTCCAGCGCCGTGGTCAAGCCCAAGCCGGGCGCGTCCAACTGGGTTTGGATCGCCAGCATTAGATTGAACAGCGCGGTGGCGATGTCGCTGCCGGCCTGCGGGGCTTGATACCAGACATGCGCCTGAAAGCGGCGTTCGGCATGGCGGTAGGCCAGTTCCAGGGCGCAGGCGGTCTTGCCCGCGCCGGGCATCCCGTGGAACAACACGCCGCATTCCGGGCTGCGCGTCGCCAAGGCTTGGCTGGCCCGCAGCATCGGCTGCAAGCGGCCGACGAAGCGCGGCGGCTCTTCCGGGAAGGCGATGCCTAGGCCGGTTTTCGGCAGGACGAACGACGGCGTCCGGGCCGGCGGTTTCAACGCCAATTCCGCCGCCCGCCCGCCGATCAGGATCGGCGTCGCGGCGGACAACGGCGGCTTCGGAGAGTTGCTGGCGAGGGCGTCTTTCAAGGCCAGTTGCAAGGCGGCGGGCAGGGGGCGGCCTTTGTCGAGCAGCTTGCCGTAGAGGGCCAGCATCAAGTCGGTGGCGAAGGCGTCGCCTACGGGATAGCGCATCGCCAGCGCGGCGCAGTCGAGTTGCTCGGCCAGGCTTTGCGCGAGGCTGGGCAGCACGGTGGGCGTGGTTTCCGCCAAGGCTTCGCCTTCCGCGCCGGTCTCGCGCACGGGGGCTTTGTCCAGGCCGAGTTGCGCCCGCGCCGCCGCATGGCTGCCCGCGCCGCTGTAACAGGCGTCGATCAGCAGCAGCTTCAGCCGTTCCTTGGCCGGGCCTAGCAGTTCGCCTAGCTCGTCCGCGCCTATTGTGTCGGTGCCGCCACGGTCGTCTTCCAGCAGCAATTCGCCTTTGCCGCCATGGCCGGACAGATGCACGATGTCCCAGCCCTCGCCGTCTTGCAGGGCGTCTTCGAGCATTTCCCGCGTCGCGCCGTATTGCAACACGCGCAGTTCCACCGCCAAGCCTTGGCTGCGGGTCAACTCATGCACGAGCTTTTGCATCTGGTAACGCTCGCGGCGCAGGTTCAACGGGTTTTGCCGCACCGGCAGGCTGAACACGGCGAGGATGCGCAGGCTTTTGCTTGCCTCGGCTTTGCCGGCCATGGGGGTGTCGGTTTCGCGCTGGTAGATGAAGCGGATGCCGACTTCGCGGAAGCTCGTGCCATTGCCAAAGCAGGCCAGTTCAAACGGGCGGAATAGCAGGTCTTGCGCGGCTTCGGGGACGGCGGCGTGGATCGCCAGCGCGGGTTGGATTTTGCGTTGTTCGAGGGTTTTGAGCAGCCCGCCGAAGACCTGCGCTCCGATCCAGCGGCCTAGGTCTTGGAGTTGCTTGGCCGGCGGGCAGGTTTCGCGGAAATAATCCAGATAAGTGGACAAATCGACGAAGCCTTGATATTCGCGGCTGTCCGGGTCGAGCCGCACCGGGTGGTCGGCGAGGAAGCGCCCTGCCGAATCGTGCAACACCCAACGCCATAGTCTGGGGCTTTGATAGTCGGTCAGCGTGAGCAGCAGCGGGGCGGGCATGGCGGCGGTTTTCCATTCCAATGGTCGGAGCTTGGCACTGTAGCGAACCGGAGGGCGGGTGTCTAGGGACGGGTGCTCATCACCTATCAGATTCAAATTCTGGCGCGAAACGCTCGTAGGAGCGCCCCATGGGCGCGACCGATTCCGCACTCGTCGCTGGGTTTTCGCGGGCATGGCCCGCTCCTACGGTGAAACTGATAGGTGGCGAGGGGACGGGTGTAGGCTACGGCCCCGCCCGGCCATGCCGGTTTGGCCAAACATCGGGCCAGCCCCGCCAAACCCTGAGGAACCCCATGAAAATCTTATTCTAACCTGAGTTCGGGATAACGAATCAGGCCTTAGCCAAGGCATTGACCTTTAT
>CAZOTR010000158.1:0-9596 GCA_964582755.1 uncultured Methylococcaceae bacterium | reverse complement strand
AGGTTGGGTTAGGTGCGCATGGGGAATGCTGCCCGTTTATCGCAGAACGTGATGCGCACCGTAACCCAACGCTATCCTTGGCCTTACATTCCACGGCAATCCTGCGGATGCAGGATGACGAGTTTGACCTCGTTTTGCTGGGCCATGCGCAATGTGTACTGCCAAAAGAACCGTTTCCCTTCCTTGGGGAGCAAGAAGCCACGGCTGCCACCTTCGCGGGCAAGCACTTTCTGGGAGCGCCAGGCTTGGCTGAAAGCAGGGCTTGCCGCTTGCAGTTCCTCAACCAGTGCTTGCTGCGCCGAATCGTGACGTGAGCCGGCGCTGTCGGCGCGAAATTCGGCGGCGAGGCGCCGAGCGCGATCCTCCCAGTCAACAATCAAATTTGGCGCTCCGGGATGGAGAAAGACATAGCGCAACAGGTTGGGGGCAGTGTTTTCGCCATGTCCCGATGGAGGCGCCAGCCAGTCGCGGAAAAGCCCGGCCGCCGCCGGGTTCCAGGCGATAGCGTCCCAATAGCGGTTGAGCACATAGGCGGGCGAACGGATGGCATCGACGAGGGCAGCGTATGGCGCGATGTCCTCGTTCTTGATGCCAGGAAGCACCGGGTCGGCGCGGCCCGCCAGTTGGAAAAGATAGGCGCGTTCCGCCGCCGAGAGCCGCAAGCCTTGCGCGAGATCGGCCAGCGTGGCAACCGAGATGGCCGTGGTTCTGCCTTGTTCGATCCATGTGTACCAAGTCGGGCTGATGCCGCACACGTCGGCGACTTCCTCGCGCCGCAAGCCCTTGGCGCGACGGCGCTGTCTTTGGGGCAGGCCGAAGTCTTCCGGCGTGAGGCGTTCGCGGGCCGCCCGCAGGAAGTCGCCGAGTGCGCGGGTCTGGCCGTCGTGATTGTCGGGAGCGCTGCTGTCGTTCATGCTTGGATAATCGGGTGGCAAACATAATAGGATAAATGCTTATCTTGTACCACGATATTGCCCGTCCTATCGTAAAGCTCCCTTCATTTTTTCGGAGCATTTGTGATGACGACACATCAACAATCCGTCCACAATCAATTCGGCCCGCAGGCCAAGGCTTATCTGCGCAGCTCGGTCCATGCCCAAGGGCAGGATCTCGCCAAGGCGCGGGAACTCGTAAAACAGGCTATTCCTCCGACCGGCCTCGGGCTCGATATTGGTTGCGGGGCGGGACACTTAAGTTACGCGCTGTCACCGTTGGTTTCGCGCATCGTCGCCCTCGACCCGTCCGAGGGTATGTTGGCGACCGTGCGCGAGGCGGCCGAGGCTAAGGGACTTGCCAATATCGAAACGAAGCTAGGTAGCGCCGAGGCGCTGTCTTTTCCCGATGCGTCTTTCTGTTTTGCCGCCACGCGCTACAGCGCGCACCATTGGATCAAGCTTGATCGGGCGATGGCTGAAATGCGGCGGGTGTTGCGGCCGGGTGGCCATATCCTGGTCATCGACGTCGAGGCGCCGCCTAATCCTCTCGTCGATACGCATTTCCAGACGCTTGAACTGCTCCACGACCCATCGCATGTTCGGGACCGTTCTGAGGCGGAGTGGCGGCGGCATTTTCAGGAGGCCGGTTTCGAGATCCTTGAATATTCACGCTGGCCGTTACGTCTTGAATTCTCAAGTTGGGTGGAGAACAGCCGCACACCGCCCGCCAAGCTTGCGATGATTCGGACGCTACAGATCGAAGCGCCCTCGGAAGTGCGCGAGGCGCTTGCCACTGAGGAGGAGGGTTCTTTCACCATTCAGACTGCCCTGATATGGGGGCGCGTTGCTCCCCCAAAATAAGAAGACACGCAGGAATCCGGCCACTCTGCATGGAACGAAACCATGCAGAGCTTGCCGATGCCAACGGCCCTTATGGCGTCTAATGGCCCTTTGCCGCGCGCAAAGGCTTCCCGGCCATCCGCGAGGCGGCGCCGGGAGGCGTTTTCAACAGGTCGACTTGGTCGCCCAGCGCATAGGCCGCTTCGTACAGCAAGGCATCCTTGGCTTTTTTGTCCGGCTTTTTTTGCGCTTCGTCGCCATCGTTATCCAGATCCTCGCTGGTGCCGGGCGCAGGGCCTGCGGCGAGCTTGGGAGTGGATTTTTCCGGCTCGGCGGCGTCCCCGCCTTGGCGCGCTTTCAGCTTGGCTTCCAGGGCGTCGCGTTCCTGGCGGCGCTCGGCCTCGTTGAGGGAAATGCTGGTTTTGTTGCGCCGTTGGTTTAGCTCGCCAAGATCGTCCAGCAAATTCTGGTAATCCTGGTCCTTGGCGACACGCAGGTCATGGCGCTGTTGCAGCAGCGGCAGGATGTCATGCCGGTCGGTGGCAGCGTGATAATCGGCAGGCTTGATTTGCACCCAGGGCAGTGCGTTGTCATAGCTGGACTCGCCAAAATGCTCGGCGTCGGCGGTCTTGGCTAAATTGAAGTCCGGCGTCACCCCGCGCAATTGCGTCGTGCCGCCGTTGACGCGGAAGAATTGGGCGACGGTCAGCTTGAGTTCGCCGAGTTGGGGCGCGTCGTTGTGGGCAAGCTGGTCGAGGTTGACCATGGTTTGCACGGTGCCTTTGCCAAAGCTCGTTTCGCCGATCACCAGTCCGCGGCGGTAGTCCTGGATGGCGGCGGCAAATATTTCCGACGCGGAGGCCGAGCCTCGGTTAATCAAGACGCCAAGCGGGCCGTCCCATAACACGCCGGGCGTGTTGGACTTCGCCACGCTGATCTCCCCGTCGGCGTCGCGCTGTTGCACGATAGGCCCGGCGCCGACAAACAGGCCGGTCAGTTCAATCGCCTCGGTCAACGACCCGCCGCCGTTGTTGCGCAGGTCCACCAGCACGCCATCGACCTTTTCGGCTTTCAGTTCGACGAGCAAGCGCGACACGTCGCGGGTGGCGCTCTTGTAATCCGCCTCGCCTTTGCGGCGGGCCTCGAAATCCTCGTAAAAAGCGGGCAGGGAAATCACGCCGATGCGGCGCGGCGCGTCTGCGTCGCCGAGCGACAGGATCGTTTTTTTCGCGGCCTGGTCTTCCAGGCTGATTTTCTTGCGGACCAGCGAAACCAGTTTGTGTTCGGCGTCCGGGCTGGCCTCGGCGGGGAGGATGTCGAGGACGACCACGGAGTCTGCCGGCCCGCGAATGAGGGCGACGGTGTCGTCTAGCCGCCAGCCCACCACGTCGGCCATGGCGTTTTTGTCGCCCTGGGCCACGCCGACGATGCGGTCTCCCGTGTGCAGTTGTCCCGAGAGCGCCGCCGGACTGCCGGGCACCAGCTCCTTGATCGTGGTGTAGTCGTCCTTGTCTTCCAGCACCGCGCCGATGCCGAACAGGGAGAGCCGCATGGAGATGTCAAAATTCTCCGAGGCCTTGGGGGCCATGTAATCGGTGTGGGGGTCCACCGACAGGGTGTAGGCGTTCATGAAAACCTGGAAGGCATCCTCGCTCTTGAGCTTGGCCATCCGTTTCAGAAAGTTCGCGTAGCGTTTGTCCAGGGTTTCGGCAATCTTCTTGTCGTCCTTGCCGGCCAGCTTGAGTTGCAGCCAGTCGTTCTTGACCCGTTTCCGCCACAATTCCCGGATTTCGCCTTCGGATTTCGCCCAAGGTTGTTTTTCACGGAGATATTGGTAGCTTTCGTTTTGCTGGAAATCGAAGCCGGTCTTGAGCAAAGTCCGCGCATGGGTGAAGCGCTCGACCGCGCGCTTGGCATAGAGGTTGAACATGGCGAAGGGGAGATCCAGGTTTTCTTCCAGCACCGCGTCGTCGAGCTTGGCGCGGGCTTCTTTCCATTGGTCGATGTCGGCCTGGATAAAGAACATCTTCTCGGGGTCCAGCGCTTTCAGGTAGCTGTCGAACATTTTCTCCGACAAGGCATCGTCCAGGGCGACGGGCTTGTAGTGGTGTTCGCCGATGATCCTGGCCGTCAAGTGTGCCGCCACGGCCTGTTGCGGCGAAGGGCTCAAGGACGGGAATGGCTGTGTGTCAATGTCTGGCGCGTTGGCCTGGACGGCTGCCGCAAATACGAGCGCCAGCCATATTAATTTCCTGTGCATCTGTAAATCTCCGAAAGTGGTTGCCTGCCTAATTGGATGGCTGCAAGCCCGCCATGTTCCCCGCTTTGTTGTGAACCGGGGGGCCACCCGTCAATGTGGCTCGTCCCTGACCGGGTTGGTCAGCCTGCCGATGTTTTCGATCTCCACCGTCACCGTGTCGCCGGCCTTGAGCCAGACGGGCGGGGTGCGGGCCATGCCGACGCCGTGGGGCGTGCCGGTCAGAATCACGGTGCCGGGCAACAACGTCGTGCTGCCGCTGAGAAACGCGATCAAGGCCGGCACGTCGAAAATCATGTCGCTGGTGTTGCAATCCTGCATAGTCTGGCCGTTCAGGACGGTTTTTATCCCCAAATTGTTCGGATTGGGAATTTCGTCCGCCGTCACCAGCACCGGGCCTAGCGGGCAGAACGTGTCGAAGGTCTTGCCCCGGCACCACTGGCCGCCGCCGCCGGATTTCTGCCAATCGCGGGCGCTGACATCATTGGCGCAGGTGTAGCCTAGCACATGGGCTAGGGCGTCTTCCCGCCGCACATTTTTGGCGGCCTTGCCGATGACCACCGCCAGTTCGCACTCATAATCGACCTTGTCGCTCTTCAGGTGTGTGGGCAGCAGGATGGGTTCGCCCGGATGCTGGACCGCGTTCGGCAGCTTCATGAACACCACCGGATGTTGCGGAATGGCCGCCTGCGTCTCCTGCGCATGGAAGCGGTAGTTCAAGCCTATGCACACAATCGCCAGCGGCTGGACCGGGGCGAGCAGCCTGGCCACCTCCACCCGGCGCTCTGTCACCCGGTGCCCGCCAAAAATATCGCCCTCTATCGCCAAGGCCGCGCCGTCCGGCTGTTGCGCGGCATGGCCGACATTACCCTGCGAATCGACGTAACGAATGATTTTCATGGGAGCGAACTTTAACAAGGGGTTGGGGATAGCGTGTCGGTTGCCGGCCGCTGGACCATGGCAGAAGCGGCGGCGCATGGCCAACACCCGCCACGCCGGCACTGAATCGCAGGGGTGGCCTGGGTCTGGCCACCGCCAATATCGGCTTTGCGCAACGCCTAACGCAAGGATGGGGCACCCGTAAATTTTACATGGACATCCATCGGGCGAACAGCTTTGCACGTTTGCGGCGGGCCGCTCTTGCCACCTATCAGTTTACCGAACGCCGTCCATAGGAGCGGGCTTTAACCCGCGTTGTCGCGGGCATGGCCCGCTCCTACGGATTTTTTGCTGAGGGCGGCCGGGAATTCCCGCTTTACGGCTGAACGGGATGTCCAGATTTTTATAAAATTTTTACAACGGCAAATCAAAATTAAACGGTTTTTTTAGCGATGTTGCCCTATTATTATTTCAACGATAGTGTTCTTGGGAACGTAAAATGCCATTAAAAGAACCTGCCCTTTCGTGCTTGCGCTTTCTATCAATATAGCCCTGTTCAGCGTTGTGCCGGGCTTTTGTGACGTGTAATCTTTGCCGCTAGTTTAGGTGATAGTATGGACATCGCATATGTGATATTGATGAGTGTTTTCTTTGCCATAACCGTAGCCCTCACACTGGGTTGTGACCGCTTGAGGAGACAGCCATGACCTGGGTCTATTTGCTGAGTGCCGGGCTGGCGCTGGGGATTTTCGTTTACCTGTTGGTTGCCTTGCTATACCCGGAGAAATTCTGATGACTGGCAATGGAGTTTTACAAATTATCGTGTATGTGGCCACACTGCTGGCCTTGGCGAAACCGCTGGGCGGGTATATGGCCCGTATTTACCAAGACGAGCCTGCGGGCCTGAACCAATGGCTTAAATCCTTTGAGAACGGGATTTACCGCTGGTCTGGCGTCAATGCGAAGGAGGATATGCGCTGGACGGAATATGCCTGCGCGTTGTTGCTGTTCAATCTGTTCGGGGCGTTGGCGGTGTTCGCCTTGCAGCGCTGGCAGGGAGTTTTGCCGCTCAACCCTCAGGGCTTGCCCGCCGTCAGCCCGGACTCGGCTTTCAACACTGCGGTGAGTTTCGCCACCAACACCAACTGGCAGGGCTACGGCGGCGAAACGACCATGAGCTACCTCACCCAGATGCTCGGGCTGACGGTGCAGAATTTTGTCTCCGCCGCGACCGGCATGGCGACCCTGGCGGCCTTCACGCGGGGCTTCGTCCGCCGCAACGCCGACACCCTCGGCAATTTTTGGGTGGATCTGACGCGCAGCACGCTGTACATCTTGCTGCCGCTGTCTCTGGTTCTGGCTTTGGTGTTGGCGGGGCAGGGCGTGGTGCAGACCTTTAGCCCCTATCAAACCGTGCCGCTGCGCGAGGCGACCACTTATGAAGCCCCTAAGCTGGGCGCGGACGGACAGGCGTTGAAAGACGCCGACGGCAAGCCGGTCATGGAAAAGGTCGAACTGAGGGAACAGACCTTGGGCCTAGGGCCTGCGGCCTCGCAAGTCGCCATCAAGCAGCTAGGCACCAACGGCGGCGGCTTCTTCAATGTCAACTCGGCGCATCCGTTCGAGAATCCCACGCCGTTGTCGAATTTCCTGGAAATGCTCGCCATCCTGCTGATTCCCGCCGCGCTGTGCCTTACCTTCGGCCAGATGGTGGGCGACCGGCGGCAGGGCTGGGCAATCCTGGCGGCGATGACGTTGATTTTCGTGCCGCTGGTCTTCGCCAATGTCCTGGCCGAGCAAACAGGCAATCCGGCGCTGGCTGGCTTGGGATTGGACACGCAAGCCTCGAACTGGCAGGCCGGCGGCAACATGGAAGGCAAGGAAACCCGTTTCGGCGTCACCAATTCCGCCTTATGGGCCGTGGCCACCACGGCGGCGTCGAATGGCTCGGTCAACGCCATGCATGATTCGTTCACGCCGCTGGGCGGCTTGATCCCCATGTGGCTGATGCAGCTCGGCGAGGTGGTGTTCGGCGGCGTCGGCTCGGGGCTGTACGGCATGGTCGTGTTCGCCCTCGTCGCCGTGTTCGTGGCGGGCCTGATGATAGGCCGCACGCCGGAATACCTGGGGAAAAAGATCGAAGCCTTCGAGATGAAGATGGCCGCCATCGTCATCCTGGTGCCGCCGCTGATGGTGTTGGGCGGCGCGGCGGTGGCGGTGCTGCTGGACGCGGGCAAGTCGTCCGTCTTCAACCCCGGCGCGCACGGCTTCAGCGAAATCCTCTATGCCTGCTCCTCGGCGGGCAACAACAACGGCAGCGCGTTCGGCGGGCTGTCGGCGAACACGCCGTTCTATAACCTCATGCTGGGGCTGGCGATGCTGTTTGCCCGTTTCTGGCTGATTGTGCCGGTGCTGGCCATCGCCGGTTCGCTGGCGGGCAAGAAGATCATCCCCGTCGGTCCCGGCACCTTGCCGACCCATACCCCGCTGTTCGTGGCGCTGCTGGTCGGCACCGTGCTGCTGGTGGGGGCGCTGACCTTCGTCCCGGCCTTGGCCTTGGGGCCAGTGGTGGAGCATCTGACGATGCTTGGATTGAAGTAGGAGCGCCCCATGGGCGCGACCGCCCCCCGTAGCGTGGGAGCGGTTTTTAACCGCGACTTGTCGCGCTTGGAAAGCGCTCCCACAGCCTAATGATTTTGGAGTCCACCCATGAGCAACAAAAAGGTATCCCAGTCCTTGTTCGACGCCGACATTCTGCGGGAGGCGGCGGTCGAGTCTTTCCGCAAACTCACCCCCTGGCAGCAATGGAAAAACCCGGTCATGTTCGTCGTTTATCTGGGCAGCGCCTTGACGACCGTCCTCTGGTTGCAGGCGCTGGCCGGGCAGGGCGAGGCGCCGGCGGGTTTCATCTTAAGCATCGCGCTGTGGCTGTGGTTCACCGTGCTGTTCGCCAATTTCGCCGAAGCCGTGGCGGAAGGCCGCAGCAAGGCGCAGGCGGCGTTTCTGCGCAGCGCCAAGCGCGACATCGCGGCGAAGAAGCTGGACGAGCCTCGCTACGGTTCCGACTACTCGAAAGTGGCCGGCTCCAGCCTGCGCAAGGGCGATGCGGTGCTGGTCGAGGCGGGGGACTTCATCCCCGGCGACGGCGACGTGATTGAGGGCGTCGCCTCGGTGGACGAAAGCGCCATCACCGGCGAGAGCGCCCCGGTTATCCGCGAATCCGGCGGCGACTTCAGTTCGGTGACCGGCGGGACGCGGGTGTTGTCCGACTGGCTGGTGGTGCGGATCAGCGTCAATCCGGGCGAGACTTTCCTCGACCGGATGATCGCCATGGTCGAAGGGGCCAAGCGGCAAAAGACCCCCAACGAGATTGCGCTGACCATCCTGCTGGTGGCATTGACCTTGGTCTTCCTGTTGGCGACGGCCACGCTGCTGCCGTTCTCGCTGTACAGCGTGGAGACCGCCAAGGCCGGCCAGCCGATCACCCTCACCGTGCTAGTCGCGTTGCTGGTTTGCCTGATTCCGACCACGATAGGCGGGCTGCTGTCGGCCATCGGCGTGGCGGGCATCGGGCGGATGATGATGAAAAACGTCATCGCCACCTCGGGCCGGGCGGTGGAGGCGGCGGGCGACGTGGATGTGTTGCTGCTGGACAAGACCGGCACCATCACCCTGGGCAACCGCCAAGCCTCGCGGTTCATCGCGGTGAAGGGCATTGCGGAACAGGAGTTGGCAGACGCCGCGCAACTGGCCTCGCTGGCCGACGAGACGCCGGAAGGCCGCAGCATCGTGGTGCTGGCGAAGCAGAAGTTTGGCATCCGCGAGCGCGACGTGCGTTCCTTGGGGGCCACGTTCGTGCATTTCAGCGCGCAGACGCGGATGAGCGGCGTCAACCTGGAGGGACGCCAGATCCGCAAGGGTGCCGCCGACGCCATCCGCGACTATGTGCAAGAGCAAGGCGGCAAGTTCCCCGAGGAAATCCGCAAGCTGGTGGACGACGTGGCCCGCCGGGGCAGCACGCCCTTGGTGGTGGCCGAGGGTTCCCGCGCCCTGGGCGTCATCGAGCTAAAGGACATCGTCAAAGGCGGCATCAAGGAACGCTTTGTGGAATTGCGGCAGATGGGCATCAAGACCATCATGATTACCGGCGACAACCGCCTGACTGCCGCCGCCATCGCCGCCGAGGCCGGCGTCGATGACTTTCTCGCCGAGGCCACGCCGGAGGCCAAGCTCAAGCTGATCCGCCAGCACCAGGCCGACGGGCGGCTGGTGGCGATGACCGGCGACGGCACCAACGACGCCCCCGCGCTGGCCCAGGCCGACGTGGCGGTGGCGATGAACAGCGGGACGCAGGCGGCGAAGGAGGCGGGCAACATGGTCGACCTGGACTCCAACCCGACCAAGCTGATCGAGATCGTCGAAACCGGCAAGCAGATGTTGATGACGCGGGGGGCGTTGACGACGTTCAGCATTTCCAACGACATCGCAAAATACTTCGCCATCGTCCCGGCGGCGTTCGCCAGCACTTATCCTGTGCTGGACACCTTGAATGTGATGCGCCTCGCCACGCCGGCCAGCGCCATCCTCTCCGCCGTGATCTTCAACGCCCTCATCATCGTCGCGCTGATTCCGCTGGCGCTGAAAGGCATCCGTTACAAACCCGTCGGCGCGGATCAATTGCTGCG
>CAZOTR010000157.1:0-9678 GCA_964582755.1 uncultured Methylococcaceae bacterium | reverse complement strand
GGTGGCATGAGACAACAAAAAACCCGCGAAGCCTTGTGGCTTGCGGGTTCTGACTCTTCCTGAGACGGCTTGAAAGCCTTGTTTGGTACCGAGAGCCGGAATCGAACCGGCACGGGTGTTACCCCGCCAGATTTTGAGTCTGGTGCGTCTACCAGTTTCGCCATCTCGGCTTAAGCTTTGCGCATTATAGTAAATAATTAAGCCCAACACCAGCCCTGTTTGCGATGATCGGCAATGAAAGTTGCTGCGCCGGGGCTTGCGGCCTTGCCTTGCAACCGTGTTCGATCTTTTATTTGCGCCGCGCCGGACGGGCCGAATATGATTAACGGCCTTGGAATGCAAGCCAGGCGCATGCCTGGCGGCGCTTCCAGGCAAAGCATCCAGTTCGGGCACTTCACAACAATAACTCGCCATTAAGGAGGCCTTCATGGGCAGACACCCGTTTCCGCTTTTCGCCATCGCCGCCAGCCTTGTCTTTTCCGCGCCCGCCTCCGCCGCCAGCGCGGAGGTCCAGGCGGCCATCGACTTGATGAAGCAATCTCACGCCGACCAATGCCAAAAGAAAAAAATCCAGGTGCAGTTGCTGGTCGCCCACCAGCACCATGACCAGGACACGCTAAACGCGCTAGGGCCGGAACTCGATGCTATCAACAAGCGCGTCAAGCCCACGGAAGACAAGTTGAATGCCTTGAAGGCCGTCATCAAGAAGAACCCGGATGACGAAAGCGCCTTTGAAACGGCGTTGCTTGAGGTTGGCAATTGCGAGTGACCCCTGCCCTTCCGGGCCTGTCGCGCTGTCCGGCCAGGCCGGCCCGGTCTTGAAAACTGGGCCGGCCTTGATTTTTTCTCGACAGCGGGCCGCTGAATTTGCGTCAAGCCATGGCGGTGGAATTCGCGTAAAATGCGCTTCCCCCCATTTGCCTCCTGCTTTCCTATGCACACCGCCCCCAAGCTTTTTTCCCGCCGCAAATACTGGGCCGCGCGCTTCGGCGTCGCGCCGCAACTGCCGATGTCCCGCGAGGAGATGGACGCCCTGGGCTGGGACTCCTGCGACGTGATCCTAGTGACCGGCGACGCCTACGTAGACCATCCCAGCTTCGGCATGGCCTTGGTCGGGCGGCTGTTGGAATCCCAGGGCTTCCGCGTCGGCATCATCAGCCAGCCGGACTGGACTTCGGCGCAGGATTTCAAGAAGCTGGGCCGGCCCAATTTGTTCTGGGGCGTGACCGGCGGCAACATGGACTCGATGGTGAACCGCTACACCTCCGACCGCCGCATCCGTTCCAACGACGCCTACACCCCCGGCGGCGAGGCGGGCAAGCGGCCCGACCATTGCGTGACGGTTTACGCCCAGCGCTGCCGCGAGGCGTTCAACGACGTGCCCATCGTGCTGGGCGGCATCGAGGCCAGCCTGCGCCGCATCGCGCATTATGATTATTGGTCGGACAAGGTGCTGCGCTCGGTGCTGCTGGACGCCAAGGGCGATTTGCTGGTGTACGGCAACGGTGAGCGGCAAGTGGTGGAAATCGCCCACCGGCTGGCGGCGGGCGAGCCTATCGGCGAGTTGACCGACATACGCGGCACGGCGTTTTTGCGCAAAACCCTGCCGGAAGGCTGGACGGTGTTGGATTCCACCCATGTGGACGCACCCGGCGAACTGGCCCCGCCCGCCAATCCTTATGACGACAGCCGCTCGCCTGCCGCTTGCGCCAGCGGGCAAGCGGGCAGCGGCGAGACAGTCGTCCAATTTCATCGCCCGGCCAAGCCCGACCGCGAACACACGGTCATCCGCCTGCCGGCTTACGAGGCGCTCAAATCCGATCCCGTCTTGTACGCCCACGCCTCTCGCGTCCTGCACCTGGAAACCAACCCCGGCAACGCCCGCGCCCTGGTGCAGCGCCACGGCGAGCGCGAACTGTGGCTGAACCCGCCGCCGATCCCGCTGGCCACGCCGGAAATGGATGGCGTCTACGGCCTGCCTTACAGCCGCCTGCCGCATCGCTCGTATGGCGAGGCGAAGATTCCGGCGTTCGAGATGATCCAGCATTCGGTGACGATCATGCGCGGCTGCTTCGGCGGCTGCACCTTTTGCTCGATCACCGAACACGAGGGCCGCATCATCCAAAACCGCTCGGAAGACTCCATCATCCGCGAAGTCGAGGCGATCCGCGACACCTCGCCGGCCTTCACCGGCGTGATTTCCGACTTGGGCGGGCCTACCGCCAACATGTACCGGCTGGCCTGCAAAAGCCCGGAGATCGAAGCCGCCTGCCGCAAGCCGTCCTGCGTGTTTCCGGGCGTGTGTAAAAATCTCAACACCGACCACGGCCCGCTGATAAAACTCTACCGCCGCGCCCGCGCCCTGCCGGGGATCAAGAAAATCCTCGTCGCCTCGGGCCTGCGCTACGACTTGGCGGTGCTGTCGCCGGAGTATGTCAAGGAACTGGCGACTTACCATGTCGGCGGCTATTTGAAAATCGCGCCGGAACACACCGAAGCCGAGCCGCTGTCGAAAATGATGAAGCCCGGCATCGGCACTTACGACCGCTTCAAGGCGCTGTTCGACAAGTTTTCCAAGGAGGCGGGCAAGGAGCAGTATCTGATTCCCTATTTCATCGCCGCCCACCCCGGCACCACCGACGAGGACATGCTGAACCTGGCTTTGTGGCTGAAGCGCAACGGCTTCCGCGCCGACCAGGTGCAGGCGTTCCTGCCCTCGCCGATGGCGACGGCGACGGCAATGTACCATTCCGGCAAAAACCCGCTGCGCAAAATCAGCCGTGACAGCGAAGGCGTTTACATCCCCAAGGCGATGAAGCAGCGCCGTTTGCACAAGGCCTTTTTGCGCTACCACGACGCCAATAATTGGCCGATGCTGCGCGAGGCTTTGAAGCGCATGGGACGGGCGGATTTGATCGGCAACGGCAAGCAGCATCTGGTGCCGAATTACCAGCCCGCCGGCACGGGCGGAACCGGCGAAGGCCAGCGCGTGCACCGCAAGGCCCAGCCGTTCCGCACCCAGCACAACGGACTGCCGGACAAGCCCAAGGCGGCGGGACGGAAAAAATAGGCTGGCTCCGAGCCTACGAACGGACCATGCCCTGCAAACGGCAATTCCCAGCGAGGGAATTGCCGCCGCTTTTTCCCAGTCCATCCAACCCGCGCCGTTTCAGGTAACATACGCGCTTTTTCACCAGACATAGATCCATGGACACTCCCCGCATCGGTTTCATCAGCCTAGGCTGCCCCAAGGCGCTGGTCGACAGCGAACGCATCCTCACCCAACTCCGCGCCGAGGGCTACGACATGACGCCTTCGTACAAAGACGCCGACCTGGTGGTGGTGAACACCTGCGGCTTCATCGACGCCGCCGTGGAGGAGTCACTGGACGCCATCGGCGAGGCGCTGGCGGAGAACGGCAAGGTCATCGTCACCGGCTGCCTGGGGGCGCGGGAACAGGAAATCCGCGACCGCCACCCGCAAGTGCTGAAAATCACCGGGGCGCATGCGTATGAGGAGGTCGTCAACGCCGTGCATGAGCATCTGCCGCCGCTGCACGACCCGTTCGTGCATTTGGTGCCGCCGCAGGGCGTCAAGCTGACCCCGCGCCATTATGCTTATTTGAAGATCTCGGAAGGCTGCAACCACCGCTGCACCTTCTGCATCATCCCGTCGCTGCGCGGCGACTTGGTCAGCCGCCCGATAGGCGAGGTGATGGGCGAGGCGGAGCGGCTGGCGAAGGCGGGGGTGAAGGAATTGCTAGTGGTGTCACAGGACACTAGCGCTTATGGCGTCGATTTGAAATACCGCACCAGCTTTTGGGAAGGCCGTCCGTTGAAAACCCGCTTTTTGGACTTGGCGCAGGCGCTGGGCGGGTTGGGAATCTGGGTGCGGCTGCATTATGTCTATCCTTATCCGCATGTGGACGCGGTGGTGCCGCTGATGGCGGAGGGGAAAATCCTGCCTTACCTGGACATTCCCTTCCAGCATTCCAGCCCGCGCATCTTGAAACTGATGAAGCGCCCAGCCTCCGGCGAGGACAACCTGGAGCGCATCCGCGCCTGGCGGGCGATCTGCCCGGACATCACGATCCGCAGCACCTTCATCGTCGGCTTCCCCGGCGAGACCGACGAGGATTTTGAGGATCTGCTGGATTTCCTCGACGCGGCGCAACTGGACCGCGTCGGCTGCTTCGCCTATTCGCCGGTGGCGGGCGCGGCGGCGAACGAACTGCCCGGCGCGGTGCCGGAAGAGGTCAAGGAAGAGCGGCTGGCCCGTTTCATGGAGCTACAGGCCCAGATCAGCGAAGACCGGCTGCAAGCCAAGGTGGGGCGGCGTGAAACCGTGCTGATCGACGAGGTGGTGGAGGAAGGCGCGGTGGGCCGCAGCCGCGCCGACGCGCCGGAGATTGACGGGCAGGTGTTCATCGACGGGGCGACGCACTTGCAAGTCGGCGAGTTCGTGGAAGTGGAAATCGAGGAGGCCGACGAACACGATTTGTGGGCGCATATTGTCGACTAGGTAGTTTGGTACACAGAAGTTCCTATGTAAAAGCTGCCGTCGGCAGTTTGTCGAAAACCCAATTCAAACCCGTATCCCGGAGTATAAAAAAGAACTAATTGACAAGCTATTGTTAGAAAAAATATCACTGGCTGGGATAGCCCGTGTCATGGAGGTATCCGAACGTTGGCTTCAAAACTACGTCAACGAGAAATACAAGTCTGTTCCTCAAGAGCTGGACGTTGTAAAAAAAAGCCTGCTGCCTGACTATCGAATGTGACGAGTTGTGGTCATTTGTTGGTAGGCATGATGAAAAACAATGGGTTTGGCTTGCCATTGACAGGGACACAACGGAAATTGTCAGCGTTTACATTGGTGACAGGAGCGAGCAATCTGCCAATGAATTATGGCTGTCTCTGCCCGACCAATACAGGGAGTCAGCCATTGCTTACATCGATTTCTGGGAGTCCTATACTGCCGCTTTTCCCAAGGAAAAACACCGAGCCGTTGGGAAGGAAAGCGGAAAAACCAACCACATCGAACGATTCAATTGCACGTTACGCCAACGAATGTCCAGGCTAGTCAGAAAGTCTCTATCGTTCTCCAAAAAGCTCGAAAACCATATCGGCGCAATATTCTACTTTATACACTATTACAATGCCATGTTGAGAAGCAATATGCTCTACAGGTAAAATCACCCGCTATACAGGACTACCCATTCTGGATCGTCCTAATGGTTTCGCCAACAGCTACGCCACCAACATCACCCGTATCGCATCCAGCCTCAGCCGCGCCGCCTGCAAATGCCCGTGCAGTTCCAAGGTATTGGCTTTGACTTGGTCCAACTCCTCCTGACGCACATACGGATTCACTTTCTTCAAGGCGGACAGGCGTTTTAACTCGCCCGTCGCATAGTCCAGCATCTGCTTCGTGGCGGTGGCGATGATGTCGGGCAGGCGCTTTTGCGCGGTCTTCTCGGCGGATTTGAGCATCCGCTCGATGATCTTGCGCTGGCCGCGCAATAAGGTGGCGGCTTCATCTTTGTCTATGGGCCGTGGGATTTCCGCGAGGCTGTCGGAGGACAGGGAACCAAGATCCTCCAGGTTGGCGTCCAGCAGGATGCGGATCAAAGTCTGCGGCAGGTAGCGGCCCGCGCCCAAGCGTTTGGGCGCGGCGCATTCCACCATGAAGATGGCTTCCAGCAGCAATTGCCCGGCGTCGAGGTCTTCATGGCGCACCAAGCCGAAGGCGGCGTTGCCGTGGACGTTGTTGAGGATCAAGTCCATGGCTCCGCGCACCATCGGATGTTCCCAGGTCAGGAACAGCATGTCCTCCCGCGCCAGGCCGATGTCCCGGCTCAAGGTGGCGGTCGCGCCGTCCTCGGGCAGTTCGGGGAAATTGGGCACGCGCATGTGGTCGCCGGGCAGGAGGATGTGGCACTCTTCGGAATGCTCCTCGACATTGACCCCGTAAGCCTCGAACACCTCGTCCAGCCAAGGCCACAGATCGTCTTTCCGCTCCGCCTCCCGAATCAGCTCGGCATAGGCTTCCGCCTCTTGCTTGCGGCAGGAGTTCAATTCCAGCAAGCGGTCGCGGCCTTGGTGCAATTCTTCCAGGATTTCGCCGTTGAGCTTTTGCGCTTCGGCGACCAAAGCCGCCCGGCGGCCGGCGTCGTCTTGCTCCAGCAAGGCCACAAGCTCTCCGCGCAAGCGGCCAAACACCAACGCAGCCGCAGGGCTGGTCTGGTTGAAGGCGTCCAGCGCGTGGTGATACCAGTCGAACAGCACGGCCTGGGCGCTGTCTTCCAGCCAAGGCACATGGATTTGGATGGTGTCCGTCTGGCCGATGCGGTCCAGCCGGCCGATGCGCTGCTCCAACTGGTCGGGGTTCAACGGCAGGTCGAACAGGACCAAATGGTGGGCGAACTGGAAATTGCGGCCTTCACTGCCGATTTCCGAGCAGACCAACACTTGCGCGCCCTCCTCTTCGTCGGCAAACCAAGCCGCCGCGCGGTCGCGGGCGACGATGCTCAAGCCTTCGTGGAACACCGCCGCGCCGATGCCGCCCAGCACGCGCAGGGCTTCCTCCAGATCGACGGCGGTCGCCGCCTTCGCGCATATCACCAATGCCTTGGCGGGCTTGAGCCGGTTCAGCGTGTCCACCAGCCAGCGCACACGCGGGTCGAAGCGCCACCACAGCGGGCTTGCCCCCGACTGCCGGTAGCGGGTTTCCGGGAACAGCAGGCTGTCCAGATTCTCGGCCTGGCCCGCCGCGTATTGCTTAGGGCTAGGCAAAGCATGGCCGTGGACCCGGCGCTCGGGGAAGCCCTGGACCGTGGCGCGGGTGTTGCGGAACAGGATGCGCCCGGTGCCGTGGCGGTCTAGCAGCAGGCGGATCAAGGCTTCCCGCGCCGTTTCCACCGTCGCCGGGTCGTCCAGTTGCTTGACCAATTCCTCGGCGCGGTCGTTAGCCAGCAAAGCTTTCAATTGCGCCAAGCTGCCGGCGTCCAGCTTAATGTCCTCGGCGAGATGTTCGATCAGCCGGGCCAGCGGCTCGTACTGGCGCTCCTCGGCGAGAAATTCCTCAAAACTGTAGAAGCGGTCTGGGTCCAGCAGGCGCAGACGGGCGAAATGGCTTTGCTTGCCCAATTGCTCCGGCGTGGCGGTCAGCAGCAACAGCCCCGGAACGGCCTTGCCCAAAGCTTCCACGAATAAATAATCTTCGCTGGGGCTGTCCTCCGACCATTCCAAGTGGTGCGCCTCGTCCACCACGCACAAGTCCCAGCCTGCCGCCAGCGCCTGCTCGCGGCGTTTGGGCTCGTCGCGGAAGAAATCCAGCCCGCACAGCACCAGTTGCTCGCCCTGGAACGGATTGCCGGATTCCTGCTGGTAATAGCGCTCGTCGTCGAACAGGCTGAAGCGCAGGTTGAAGCGGCGGCGCATCTCCACCAGCCACTGGTGCAGCAGCGGCTCCGGCACCAGGATCAAGATGCGCTCGGCGCGGCCGGTCAGCAGTTGGTGGTGCATGATGAGGCCGGCCTCGATGGTCTTGCCCAGGCCCACCTCGTCGGCCAGCAGCACACGCGGGCCGTGGCGGCCGGCCACTTCGTGGGCGATGTAAAGCTGGTGCGGAATCAGGCTGGTGCGCGCCCCGCTCAAGCCGCGCATCGGCGAGCGTTCCAACTCGCCCAGCTTCAATTGTGTGCGGTGACGGAGCTTAAACAAGCTTTGCGGGTCGATTTGCCCGGTGAACAGCCGGTCCTGCGGCTTGTTGAACTGCATGAAATGGTTCAGCTCCACCTCTTCCAGGCTGGCCGCCCCGCCGTCCTCGTCTTGGCCGTGGTAGGTCAAGATCCCGTCCTGTTCCTCCACCTCGCGCACCAGCAGAGTCCAGCCGTCCACGCTCTCCACGCGGTCACCCTTGACGAAGCGGACGCGGGTCAACGGGGCGTTGTCGGCGGCATAGGTGCGCCGCTCGCTGCTGGCGATGAACAGCACGGTGACGCGGTTGGGCTCAAAGGCAATGATCGTGCCCAAGCCCAGTTCAGGCTCGGTTTCGCTGATCCAACGCTGTCCGGGAACGAAATTTGGCAAGGGGAAGATCTCCGCTGTTTTTTGTTGAACTGAGCATTTTAACAGACGGGCTTATTTTTTCCGCACATTCGACCACAGGAAATATGCCAAGGCGAGGAAGCCAACCACGGCCAGCCCGATCATTTCATATTTTTTCACATCGCGCAGCACCACCTCCACGAAGGTTCCAAGATGGTAGCCCAGACTGCCAAAAGCCACCGCCCAAGTTGCCGCGCCGAGAAAATTCAGGATGAAGAAACGCAAGGGATGCAGGCCGCTGGAACCGATGACAAACGGCGTGACATTGCGGATGCCGTACAGAAAGCGAAATCCCAGGATGACGGCGACTTGATAACGGTTTAGCAGGGCAAAAGCTTTTTCCGTGTTGCGCCGCCAAGCCGGGCGTCTGGCCAGAAAGCCCACGCCTTTATGGCGGCCCAAGAAAAAGAAAGTCTGGTCGCCGGCGAAAGTGCCGAGAAACGCGGCAAGAATCACCAAGGGCAGGTCGAGAAAGCCGTCTTGCGCCAGATAGCCGGCGATGATGAGTATCGTCTCGCCTTCCAGGAAAGTGCCGACAAACAAGGCGGCATACCCATAGTGGACGATTAGCTCTGCCAGGGACATGCGCTTGGGAACCCGCTTGAATCGTTCAATCCGCCAACTGCCCGCAGGGGAAAGCGGCGGGCCCAGCCCGCCGCGAGAAGACAGCTTATTGGACGCTCGCCAGGCCGACGATGTTGTAACCGGCATCCACATAAGTGATTTCGCCGGTGACGCCCGAGGCCAAGTCGGAACACAGGAAGGCCGCGACATTGCCGACGTCCTCGATGCTGACATTCCGCCGCAGCGGGGCAGCGCCTTCCGCCTTGCTCAACATGTCGCGGAAATTGTTGATGCCGGAAGCCGCCAAGGTGCGGATCGGCCCGGCGGAAATGGCATTGACGCGGGTGCCTTCCGGCCCCAGGGCCACCGCCATGTAGCGCACATTCGCCTCCAGGCTGGCCTTGGCGACGCCCATCACGTTGTAATTGGGGATCACCCGCTCCGCGCCCAGATAGGTCAAAGTCAGCAAAGAACCGTTGCGCCCGGCCATCATCTTCCGCCCCGCCTTGGCCAATGCGGTGAAGCTGTACGAGCTGATGTCGTGGGCCACGGCGAAATTCTCCCGTGTCGTCGCCTCGACATAATCCCCCTCCAGCGCGTCACGCGGGGCGAACGCCACCGCATGCACGATGCCATCCAGCCCGTCCCAATGCTGACCCAGCCCGTCGAACACCGCCGCGATCTGCTCGTCGCTGGACACGTCCAAGGGCAGCACGATGGACGAGCCAAATTCGGCGGCGAACTTCTCCACCCGCTCCTTGAGCTTCTCGCCTTGGTAAGTGAACGCCAACTCGGCCCCCTCGCGGTGCATCGCCTGCGCGATGCCATAGGCGATGGAGCGGTTGCTCGCCACGCCGACGATGAGGACTTTTTTGCCTTGCATGAAACCCATGTGTGCCTCCTAAATGATGTGCTGGATTTTTATAAGGCCGCAAAGTATCCCCGAGAGGCCGCAAGCTGTCTAGCGCCATGTGGAAACGCCGCCCTAGCCTAGCGGAACCGC
>CAZOTR010000156.1:0-9712 GCA_964582755.1 uncultured Methylococcaceae bacterium | reverse complement strand
CGCATGTCGTCGATGGTGGCGCAGCCGGTGTAGCCCATCGCGGCGCGGATGCCGCCGATCAACTGGTGGACGATGGCAATCAAGCTGCCTTTGTAGGGTACGCGGCCTTCGATGCCTTCCGGCACCAGCTTTTCCGTCTCGGTGCTGTCCTGGAAATAGCGGTCGCTGGAGCCTTGCTGCTGGGCCATCGCGCCCAGGGAACCCATGCCCCGGTAGGATTTATAGGAGCGGCCTTGGTACAACTCGACCTCGCCGGGCGCTTCCTCCGTGCCGGCGAACAAGCCGCCGAGCATCACGCAGTATGCCCCCGCCGCCAAGGCTTTGGAAATGTCGCCGGAATAGCGGATACCGCCGTCGGCGATCAACGGAATGCCCGTGCCTTGCAAGGCGTCGGCGACATTGGCGACGGCGGTGATTTGCGGGACGCCGACGCCGGCGACGATGCGGGTGGTGCAGATCGAGCCGGGGCCGATGCCGACCTTCACCGCGTCCGCCCCGGCCTCGACCAGCGCTTTGGCGGCGGCGGCGGTGGCGATGTTGCCGCCGATGACTTGGATGTGCGGGAAGTTGCTCTTCACCCAGCGCACCCGGTCGAGGACGCCCTGGGAATGGCCGTGGGCGGTGTCCACGACAATCACGTCCACCCCCGCCGCCGCCAGCGCCTCGACGCGCTCCTCGGTGCCTGCGCCAGTGCCGACGCCCGCGCCGACCCGCAAACGCTCGTACTCGTCCTTGCAGGCTTGCGGGTAATCCCTGGCCTTTTGGATGTCTTTCACCGTAATCAGGCCGCGCAGTTCAAACTTGTCGTTGACCACCAGCACCTTCTCGATGCGGTGCTTGTGCAGCAGGCGGATGGCCTCATCCTGGCCCGCGCCTTCGCGCACAGTCACCAGCTTTTCCTTCGGCGTCATGATCTTGGTGACCGGCTCTTCCGTGCGCGTGGAAAAGCGCAGGTCGCGGCTGGTGACGATGCCCACCAGCTCGCCTTTGTCCACCACCGGGACGCCGGAAATCTTGCTGGCGCGGGTGAGGTCCATCACCTCGCGGATGCTGACCGAAGGCGGCACGGTGATGGGATCTTTGATGACGCCGCTCTCGTATTTTTTCACCGCGCTGACTTCATACGCCTGCCGCTCTGCCGTCATGTTTTTGTGGATGATGCCGATGCCGCCCTCCTGGGCCATGGCGATAGCCAGCCGGGCTTCGGTGACCGTGTCCATGGCGGCGGAAACCATCGGGATGTTGAGGCGGATGTTGCGCGTAAGCTGGGTGGTGAGGCTCACGTCGCGGGGCAGGATGTTGGAGTAGGCAGGAATCAGGAGAACATCGTCAAAAGTAAGGGCTTCTTGTTCAATTCGCATGGGTTCTCTCCCGCCAGCTAAAAGGCTTGAATTGTACGGTCGATCCTGTGTATTTGTAAATCAAAGGTTTGCGCGGATTGCACACAAGGGGCTTAGGCGGGCGGACGGGGCCGTCCGCCAGCCGCCACTTTGCCGCATGGGTTCAATCCGCCGTCCGGCTCAATGTCCGCCTTCTTGTTGCCGCCGCTGGGCTTCCGCCATGGCCGCGAGTTGCTCCGGCGTGGCTTCGGTCTGGTATCTTTCCTTCCAGTCGGCATACGGCATCCCATAAATGGCCTGCTGGGCGGTGGCATAATCCATGTCCAGACCGCGCTCGACGGCGGCGGCGGCGTACCATTTGGCCAGGCAGTTGCGGCAGAAGCCGGCCAGGATCATCAGGTCGATGTTCTGCACGTCCGCGCGTTCTTGCAAATGGCCCAGCAAGCGGCGGAAAGCCGCCGCTTCCAGTTCTATCTTGGTGTGTTCGTTCATGGTTTGGCTCGTTGTCTGCCCAGGGCGGAGCAAGGCGTGCCAAAGGCACCCTCCCCCGGCCCTGGTGTTAAAGCGTCACAGTCTACATGAAATTAGAATTGCCGGCCCCGGCGCAGTTTTCGCAAGCCTGCCACGCCAGCCTGTTAAAATGACCGCCTTTGCCCACAGCGCCCTAGCGCCCCGAATGAAGAGCCGCCGAGATGACCGACCGCAACCCACGCACCGAATTGTTCAAGCAACGCCTGGCCGAACGCATCCTGTTCCTCGACGGGGCCATGGGGACGATGATCCAGACCTACAAGCTGGAGGAGAAGGACTACCGGGGCGAACGCTTCGCCGACTGGCCGAAAGACCTCAAAGGCAACAACGACCTGTTGTCGCTGACCCAGCCGCAGATCATCCAAGCCATCGAGCGGGCCTATCTGGAGGCCGGTTCGGACATCCTTGAGACCAACACCTTCAACGCCAACCGCATCGGCATGGCGGATTACGGCATGGAGGATCTGGTTTATGAATTGAATGTCGCCGCCACCCGGCTGGCCCGGCAGGTGGCCGACGAGTTCACCGCAAAGAACCCGGCCAAGCCGCGCTTTGTCGCCGGCGTCTTGGGGCCGACCAGCCGCACCGCCTCGATCTCGCCCGATGTCAACGACCCCTCGTTCCGCAATGTGAGCTTCGCCGAACTGGTGGAGTATTACACCGAATCCATCCACGGCTTGGTGGACGGCGGCGCGGATTTGCTGTTGATCGAAACCATCTTCGACACGCTGAACGCCAAGGCGGCGATTTTCGCGGTGGAGCAATTCTTCGAGGACCATGGTTTCACGCTGCCGGTGATGATCTCCGGCACCATCACCGACGCCTCGGGCCGCACCCTGTCCGGCCAGACCACCGAAGCCTTCTGGAACTCGCTGCGCCATGTCAAGCCGATTTCCTTCGGCTTCAACTGCGCCCTTGGCCCGGACAAGCTGCGCCAGTATATCGAAGAGCTTTCCCGCATCGCCGACACCCATGTCTCGGCCCACCCCAACGCCGGCCTGCCCAACGAATTCGGCGAGTACGACCTGACCCCTGAAGCCATGGCGAAGGAAATCGCCGACTGGGCGGAAAAGGGGTTCTTGAACATCATCGGCGGTTGCTGCGGTTCCTCGCCCCAACATATCAAAGCCATCCATGACGCCGTCGAGCATTTCCCGCCGCGCAAAATCCCCGACATCCAGCCGCAATGCCGCCTGGCCGGCCTGGAGCCGTTCAACATCGGCCCGGACTCGCTGTTCGTCAACGTCGGCGAGCGCACCAATGTCACCGGCTCCGCCCTGTTCCGCCGCCTGATCCGCGAGGAACAATACGAACAAGCCCTCAGCGTCGCCCGCTCGCAGGTGGAAAACGGCGCGCAAGTCATCGACATCAACATGGACGAGGGCATGTTGGACTCGAAGGCGGCGATGGTGAAATTCTTGAACCTCATCGCCTCCGAGCCGGACATCGCCCGTGTGCCGATCATGCTGGACTCGTCGAAATGGGAGATTCTGGAAGCCGGTTTGCAGTGCATCCAAGGCAAGGGCATCGTCAACTCGATTTCGATGAAGGAAGGCGAGGAGGTTTTCCTGCACCATGCCAAACTGGCTAGGCGCTACGGCGCGGCGGTCATCGTCATGGCTTTCGACGAGCAAGGCCAGGCCGACACCGAAGACCGCAAGGTGGAAATCTGCACCCGCGCCTACGAGCTGCTAACCAGCATCGGCTTCCCGGCGGAGGACATCATCTTCGACCCCAACATTTTCGCCGTCGCCACCGGCATCGAGGAGCATAACAACTACGGCGTGGACTTCATCGAAGCCACCCGCCGCATCAAAGCGACGCTGCCCCACGCGGGCATTTCCGGCGGCGTGTCCAATGTGTCGTTCTCGTTCCGGGGCAACGATCCGGTACGCGAGGCCATCCATGCCGTGTTCCTCTACCACGCCATCCAAGCCGGCATGACCATGGGCATCGTCAATGCGGGCCAGTTAGCCATCTACGATGAAATCCCGGCGGAACTGCGCGACGCGGTGGAGGATGTGATCTTGAACCGCCGCCCCGACGGCACGGAAAGGCTGTTAGCCATCGCCGACAACTACCGCGCAGGCGGGGCGACGGCGGAGAAAAAGGAAGACTTGGCTTGGCGCGAATGGCCGGTTGCGAAGCGCCTGGAACATGCCTTGGTGAAAGGCATCGACGAGTATATCGGCATCGACACCGAAGCCGCCCGCTTGGAAGCGGAACGCCCGCTGCATGTCATCGAAGGCCCGCTGATGGACGGCATGAACGTGGTGGGTGATTTGTTCGGCGCGGGCAAGATGTTCCTGCCGCAGGTGGTCAAATCCGCCCGCGTCATGAAAAAAGCCGTCGCGCATCTGATGCCCTACATGGAGGCGGAAAAAGCCCTGCTCGGCGAGGTGCAGTCCAACGGCAAGATCATCATGGCGACGGTGAAAGGCGACGTGCATGACATCGGCAAAAACATCGTCGGCGTGGTGTTGCAATGCAACGGCTTCGAGGTCGTGGATTTGGGCGTGATGGTGCCTGCGGACAAAATCCTGCAAGCGGCTAAAGATAATAATGCCGACATGATCGGCCTCAGCGGCCTCATCACGCCCTCGCTGGACGAGATGGTGCATGTCGCCAAGGAAATGGAGCGGCAAGGCTTCACCATGCCCCTGCTGATCGGCGGCGCGACCACCAGCCGCGCCCATACCGCCGTGAAGATCGAGCCGAATTACTCCGGCGCGGTCGTCTACGTCACCGACGCCTCCCGTGCCGTCGGCGTGGCCGGCAGCCTGTTGAGCGACGATCTGGGCGACGACTACCGCGCCAAGATCAAGCAGGAATATGAGGAAGTCCGCCTGCGCCACAGCGGCCGCAAGCAGCAAACGCCGACGCACCCGCTGGAAGCCGCCCGCGCCAACGCCTTCCACGGCGACTGGCAGGATTACACGCCGCCGAAGCCGAGCTTCCTGGGGCTGCGTGTGTTCGACGGCTACCCGCTGGCCGAACTCGCCGAGTGCATAGACTGGTCGCCGTTCTTCCACACCTGGGAACTGGCCGGCAGCTATCCGAAAATTTTGGATGACGAGGTTGTCGGCGAACACGCCCGCAACCTGCTCAACGACGCGCAAGCAATGCTGAAAATCATCGTCGAACAAGATTGGCTGCAAGCCCGCGCCGTGGTCGGTTTCTTCCCCGCCAACCGCGTCGGCGACGACATCGTGCTGCACACCGACGACAGCCGCAAAGAGGTCTTGACCACCTTGCACCACCTGCGCCAGCAAAACATCAAGCCGCCCGGCCAGCCCAACTACTGCCTGTCGGACTTCGTTGGGCCGTTGGGGATTGACGATTACCTCGGCGGCTTCGCCGTCACCGCCGGGGTGGGCATCGAACAGCATTTGGATAAATTTGCCGCGCAGCACGACGACTATTCCAGCATCATGCTCAAAGCCCTTGCCGACCGCCTCGCCGAAGCCTTCGCCGAAGTCTTGCACAAACGGGTGCGGCGGGAATTTTGGGGTTACGCGCCGGATGAGCATTTCTCCAACGAGCAGTTGATTAACGAAGAATACCGTGGCATCCGCCCCGCCCCCGGTTATCCCGCCTGCCCGGACCACACCGAGAAGGCGGCTTTGTTTGACTTGTTGAACCCGCTGGAAAATGCGGGAATAGCGCTGACCGAAAGCTTCGCGATGTACCCGGCTTCCTCAGTCAGTGGTTGGTATTTCTCGCATCCGGCCTCCAAGTATTTCAACGTCGGTAAGATCAACCAAGACCAGTTGGAGGATTACGCCAAGCGCAAGGGCATGGGCGTAAAAGAAGCGGAGCGCTGGCTGGGTCCGGTGTTGGCTTACGAGCCGGAATAAAATTTAACCTGGGTTCGGGATAAGCGATGTAGGCCGGCATAAGCCCCGCCCACGGCGGTGCCGGCCCCTGCCGCGGCGGTGCGGCGGGCGTTTCCGGCAATCAGCCGGGGACCAGGAAGCCGGAAACGCCGCGCCGAACATCGCTTTAAACCGGCAAAGCCCGTGTGGCGCGGCTTATTCCGGCCTGCCTTATCCCGAATCCAGCTTATTGATACCGCAAAGCTTCGATGGGACTCAACCACGCGGCCTTCCGCGCCGGATAGAATCCAAAAAACACCCCCACCGCCGCCGCCACGCCGAAAGCCAGCAGGATGGAACTCAAGCTGACCACCACCACCATCTCGGCCATCTCGCCCAGGCCATAAGCACAGCCCACGCCCAGCAACACGCCGATGAAGCTGCCGGCCAGGGAAATCATCATCGCCTCGAAGAGGAATTGCAGCAGGATGTCGCGGCGCTTGGCCCCTATCGCCATGCGGATGCCGATTTCCCGCGTCCGCTCGGTCACCGACACCAGCATGATGTTCATGATGCCGATGCCGCCGACTAGCAGCGAGATGGAGGCGATAGCCCCGAGCATGGCGGACATGGCCTTGGTCGCGCTGGCGGCGGTTTCCGCCATCGCGGTGAGGTTGCGCACGCTGAAATCGTCGTCCTGGCCTTCGCGGATGCGGTGCCGCGTCCGCAGCAGTTCCGTCAGGCCTTGCTCCACCCGGCCCATGGCCTCGGCGGATTGCGCCTTGACCATGATGAAGCGCACCATCCCTGGAAACTGGTTGCCGAACAACTGCCTTTGCGCGGTGGTCACCGGCACCAACACGGTGTCGTCCTGGTCGCGCCCATCCAGGCTTTGGCCCTTCACGCCCAACACGCCCAGCACCTGGAACGGGCTGTTCTTGATGCGCACGGTCTTGCCCACCGGTGCCTCGTCGCCGAACAATTGCCGCGCCACGGTCTGTCCGATGAGCGCCACCCGCGTGCCGGCGCGCACGTCGCTGTCGGTAAACGGCAGCCCTTGCACCACGTCCCATTCACGCACTTCCAACATGGCGGGTGTGGTGCCGGCCACCGTGGTGCTCCAGTTGTTGGAACCGTAGACCATCTGCGCCATGTTGGGCAGGGTCGGCGCGGCGGTGGCAACCCCCGGCAACTCGGCCATGGCCTGCATGTCGGCCAGGGTCAAGGTTGGCACGCCGCCGGAGCCGGTGCGAATCCCGCCCGAACTGGACGAGCCGGACAGCACGATGAATAGATTGCTGCCCATCGAGGCGATGGAATCGTTCACCGTCATTTGCGCGCCCTGGCCGATAGCCAGCATGAGGATGACCGCGCCGACGCCGATGACCATGCCGAGCATGGTGAGGAAGGTGCGCAGGCCGTTGGCGCGCATCGCCTGCCAGCCTTCGCCGATGAGGGGGGTGATGTTCATGAAACGTAAACCTTGCAAGCCCGAAGGCACGCAGTGTGGACGAATCCGCCGCCCGCAAGCAAGCAGAAAACGATGCGGGGGATTTGTTATCATGGCGCCTTTTCGCAAGGCCCGGCGGGCCATTCACCCGGAACAGTCTGATGAGCATACGCACACGATTCGCACCCAGCCCGACGGGCTACCTCCACATCGGCGGAGCGCGCACGGCGCTTTTTTCCTGGCTGTACGCCCGCAAGCACGGCGGGACGTTCATCCTGCGCATCGAGGACACCGACCTGGAGCGCTCCACGGTCGAGTCGGTCAACGCCATCTTGGAGGGCATGACTTGGCTGGGGCTGGAGTACGAGGAGGGGCCGTTCTACCAGACCAAACGTTTCGACCGCTACAAGGAAGTCATCCAGCAGTTGCTGGACACCGGCCACGCTTACCATTGCTATTGCTCCAAGGAGGAGTTGGACGGGCTGCGCGCCCAGCAGATGGAAAACAAGGAGAAGCCGCGCTACGACGGCCGTTGCCGCCATCGCACCGAGCCACGCGAGGGCGTGTCGCCGGTGATCCGCTTCCGCAACCCTGACGACGGCGAGGTGGTCATCGACGACCGGGTGAAGGGACGGGTGGTGGTGAAGAATAGTGAGCTGGACGATCTCATCATCGCCCGCTCTGACGGTTCGCCGACTTACAACCTGTCGGTGGTGGTGGACGATTTGGACATGCGCGTGACCCATGTCATCCGCGGCGACGACCATCTCAACAACACGCCTAGGCAGATGAACATCCTCAAGGCGCTGGGCGCGAAACTGCCGATTTACGCGCATGTGCCGATGATCTTGGGCGCGGACGGGGCGCGGCTGTCCAAGCGCCACGGCGCGGTGAGCGTGATGCAGTACCGCGACGACGGCTATCTGCCGGAGGCGCTGCTGAATTATCTGGTGCGCTTGAGCTGGTCCCACGGTGACCAAGAGATCTTCTCGGTGGACGAGATGATCGAGCTGTTCGAGATCGAGGACATCAACGTGTCGGCCTCCTCGTTCAACCCCGACAAGCTGCTGTGGCTGAACCACCATTATTTGATGCACTCCGACCCGCTGCATGTCGCCCACCATCTGCGCTGGCATTTGGGCGTCCTCGGCATCGACCCCACCGACGGGCCGGACCCGGTGGACGTGGTCAAGGCGCAGCGCGAGCGCAACAAGACCCTGGTGGAGATGGCGGAAAGCAGCGTTTATTTCTACCGGGATTTCCACACTTACGACGAGAAGGCCGCGCACAAGCACCTGACCGCCGACAGCGCCTTGCTGCTGGAAGATTTGCATGACAGCCTGTCCGCCTTGCCGTCTTGGGAAAAGGAAGCCATCCACGCGGCAATCGAGCAATTGGCGCAGGAGGCGCAGGTAAAAATGGGCGCGGTGGCCCAGCCCTTGCGCGTCGCCGTGTCGGGGACGACGGTTTCCCCGCCCATCGACACCACGCTGGTTTTGTTGGGCAAAAACAAGACCTTGGAGCGGATTACGCAGGCCGTGGCGTTCGTCAAAGAAAAAATTGGCAAAAAAGACTAGACAGAACAGACTAAACCCTTTAGAATGCACAGCTCAAGTTGCTTGGGGCCATAGCTCAGCTGGGAGAGCGCTACAATGGCATTGTAGAGGTCGTGAGTTCGATCCTCACTGGCTCCACCACTCTTCTTGAACCCTAGTCCCCATCGTCTAGAGGCCCAGGACACCGCCCTTTCACGGCGGCGACGGGGGTTCGAATCCCCCTGGGGACGCCATACAAAAGGCGAAGATTTTTGAAAAGCGCGTGAAACTCCCCTGGGAGGCTTTTTAAAGAATCCAGCAAAAGAAACCGGCTTAGGCCGGTTTTTTTGTGTCCTGCATAAAGCGAAGCCGTCGGCCATGCTGTTGCATATGGGCGCGGCAGGCCCTACGCTGTCCAAGTTGCCACGGCCTGCGCGGACAACGGCACAAGATGCTTGCTCCCGGCCTTCATGCGTTTGCCGGGAATTCGCCATTCTGCCGCGTCTAGGTCGAATTCCGCCCACTCAGCCTTGACCAGTTCCCCGGCCCGGACAAACAGCAACGGTGCCAGCTTGAACGCGCAACGGGTGGCGAAGCCGCCGGCATAGCCGTCGATGGCCCGCAACAGCTTGCCCACTTGCTTGCGTTTGCCGCCAAAGCGCTAGCCATACCGCCAAAGCCTGCCGCCTGCCGGGTTCACCAACAGATCTTGAAAGGCTTGTTTTGCGGCTTGGTCTTGGTCTGTCAGCATGGCGTTTCCCGCGGGTTTGCTGGCGGCCAGCCGGACAGGCTCTGATACCGTCAAAATACCGTCTATGGATATGGGATTGGACGGTATCATGCGGGACTACAACAAAAAAACCCGCAAAGCCTTGTGGCTCACGGGTTTTGGGGTTGTTTGGGACGGTGTGAAACAGCAATTTGGCGAGAGAGACAACCACACTATTGGCTATAAGCCTTATATTGCGAGGATTTCATGAATTTAGTAACCTTTGGTGCTAGTTTTTCAGTTTAGAGGTTGAATTCAGCAATGGACAGCGG
>CAZOTR010000155.1:0-9901 GCA_964582755.1 uncultured Methylococcaceae bacterium | reverse complement strand
CGATCAGGAAATTCACCGCGCTGGTGAACAGATTGCCCAAGGCCACCGCCGCCATATAAAACGACATCACGAACGATTTCATCGAGCGGGGGGCTTGGGTGTAGGAAAATTCCAGGCAGGTGATGGAAACCATCACTTCGGCGGAAGTCAGCAACACATAGGCGGCCAGTTGCCAGAGAATGGTCGGTTGAAAACCTTGGTCAATCCGGGTTTGTATCCAGGCAACCAGCACGAAGGCCAGCACGGTCAAAAACAAGCCGATGGCGATTTTATTCAAATAGCTTAAATGGACAAACCGGCCCAAAGCCGGATACAGCACACGGTAAAACAAGGGCGTGAGCAACACGATCAACAACGGGTTGGCGGCTTGGATTTGTGAGGGCAATACTTCAAACCCAAACAGCATCCGGTCCATGTGTTGGCTCTGCAATACCCAAGACGAGCCGTTTTGGTCGAACAAGGCCCAAAACATGGCGATGAACAGATAAATCCCGGCCAGCCGCCCCAAGCAACGCAAACCTTCCCCGCCCAAGGCTTCCCGGACAAACCCCATGCCGCCCGCCGGTATATGCACAAAGCGGTTTCTCCCCGACCAGAAAACCAGCGTCGCCAACAACATCAAAACACCCGGCACGGCAAACGCGACTGACGCGCCATAGGTTTTCAACAGCCAGGGAATCAGCAACATGGAGACAAACGCGCCCAAGTTGATTGAAAGATAAAACCAACTGAACACCCGGCCCAACAAATGCTGGTTGCTCGCGCCGAACTGGTCGCCGACATGGGCGGACACGCAAGGCTTGATGCCGCCCGCGCCCAAGGCAATTAGCGACTGCCCCAGCAGCAACCCCGTCCGAGTGTCGTCCAGCGCCAGGGAAAAATGGCCTAGGCAATACACCAGGGAGAGGATTATGATAGTCCGATACTTTCCAAATACACCATCCGCCAACAAAGCCCCGAGAAACGGTGTAAAATAAGTGATGGACACGAACAAATGGAAGTATCCCTTGGCCTCGCTTTCGCCCATGGGGGCAAGCTGTCCGCTGGCATCCATCAGGTATTGCGTCATGAACACGACCAAGATCGCCCTCATGCCATAATAACTGAACCGCTCGGCCAATTCGTTGCCGATAATGAACGGGATTCCGCCCGGCATTTCCGTGGATGCGGCGGGGGCGGTCCGGTAATGTGTTTTCACTGTAATAAATCCTCAATAAGGAGAAATCGCTTGACCGAAATCCAATGGCTGTCGATAGGGCTGGCGGCGATGGCGGCCGGCGCGGTCAACGCGCTGGCCGGCGGCGGCACGCTCATCACCTTTCCGGTGCTGGTCGCCGCCGGCCTTCCCGCCGTCGCCGCCAATGTCACCAACACCGTGGCGCTTTGCCCCGGCTACTTGGCCGCGACCTTCGCACAGTCCAAGGATCTGCGCGGACAAGGCGGGCGGCTGGTTTTGTATCTGCCCGTCGCGGTGCTGGGCGGCATCGCCGGCGGGTTTTTGCTGCTGCACACCGGCGAGCGGACGTTCCGGGCCTTGGTGCCTTATCTGATTTTATTCGCCGCCGGCCTGCTCGCCAGCCAGGACTTCTTGCGCGGCTGGCTGCGCCGCCGCTTGGCCCACCCTGACTCCGCCCGCCGCTTGGAGCGGCTGGGCTTGCTGCCGGCCTTCCTGGCCGCGGTCTACGGCGGCTATTTCGGCGCGGGCGTGAGCGTGATCGTGTTGGCGGTCTTGGGGCTGATGCTGGAAGATTCCCTGACCCGGCTGAACGCCTTGAAACAAGGGCTGGCCTTCGCCATCAACACCGCCGCCGCCGCGTTCTTCGTCTTCTCCGGGCAGGTCGATTGGCCGGTGGTTTTGGCCATGGCGGTGGGTGCCTTGGCAGGCGGGGCCATCGGCGGAAAGCTGGCGGGGCGCATTAAGCCCGCCGTGCTGCGTTGGCTGGTGGTAGCGGTCGGTGTCGTGGTGGCTGGCGTTTATCTCGTCCGGCCGGCCTAGAAATCCCCCCAGCCCCCCTTTTGCAAAGGGGGGAAAGGAAAGTCCGCGTTGGGGGAAGCGTTCCCACGGCGGGGCAAAAATAGCCTAAGCTTCTCTTGCGGTCCCGGTCGGCATTTTACCGCAAGCGCATCACGCGGCCGGGCGTTCATGGCTTCATCCAGCAGCGAGAAGACACATGGAAAGACAGGCTATCATCCACAAGACGACGGCTGACCTGCGCGTGCCGGCCAATCTCGGCGATTACGAAACTGGACGGGCGGGCTTTTCCTGGGACGCCATCCGCCAGCGCCTCGCCGGATTGCCGGGGGGCGCTTGCAACATCGCCTACGCGGCGGTGGACCGCCAAGCCGAGGGGCCGCTGCGCGGGCGGACGGCCTTCCGTTTCCTAGGCCATGCCGAGGCTGACGGCGGCTTCGCCAGCCGCGACATTTCTTACGCCGAACTGGCCTCCCTGGCCCGGCGCTTCACCAATGTCTTGCGGGGGCTGGGCATAGGCAAGGGCGGCCGGCTGTTCGTGCTGTCCGGGCGCATTCCCGAACTCTATATCGCGGTGCTGGGCAGCCTGCGCAACGGCACGGTGGTTTCGCCGCTGTTCTCCGCCTTCGGCCCGGAACCCATCGCCACCCGCATCAATCTCGGCGGCGGGCAGGTGTTGGTGACGACCGACCTGCTCTATCAGCGCAAGATCCAGAAAATCCGCGAGCAACTACCGACTTTGCAACATGTCTTGCTGGTCAGCGAAGACGGTGGCCCTACCGACATTCCCGGCACTTTGGATCTGCGCCGCTTGATGGACGCGGCTTCGGACCAGGCCGACATCGAGCCGACCCGGCCCGAAGACATGGCCTTGCTGCATTTCACCAGCGGCACGACGGGGACGCCGAAGGGCGCGGTCCATGTCCATGGCGCGGTGGCGACCCACTATGCCACCGGCTTCAACGCCCTGGATCTGCACGGCGACGATGTGTTCTGGTGCACCGCCGACCCCGGCTGGGTCACGGGAACCTCCTACGGCATCATCGCGCCGCTGCTGCATGGCGTGACTTCGATCATCGACGCGGCGGATTTCGACGCCGAACGCTGGTATCGCATCCTGCAAGACCAAAGCGTGACGGTGTGGTACACCGCGCCGACCGCCATCAGAATGTTGATGAAAGCCGGGCCGGAAATTCCGAAGAAATACGCCTTCCCGAAACTGCGCTTCGTCGCCAGCGTGGGCGAGCCGCTGAACCCGGAGGCGGTGTGGTGGGGCAAGGACGTGCTGGGCCTGCCGATCCACGACAATTGGTGGCAGACCGAGACTGGCGGCATCATGATCGCCAACACCCCCGCCTTCGACATCAAGCCCGGCTCGATGGGTAGGCCGCTGCCGGGCATCGACGCCTGCATCGTCCGCCATCACCCAGACGGCTCTTTGAGCGTGGTGGAGACGCCGGACACCGAGGGCGAGTTGGCCCTCAAACCCGGCTGGCCGTCGATGTTTAGGGGCTATCTCAACAACGAGGAACGCTATCAAAAGTGCTTCGCCAACGGCCTTTATCTGACTGGCGACTTGGCCAAGCGCGACGCCGACGGCTATTACTGGTTCGTCGGCAGGGCCGATGATGTCATCAAATCCGCAGGCCACTTGATCGGCCCGTTTGAGGTGGAGAGCGTGTTGATGGAGCATCCCGCAGTGGCCGAGGCCGGGGTCATCGGCAAGCCGGACGAAATGGTGGGCGAGGTGGTGAAAGCCTTTGTCTCGCTGAAACAAGGCTACGAGCCGGACGAAGCCCTGCGCATGCAGATCCTCGCCCACGCCCGCAAACGCCTGGGCGCGGCGGTGGCCCCGAAGGAAATCGCCTTCCTCCCCACGCTGCCGCGCACCCGCAGCGGCAAGATCATGCGCAGGCTGTTGAAGGCCCGCGAACTGGGGCTGCCGGAAGGCGACATTTCTACTTTGGAGGCAGGCGGGTGAAACCCATCTTGCCGGAATTTAATCGGGTTTACGCGCGTTAGCAGGCCACACCATGCCGACAAGCTGCGACAAGCGATTAGCCTATGGTGCCGCCATTGCCGCAGCGATGCTAATGGGAACTATGGGACTGTTTGTCCGAATTATTTCGGCGGACGCCATCCTTATCGCATTTGCCCGCCTGGGCCTGGGCTTTATATTTCTGGTCGTTTTTCTAAGCCTGGGCGGAAACCTAGGCGCGGCAAAGTCCCCTATTTCCCCTTGCCTAGTGGCTGGCGGACTATCGCTCGGCTTCTGCGTTTGGTCCTACATCCAGGCGATTGGCCATACCTCCCTGGCCAACGCCGTGTTCCTGCTTTACCTCGGCCCCCCATTGGCTGCGGGCCTTGCCAGCCTTCTGCTGCGGGAGAGGATCACCCTGCGCGTCGCCGCTTTGATGGGCTTGGCTTTCCTAGGCTGCTTGTTTGTGCTCCGATTTGACTTCTCTTTTTCGCGGGCGGATGCTTTGGGCTATTTCCATGGGGTGCTGGCCGCTTTGGGGTATGCCTTATTCATCGTCATGAACCGCAAACTTCCGCCGCAGGTATCGCCATTGGGACGTTCTTTTTACCAGTTACTGATTGCCGCGCTGGTGCTTGCCCCGTTCCTAAATTGGAATAATATCGGCGTGGAACCACAGGATCTGCCTTGGCTGGTCGCCGTGGGATTTTTCCAGGGGTTTCTCTGCCTGAGCCTCATGATTTTCGCCATCAAGCATTTGACGGCCTACGAGTATGGCATCCTGTCCTATCTGGAGCCGGCTGCCGCCACGCTGATCGGAGTGATGGTTTTCGCCGAGCCGATGACGCCCTTTCAGGTGGTGGGCGGCGGTCTCATCGTGTTGAGCGGGATCGCGCAGCTTGCCTTAAAAAAGCCGGACCTCTTGCAACCTGATTGATGGCTCCAAAAGAGATTGGTTATGGCGCAGTTTAGACACATCATTTCCACCATTGATGCCCACGCCGCAGGCGAGCCTGCCCGCATCATCCTGAACGGTCTGCCGCCCGTCTTAGGAGACACCATGGCGGCGAAGAAGCGCTACCTGATGGAAAGGCTGGATCGCTTTCGGACACTGCTGATGCAGGAACCGCGTGGCCACCGCGACATGTTTGGGGTCATTCTGACGCCGCCAGTGAGTCGGCAAGCCTTGTATGGGCTGCTGTTCATCGACAGCGGCGGCTATCTCGACATGTGCGGCCACGGCACCATGAGCGTGGCCACCGCACTCATCGAAATCGGCATGGTGGAACCCGTGGAACCTGAAACCGCCATGGCATTTGATACGCCTGTAGGATTGGTCGAAGTGCGCGCCAGAGTCGAGGGCCATCGGGTTGTCGAGGTGTCGTTAAGCAATGTCCCTTCGTTCCTTTACGCCAAAGACTTGCCCATAGAACTGCCAGAAATCGGCAGAATCACCGTAAACGTGGCATTTGGCGGAAACTTCTTTGCGCTGGTCGCAGCGAAGTCTTTGGGGGTTTCCATCCATCCCGGCAATATCAGCCGGCTGATTGCGTGGGGTGTCGCGGTCAAAAAGGCGGTCAACGCCAAGCTGTCCACGCAACATCCTGGCATCGGCCATATCAACCAGGTTGAGCTAGTCGAAATTTATGACCGCCCCGAATCGTCCAAAACCTTCGCCAAGAACATTGTCATCTATGGCAACGGCCAATTGGACCGCTGCCCCTGCGGAACCGGCACCTCGGCGGCCATGGCGGCGCTTTATGCGGCAGGCGATTTGCCATTGGGCGTTGAGTACGTCAATGAAGGCATCATCGGCACACGGTTCAAGGGAAGGCTCCTGCGGGAAGTCCGGGTGGGCGATTGCGCCGCAGTTGAACCCGTCATTACCGGCACGGCCTACGTGACAGGCATTCAGCAGTTTGTGGCCGACCCGAATGATCCGTTCCAGTTTGGCTTTCTGGTCGGTTCCACCCCGATATAAAGTGAGCGCTACCTATGAACCCCGTTCCTTATGAAAAAAACTTCGCCCTCAAACTGCTGGCCGACATGCTGCGCATCCGCCGCATGGAGGAAAAATGCGCCGAACTCTACGGCGCGACCAAGATCCGCGGCTTCCTGCATTTGTACATCGGCGAGGAGGCGGTGGCGGTCGGCGCTTTGCATGCCTTCACCCCGGAAGACGCCATCGTCGCCACCTACCGCGAACACGGCCACGCCTTGGTGCGCGGGGTGTCCATAGATTCCATCATGGCCGAGATGTACGGCAAGCAGGAAGGCTGTTCGCGGGGGCGCGGTGGTTCGATGCACTTGTTCGACGCCGCGACGCGGTTTTATGGCGGCAACGCCATCGTGGCCGGCGGCCTGCCGCTGGCGGTGGGCTTGGCGCTGGCCGACAAGATGCAGGGCAGGCAGCGCGTCACTGCCTGCTTCTTCGGCGACGGCGCGGTGGCCGAGGGCGCGTTCCACGAATCCATGAACCTCGCGGCGCTGTGGCAGTTGCCGGTGCTGTTTTGCTGCGAAAACAACCGCTATGCCATGGGCACGGCGCTGGAACGCCACGAATCACAAACCGATTTGTGCGCCAAGGCGGCGGCGTACAAAGTGCCCACGGTCAAGGCCGACGGCATGGACGTGGTCGCCTGCCACGAAGCCGCACAGCAAGGCGCGGACTTGGTGAGGAAGAGCGGCGGACCTTGCTTCATCGAGTTCCAAACCTACCGCTTCCGCGCCCATTCCATGTTCGACCCCGAGCTATACCGCGACAAGGCCGAAGTGGAAGAGTGGAAACAGCGCGGGCCTATCCATACCTATACGGCGCGGCTGAAAGAACAGGGCTTGTTGACCGAAGAGGAATTTTTAGCCTTGGACGCGCAAGCCCAGGCCGAGGTGGAAGCCGCCGTGGAGTTTGCCGAGGCGGGGACTTGGGAGGATGTGGCGGATTTGGCACGGGATGTCTATTCCCCCTGTAGGAGCGGCCTTTAGGCCGCGCCATCGCGGGCTGAAGCCCGCGCTCCTACGTTGAGAAAATCGCGGGCTGAAGCCCGCTCCTACGTTGAAAGCAAAGCACCATGAAAACCACCTACCGCGAAGCCCTCAAGCAAGCCCTGCGCGAAGCCATGCAGGCCGACCCCCGCGTGTTCCTGATGGGCGAGGACGTGGGCCGCTACGGCGGCACTTACGCCGTGTCCAAAGGCTTGCTGGAAGAATTCGGCCCGGAGCGCATCCGCGACACGCCGCTGTCCGAACTCGGCTTCGTCGGCTTAGGCATCGGCGCGGCGCTGGGCGGGATGCGGCCCATCGTCGAAGTCATGACGGTGAATTTCAGCCTGCTGGCCCTGGACCAGATCGTCAACACCGCCGCCGCGCTGCGCCACATGTCCGGTGGTCAGTTCTCCGTGCCGCTGGTGGTGCGCATGGCGACCGGCGCGGGCCGCCAGCTCGCCGCCCAGCATTCGCACAGCCTGGAAGGCTGGTACGCCCACGTCCCCGGCATCAAAGTCCTCGCCCCCGCCACCGTCGAAGACGCCCGAGGCATGTTAGCCCCCGCCCTCGCCGACCCCGACACCGTGGTCATCTTTGAACACGCCCAGCTTTACAACCTAGAAGAAGAATTGGACAGCGCCGGGCCGGTGGACATCAGCTCGGCCAAAACGCGGCGGGCCGGAACGGATATTAGCCTGATTACCTATGGCGGCTCCCTGCCGAAGACGATGCAAGCCGCCGAAACCCTGGCCGGTCTGGGCATCGATGCCGAAGTGCTGGACTTGCGCGTGCTGCGTCCTTTGGACACCGAAGCCATCCTAAACACCGTGCGCAAAACCCACCGCGCCGTGGTGGTGGATGAAGGCTGGCGCGCCGGCAGCTTGGCGGCGGAGGTGGTCGCACAGATTGCCGAGCAGGCTTTTTATGACTTGGACGCGCCGGTGCGGCGGGTGTGCAGCGAAGAAGTGCCCACGCCTTATGCCAAGCATTTGGAAGAGGCGGCTTTGCCGCAGACGGGGAAGATTGTGGATGTGGTCAGGGGAGTTTTGGGGAAATAAGTTTAACTAAATCGTTCTATCCACGAAGAACCCAAAGATCGCGGCAAACAATCAATGTTTACACTTAAGGCAAATGCACAATGGACATACTTAAAGAGCATTTAAGATACCGTAAATTTTACAAAACAAAACGGATAATCGGTCGGATTTTTCTGATTATCAGAAAACTCTTATCACAATCGGCGGGAGCGAAGTTTTTTATCTTGAAATATCATTTTTAAACAATAATAGTGGTGCTGTAACAAGCATGCTAACATTAGTGTTGGCAGTAATCACCGCTTATTACGCCTTAATAACTCATAAAATGCTAATAAATGACAACCAAAAAAGACTGAGATGCATAAGACCAGTCATTATAGCAAACATCAAAAAGTTGTCTTTTGTCGATGCTCCAGACATAGACCCAAGTGACCCCTTGTATAACACTCAAGCTTCATTTGAATTTGAGATTTACAACTTTAAGAGTGATGCGCTTAACATATCAGCACAATTTGAATTTCCTTGGACTTATGACGAAGAAATAAAAAAATATGATTATATTTTGTGCCTCTTTCACACCCCACACCCTGTTATACTAGAACACAAGCAATGTTGGTCAGGCACGGAAAAATGCACTACTTACGATATCAAATGGTTCTCTCCTCCGTTAAATAAAATATATTTGGTGCTTCAGCTTACATATAAAGATATCGACCAAAACAAATACTCGCATAGAATTTATTTTGAAATATCACACTACAAGTATGTTGGACCTAAGGTAGCAAAAGCATACGAAGAAGTTTATATGCTTGAATTTGAAAAATTACAAACATGGAGCGGTGATTCTTTTGATTCTGAAAAAATGACAGAAGTGTTTAGTCAACGCAAGTAAGCAGGCAACGTAGCCTAGATGGAGCGCAGCGGAATCCGAGAGATCGAATATACACCGGTTGCGCTGGTTCCCAAGCTCCCGCTTGGGAACCCGGCTTGGGAAGCTCCAGCTTCCCGTCCCATCCGCATTCCCACAATGCCCGAAGCCGCTACCACATTATGAACGGACTAAGCCCGCACTTCATGACATCGACAATCAACCACTGGCTACCGCTGTTCACCCGGCCCGCGACGGTGGACATCGTGCTGGATTCCTGGCGATTTACGCAACCCGGAGGGTGCGCTGGTTCCCAAGCTCCAGCTTGGGAACCCGGCCCTGGAAGCTCCAGCTTCCCGTCCCACTAACCCCAAAACAAAACCATGCCCCGCAGCCGCTACCACATCCTGAACAGCCAAAGCTCGCACTTCATGACGGCGACGGTCAACCACTGGCTGGTTCACCCGGCCCGCGACGGTGGACATCGTGCTGGATTCCTGGCGGTTTCTGCAACGCGAGGCGGGTTTCGCGCTATACGGCTATGTGATACTGGAAAACCACCTGCATCTGATCGCCGCCTCGGAGGATTTGAGCCGCGACATGCAGAGATTCAAGTCCTACACGGCCAAGGCAATCATCGCTTATCTGGAGCAGCGCGAATCGCCCAAGATATTGGAGTTGCTGGCCTTGTTCAAGCGGCGTCATAAAACCGAATCCATGTATCAAGTCTGGGAGGAAGGAAACCATCCGCAGATTATCGAAAACGAGGCGGTGATGCGGCAGAAGCTGGATTATATCCACCAGAATCCGGTGAAGCGCGGGTATGTGGACGTGGCGGAACACTGGCGATATTCCAGTGCGCGGAACTATGCGGGGCAACAGGGATTGATTGATGTGACGCGGGCTTGGTGAGATTTTGGGAAGCAGAGCTTCCCGGGCCGGGTTCCCAAGCTGGAGCTTGGGAACCAGAAGAAATAACGAGGAGAAAATCATGATCGAATTCAAACTACCCTCCTTAGGCTCGGACATGGACGAGGGGACGCTGAACGAATGGCGGGTGAAGC
>CAZOTR010000154.1:8475-10030 GCA_964582755.1 uncultured Methylococcaceae bacterium | reverse complement strand
CGGTTTAATTTTTGCATTCATGAAGTAACCTCCAAAACCAGTTCAAGCGGAGAAACAAATTGTGTATATTCTCCGAAGTGCGGTAGGGTGCGGTGAGCTTGCGAACCGCACCAGATTACGGAACAAGAGCGGTGCGGTTCGTTCCTCACCGCACCCTACAACATTGCCGAGTTACCGCACCTTACCGCGTTAGGAGCATTTTCGATTGATGTGCGATTTACATTCAAAGACCATTTCACTTATTGAAAAAGCACTAAATGGAGTATTAACCGTCGCTGAAGCCAGTTGCTTTTTATCGAGTTTGAAAAAAGATACTAATCGTATTGTTTGTGATGCCGCGCATGCTGTTGTTCACTTCCTATCGGACGCTGACATTCGCCTAAACGACAAGGAATACGATTTGATTCTTCGTACAGAACTAGAAAAATATTCCAAACAGCTAAGAGAAAAATAGCCCGGTAGATACCGTCTTGCCCCACCCCCGTCAAGCGGGTTTTTGAAGGCATGTTTTGCGCTCATGCGGGCTTGTATTCGGGGTCGAATGGCTTGCCGGACTTGAGCCGTGTAGGGCGGGCAAACGGCTCTATCGTTTGCCCACGCGGAACCACCATAAACCTATGTGCAATCGGTGGGCAGGCAAAAAGACGCCTGCCCACCCTACTCGGCTCGCATCCATCGTAACGCGGTAAAGCGCAATTCGTAGTATGTAGGTCGGGCGCGGCTCTTTGCGCCCGACATTCGGGCAGATACCAAGAGTATGGAAATGTTGGGCAACAAAAAGACGTTGCCCAACCTACCCAACTCAACCTATTACTTTTTCCAAAGACGCCACCACCGATTTCGCCGCCGCCAAGTTCAGCCCGGTGGCTTCGCGCAATGCCTTGATCGCCTCGATCTTCTGGCCCGACTGGATGAAGCCCTGAATGTCCGCCATCACGGCGGGCGGGATTTCAAGCGTGTTGCCGTTGACCACCAACTTAATCGCCGCCCCTTCGGCCTGCTGCTCCACAACTGGCTGAGGCGGCATGTCAAAACTTGGCCCGTCGGCGGTTTGCGGCGGCAAGCGGCGGCCCGCCAGCCAACCTATCAACAAGCCCATGGCCAAACCGGCCAGCAAAAACACATATTCTTTAGGCATGGCAGACTCCCGTCACAAAGCTTTTTTGGCGCGGAACAGGCAATAGCGGACCATGCCTTCGTTGAATACTTTCCACTGCGCGAGCGCCACTTTGAAATTCGCGGTCTGGGCTTTTTTGCGCAGGCCCAGCCAGTGCATGGCGACTTGCATGGGATAGGTCCACAGCGCCGTCAAATACATCCGGCGCGAGGACGGGATGCTTTCTTTCGTGGCTTCGGTGATATGCACCTCGGTGAAGCCGCATTCCTCCATGCCCTGCTGGAATTCCTCCACGGTGGAGAGGTTGGGCACCGCCCAGCCGTTCAGGCAATCCATCACCGCCTGCCATTCTTCGTCGTTGAACTCGCGGCGGGTGGCGTAGCCGTCGCAGGCGATCAAGGTGCCGCCCTTCTTCAACACGCGGAAGGCTTCGCGGAA
>CAZOTR010000154.1:0-8375 GCA_964582755.1 uncultured Methylococcaceae bacterium | reverse complement strand
GCGATTTGATAGAGGATGCGGTTTTTGTTCAGCAGGGCTTGGCTATGGGTTTTGATGCCTTCTTCCCAATAGCCGTAATGCAGCGCCAGGTTTTCATTGTCGAACCAGGCCGTGCGGTAATCCCAATAGCAGTCGTCATAATGCTTGGCTGTGTCCAGGCGGATCTCTTCTTCTGTGAACTCGACGCCATGGCGCAGGGTGTCGGTGCGGTAGTCTTTGTTCGGTTCCAGGTAATGCTGCATAGGTTTTATTGTTTTGAAACGGGAAAAAACGCCGGTCTGGGCGCTGAGGGCTTGGAAAACCACGCCCCCCGCCATCGAGCAAAGGCATCCGGCGTCAACGAAGCCGGGATTTTACCGTTTTGGGCGCTGCCGCGACAGCGCGGGTTTTCCGCGCCCCTCGTGGCGCGGGCCAGTGCCTGCAAAACCTGGAGCCGGATGGACGGCTAACGCCAACCCCCATAGTACGGACCCGGCAACGGCACCTCCAGCCTCACCGGCGGGACGCCGATCACCGCGCGCGGAGGCGGAACCGGCACATAGCGCGGCGGCGGAGGCGCGTAATAACGCGGCGGCGGGTAGTACGGGCGCTGCCAGCCGTAATAGTCATGGTGATGGTGGTGGTGAGGGGGCCGCCAATAGCCGTCATCGTAGCCATGGGCAACCGCTTGGAAGCTGCACACCAGCCCTAACAAGACGGCCAAAGACCATCGGGCGATCAAACTCTTGGATGGCGTAATCATGGTAATTCTCGGTGGGTTCGGGTTGAAACACTAAAAACCGTCTGCCGGAAAACCGGGCCTGTCGGCCCCGGTGTGGCTGCGGATTTTGTGGGATAGTTTCACCCCCGGCGACTTAAATCAAGCTTAAGAGACGTTGGCATCCAGGGGAACTCCCGGCGGCGCAGGCCCCTGCCCGGCTCATCGCAGATCGCGGCCAAACGGTAGCAAAGACAGCGGAACCAGCTTGAGATGCTGGAAGGCGAAGGGAATGCCGATGATGGTGACGGCCAGCATGGCGGCGCTGATGACATGGGCCAGGGCGATGGGCCAGCCGAACAACAGCAGCCACAGGATGTTGAAGACCAGCCGCAACACGCTATTGGCATCCTCCGACTCCACCACTTCCTTGCCGAACGGCGCGAACACCGCAAAGCCTAGTTTCATCGACTGGATGCCGAAGGGGATGCCGACAATGGTCAGGCATAAGCCGAGTCCGCCGAGGATATACCCCAAGCCGGACAGCAAGCCGCCGAAAATCAACCAGAGAATATTGCCTAACAAGCTCATAATGCTGGATTTCTGTCAGTTTTATGTGATGGTCATCGCCTCGCCAGCCCGGCGGATAAATTCCAACAACTGGCGGTAAGCGCGTTGCTGCAAGACGGCCAAGACGATTTGGCGATCCACATTGAGGTAATCATGCACGAGCGCATTGCGCATGCCAATAATGCGTTTCCATGTGGAAAGCTCTTGCGGCGAAATAATGCCCAGACCCAAGAGTGTTTCAAACGCCTGATAGGCATCGACTGGCGCGGTTTTATTGAGCGACTTGACCCAATGCTTGGCCACGCCGATGCACGCTTCGGTGAGAATTTGCAGCAGGCGTTCAACGGCATAAAAATCCCGGTTCGATAGCTTTGCGGTTTCGCTTAAATCGCCAAGCTCGTCCAACTCCGACACGATATTTTCGGCGTGGACCCGCACATCCTGCAAGTAGGCATGTAGTTCAGGGAATATTTTGCCCATCGTGTTTATCCGCTAGATAAGGCAACACATCCAATTCCATGCGGCTGGACACGCGGCGAGCCTCAGCCAACAGGCGGCGCGGATCGCGGCAAAACAGCGGCTCATGGTTATTGACGACATGATAGGCCAAGGCAACGCCGACTTGGTTGATGTCAATGACCGACAGCCGGTTTTCCGGCAAACTTAAAACCCTGCGCCAATCCATTGCCAGCAACTCCGGGCGCAAACGTGATTCCAGCGGGTTGTCGCGGATGAAGGTCTGGAAAGCGACAGCCAGATCGTAGTCGCTATCTTCCCGTTGGGTGCCACGGGCGCGGGAACCGTACAGCCATAGGATGGCAATATCGGGGGTTTGTTTGGCGAGGGCGATTAACTCGACAATTATTGGATCGGCTGGGATAACGCTATCCATAGGTTTAGGGAACGCCGATTCAGGCACTTCCGGTCAATAAGCCTCGCGCAGCCGCGACCGCATCCGGGCGATTTTCTCCGCCGTCAAAGGCTGGCGTTTCTCGTCCCATTCCTCGCCGCCCAGGCGCAGTGCCAGTTCGTGGCAGGTGGTGACCAGATCGTCGAACACGGAGAGGGGGTCGTCCACTTGCGGCGGCTGGAAGAACAGCACCACGCCGGGACACTCGAAATTTTCCATGTCGGTGATCGGGAAGGTGCCGGGTTCGACTAGGCTGGCGACGCTGAACAAAATGACGCGGTAGTCGCGGTCGTAGCGGTGGTAGATACCCATGTCGCCATAGATCAGCCGCAGGTCGTCCAAGGCGTCACGCAAGTCTATGCCGTCGAAATACTCGCCGTCGGCGGCGACCACGCTGATTTGGATAAGGAAGGGCGCGCCCAGCGACGCGGTGCGGGGGGATTCCACCGGGGTGGGTTCCGCCGGAATCGGCTCGGGCTTGCCGCCCATAGAGAAGTATTCATTGTCGTCCATCTCATCGAAAGAGATCGGCGGGTCGTCGTCTTTGATGGCCGCAATGCCGCCGCTGGTCCTAACCGGCTTGGGCGGTTCTTCGGCTGGCTCGTCCCCCAAATCCAGCTCGTCGTATTCGCCGCGCTGGTTGATGAAATCCAGCAATTTGCTTTTGTGGCGGCCCCAGATGTACACGGCGGCGATGATGAGGGCACCCACCGCCCCTAACAGCCAACGTAGTGTTTCACTATCCAATCGGTCCATTGCATTGCCCCTATAGTGCTGCGAGTTCAACGGCTGCGTCGATGTCCACCGCGACGATGCGGGAGACGCCGGGTTCTTTCATGGTCACGCCGGCCAAGTGTTGGGCGATTTCCATGGTAACCTTGTTATGGGAGATGAAAAGGAATTGTACCTTCTCCGCCATTTCTTTTACCAATTGGCTGAAGCGGCCGACATTGGCGTCATCCAGCGGCGCGTCCACTTCGTCCAACAGGCAGAACGGCGCGGGGTTCAACTCGAAGATGGAGAACACTAGGGCCACCGCCGTCAGCGCCTTTTCGCCGCCGGACAGCAGATGGATGGAACTGTTGCGCTTGCCGGGGGGGCGGGCCATGATGGTGACGCCGGTTTCCAGCAAATCGCGTTCGCTCATTTCCAAATACGCCTGCCCGCCGCCGAACAGTTTGGGGAACATGCGCTGGATGCCGGCGTTGACGCGGTCGAAAGTGTCTTTGAAGCGGGCGCGGCATTCGCGGTCGATTTTTTCGATGGCCTGGGCCAGCGTCGCCAGCGATTCGGCCAAATCCTGGCGTTGTTCGTCCAAAACCTTCAGGCGCTCGGACTGTTCGTTGTATTCCTCCATGGCGCTCAGGTTGATGGCCCCGAGCTTGGCGATTTCCTCCGCCAATTCGGTGACACGCCGCTGCCATGCCTTTTCCTCGGCTTCTTCGGGCAGTTCGGGAATGACCGCTTCGGGGTTCGCGCCGATTTCCTCAAACTGTTCCTGCACGGTCTGCCGCCGCACTTCGTTGGCCTGGTAGTCCAGCTTGGTTTGCTCCAAACGCTGTTTCAGAGCGTCCAGTTCACGCTCCTTGCGCAGCCGCTGTTCGCCCAGCGAGCGGATTTCCGCCTCGGCCTCGGCGGATTTCTTGCGGGCGTCGGCCAGTTCGCGCTCCACCCCGGTTTTTTGTTCGCGCAACACTTCCAGGCTTTCCTGTTCCCCGTCCATGGGCAGATCCGACTCGTCCATGCGCCGGTCCAGATCCTCCAGGCGGTCGGCGGTCTGTCCGGCTTGCGCCTGCGCCCGCTGCAAATGCTTGAGGGTGAGGGTTTCGGTGGATTGCAGGGTGTCGATGCGGCTGTTTAGGCCATGCACCCGGTCGCGGGCTTGCCGCAAAGCGGTTTCCGACGCGGCGGCGCGTTGTTCCAACTCGTGCTGGCGGGCCGACAAGCCTTGCGCCTGCCGCTCCAACGCCGACCAAGCCTGTTCGGCTTCTTGCAACAAGGCCCGCGCCTCGGCGGTTTCCTCGGCATTTTGCAGCAGGCTGGCGTCCAGGTCGTCCAGTTCCAGTTCGACTTGGCGCAGCCGCTTACGGGCCTGTTCGCCACGGGCGGTGGCGGCGCTGATTTGCGACTTCAGCCGGGAAATCTCGGCGGACAGGCGGTTGGATTCCGACTGGCGTTGCTCGCGCTCGAACTCCGCCTGCCGCGTCGCCTCCTCCGCCAAGCTCAGACCCTGCTCCAATTCGCCGACTTTTTGATGCAAGCTGTCGCGGCTTATTTTCAACTCGCGCAACTCGCGTTCGCGCTTCAACACCCCGGCCTTGCCGTCAACCGCCCGCCGCAGCACCACCCAGCCCGGCCCCAGCCAAGCGCCGCAGGGCGTCACCACCGATTCGTGCGGCGCCAAGCGTTGGCTCAACTCCCGCGCTTTCGGCACATCGTCGGCGACATGCACGCCGCCTAGCAAAGGCGCCAGGTTCCACGTCGATTGCACACGCTCCAGCAAGCGCCCGACCGCCGCGCCAGCCGTCGCCGCCGGCCGGCGCGTCTCAAAGAAAGCCAAAGACTCGGGATGCTTGCCGCCATCCAACAAAGGCAAATACTGTCCGGCATCGTTCACGCAAACCGCCTCCAGATGCACACCCAACACATGCTCCACCGCCGACTCCCAGCCGGGGGCGACTTCCAGGTGTTCGGCGAGGCGGCTGGCCTGCTCCAACTCGGCCCCGCGCAGCCAATCTTTCAACGCCGCCCGGTCTTTGCCCATGGCGTGTTGTTGCAGCAATTCCAAAGAACTGATCTTGCCCTGGGCGGTGTGCGACTCGGCCCGCGTCGCGTTGAGTTCTTCCTGGCAGGCTTTGGCGCGGGCGCGTTCCGCTTGCGCGGTGTGCCGCAATGCTTCCAGCCGCGCTTGGATGTCGGCGTGTTCGTCTTCGCTTAGACCCAAGTGTTCTTGCAAGGCTTCCAAATCGGCATCCATCAGCGAGCCTTCGATTTCGTTCCTCTCGCCTTGCAGCCGCTCACGCCGCTGCCGCAACTGGCGTTGCTGCTCTTCCATCTGGCGGATACGCGCCCGCTCCACGTCGGCTTGCCCCTTGAACCCGGCCAGTCCGCCCTGGAAGCTTTCCCACTCCACCCGCCACGCTTTCAGCGCCCCCTCGGCCTGCTGGCGTTCGGCGGCGGCTTCGGCCTCGGCCTGCTTGGCATCTTGAATCTCGGCTTGCAGTTCCGCCAATTCCTCGCGCACTGCGTCCAGGTGTTCGCGGTCTTGCTCCAACTGCGCTTGGGCTTGGAGTTGTTCGCCATTCAGCCGCTCGCGCTCGCGGGCGAGGTTGTCGCGGGTCTGGCGGGCATGTTTGATCGCCTGCTCCAAGCGGCTGATTTCCGCGCCCAGCTCATAAAACTGGCCCTGGCGGTCGTTGAGGGCGAGTTGCAGTTTCCCGTGCTTGGCCTGGGCCGTTTCCAAGGCGGCGGCCAGCCGGTTGTCCTCGCCGACCAGCTCGCGGAACTGCCGTTCGCAGTCCAACAAAATCACTTGGTGCTGCCGCATCGTCAGGTCGTATTTGCGCCAGCGCAGGCCCAAGAGTTGCAGGCGGTAACGGCGCTCGTCCTCTTTCAGCGCGGTGTATTTTTCCGCCTTTTTGGCTTGGCGCTGGAGATTGCCGATTTGCTTCGCCACCTCGTCTAGCACGTCTTGCAGACGTTCCAGGTTCTCCTGGGTGTGCCGCATCCGCGTCTCGGTTTCCTGGCGGCGCTCCTTGTATTTCGAGATGCCCGCCGCCTCCTCGATCACCGCCCGCAATTCGTCGGGCTTGGCCTCGATCAGCCTAGAAATGGTGCCTTGCTCGATGATGGCATAGCTGCGCGCGCCCAGCCCGGTGCCTAGGAAAATGTCGGTGATGTCCTTGCGGCGGCAGCGGGTGCCGTTGAGGATGTAGGCCGAAACGCCGTCGCGGGTGACTTGGCGCTTGATGGAGATTTCCCGGTATTTGGCATATTCCCCCGGCGCGGAGCCGTCGGAATTGTCGAACACCAGCTCCACCGAAGCCACGCCCACCGGCTTGCGCGTGGACGAGCCGTTGAAGATCACATCGGCCATGGACTCGCCGCGCAGATGCTTGGCCGAACTCTCGCCCATCACCCAGCGCACGGCGTCGATGATGTTCGACTTGCCGCAGCCGTTGGGGCCGACGATGCCTACCAGGTTGCCCGGCAAGGGAATCGTGGTCGGATCGACGAAGGACTTGAAGCCCGCCAGTTTGACTTTATCCAGGCGCATCTACAGGACGCGCCTTGGGACGGCGAAGGGGGAAAACGGGGGAAATAGGCTGGGGAGGAGCAAGACGGCGGTCTGGTTGGGACGGGAACGAACGGCTATTATAACGGACCAAGCCCGTTGGAGCGCGGGCATCTTGCCCGCATTATCACAGAGCCTGCGCTCCGACCCCTCATTAAGCCTGACCCACCGAAGCAAACCATGTCCACCACCCCCAGCAAAACCCTGGAAACCTTCCCCAATCCCCAGCCCGGCCGCGACTACACCATCCGCATCGACGCGCCGGAATTCACCTGTTTATGCCCGAAGACCGGCCAGCCGGATTTCGCCGTGTTCTTGATCGAGTACGTCCCCGACCGGCTCTGCGTCGAATTGAAATCGCTCAAGCTGTATTTCTGGTCTTACCGCGATGAGGGCGCGTTCCACGAGGCCGTCACCAACCGCGTGTTGGATGATCTGGTCGCCGCCACCGAACCCAACTTCATGCGCGTCACCGCCAAGTTCAATGTGCGCGGCGGCATCTACACCGCCGTGGTCGCCGAGCATCGCAAAGAGGGCTGGGTCGCGCCGCAGCCGGTGGCTTTGCCCTAATCTTCCAACTGGATGGCCGCGATGAAAGAACTCGCCCAAAAATGGCAGCAATCGCATATGAACGAGGCGGGCAAGCCGCAAGGCGAGGAGCCGGCCAAAGAAAAACGTTTCCGCCTGCACAGCCGCTACCAACCGGCCGGCGACCAGCCGGAAGCCATCGCCAAGCTGGTGGAAGGCATCAACGACGGCGAATTGCACCAGACTTTGCTGGGCGTGACCGGCTCCGGCAAGACTTTCACCGTGGCCAATGTCATCCAGCAAATCCAGCGCCCCGCCCTCATCATGGCCCACAACAAAACCCTGGCGGCGCAGTTGTATGGCGAGATGAAGGAGTTTTTCCCGGAAAACGCGGTGGAGTATTTCGTCAGTTATTACGACTACTACCAGCCGGAAGCTTATGTCCCCTCCTCCGACACCTATATCCAGAAAGACGCCTCGCTGAACGAGCATATCGAGCAGATGCGCTTGTCGGCGACCAAGGCTTTGATCGAACGGCGCGATGTGGTGATTGTCGCCACCGTGTCGGCGATTTATGGCTTGGGCGAGCCGGCGTCTTATTTTGAAATGGTGCTGCATCTGGTGCGCGGGGATTTGATGGACCAGCGCAAGCTATTGCGGCGCTTGGCCGAGTTGCAATACACCCGCAACGACACGGAACTGCGCCGGGCGACTTACCGGGTGCGCGGCGAGGTCATCGACATCTTTCCGGCGGAATCGGAAAACGAAGCCTTGCGGGTGGAGTTGTTCGACGACGAGATTGAACGGCTGTCCTTGTTCGATCCGTTGACCGGTGAGATCCTCAACCGCATCGCCCGCTACACGGTTTATCCGAAAAGCCATTATGTCACGCCTAGGGAAAAGATTCTGGCGGCGGTCGAGGAAATCAAAATCGAGTTGAAGGAGCGGCTGGAGCATTTGCGGCAGGCCAACAAACTGGTGGAAGCGCAAAGGCTGGAGCAGCGGACTTTGTTCGACTTGGAGATTATTTTGGAAGTGGGTTATTGCTCGGGGATCGAAAACTATTCCCGCCATTTGTCCGGGCAAAAGGCCGGCGACCCGCCGCCCACCCTGTTTGATTATCTGCCGGACGATGCGTTGATTGTCATCGACGAAAGCCACCAGACCATCCCGCAAATCGGCGCGATGTACCGGGGCGACCGCTCGCGCAAGGAAACCCTGGTCGAGTATGGCTTCCGCCTGCCGTCCGCGCTGGACAACCGGCCTTTGAAATTTGAGGAATTCGAGGCCCGCGCCCCGCAGCGCATTTACATTTCCGCCACGCCGGGGCCGTATGAGTTGGAGCATTCCGGCGCGGTGGTGGAGCAAGTCGTGCG
>CAZOTR010000153.1:0-10061 GCA_964582755.1 uncultured Methylococcaceae bacterium | reverse complement strand
TTGTCTATTACCCGAATGGGTGCCTTCGGCGAAGCGGCCAGATACTGTTAAAACACATGCCTGTGCATTGCCAGATAGATTGGCTGGCGAAGGATTGCATTGCCCCACGAATACACTGGTGAGCATGGTCGGGCATCAATCGAGGCGTTGTGGAAAAATTCAGCAGGACGGTGGAGGTGTGTTGGCAGGGCGCGGCTCGCAGCCCTGGGGCGGTTCCAGAACTTCGTCGTGGGGTAGGACGGCTGGCGGTGGCATATACGCAGGGATGAACCAGACATTAGCGGGGAGCCATTCTGGTCGGCGCTTGCATTCCCGCCGGGTGGTTGCGTTGAACCGTCGACTAGCCTCTTAGGTGCGGTTCGATGGCAGGGCCAAAGTTTGGGCTTGCTGGGATCATGGTTTGATTCTGGAAAAGCCAATTCGCCACGCCGAGACACATCCAATTTGACGCAGACGTTCCTGCAGACGTTTCTTTACAGTGTCTACACGATAGCTGCTATTTTGGCTATTTGTTTGCGGAAACAAAGCTTCGCGCGAAGAGACAGGCGTCGGCCTCCAGCTTTCCTGTCTCGAACTCAGGTTAATTTAGCGAGTGTATAGGATGGTGCTGGCTGGTTGGCTGATCCGGCCCACCGAGGCAAATGATTGGACGCATGGCTTTTGGGCGGGATGAGGACTCCGCTGTCGGCACGTCATGCTAGAAGGCTGGGGGGTAAAACAGGGAAGCTATTTGGCTACGCCGACGCACACCGCACTTAATGTAGATGTTCTTGATGTATTTCTTGACAGTATTGATGCTGAGGTCCATTTCCCTTGCGATTTCTTTGTTGGCCAACCCTTTCGCAATTAGCCGAGAGACTTGCTTTTCGCGCTCTGTCAGCATAGATAAGAGGGGTTCTTCAGCAATTTTAGGCAACTCGGCTGGGAGCTGGTTGTTAGCTTTCTGAAGCAGCCTACGATAGGCTTTCGCTATCATGTGACGAGGCAGCCAAAATTCACCAACAGTCACGGCTTGAATGGCTTTCAGGCACACAGGAGGCAAGGCATTTACGGATAAAATCCCATCAATAGAGATATGTAAATCTGATAGTTCTTCGAGTAGGTTATTATGGTTTTCCTCCACAAAAAGAATTACTTTGGTTTGCGGGCTTTTTTGTTTGAGCATCGCAACCAATTTGCCGTCTTGAGTGACCAATAAATCCGCATCAAGCAATATCACTTCGGACTGCAGCCCCTCAAGCTGAAGCGGGAGCATGTCCACATACTCGACGTCCTGCCCTATCGCTTGAATGCCAGCTTTGCCTTGAAGCTGCGACAGCAATATTTCCAGTCTATGTTTCTGGTGCGAGATAATCGATACTGAAACCATTTTAGACTCTCCCTAGATTATGTGCAGCCAAGCCGTGATTAACAAATGGGCTCCATCCTATACGACATGGATTTGCAATTATCTATCTGTCAAAACCCGCCTGATTATTATACGCTTGGTGGCAACAAAGGGAACAGCGTGCCCCAATGCCTTCTGCGGGTGGTCCGGTCGATGGTGGCGAACAGGTAGCGGCGCGGCCCGCGTTCGATGGCCAAGTGCGGCACCTTGAGCGAGCCGCCGCCATGGCTGCGTATGCGGCGATCCCGGCCGACGCAGAACGCTTTGCCGGTTCACTACTGCCAGCAGGTCGTCCAGCGACAGCAGCAGCGACTGGCGCAGATACACCACTACCTGCTCCTGGGCATGAGTCCGTGTGGTGTGCAGGATATGGGAGCGGTGCGAGGCATCCGCCGCGTTGTCACGGTTCTTCCTCTTGCGGGCGGTCGTGCGGCCCACCCCGTGCTTCTTCGCCAAAGCCCGATTGCCCAAGCGCAACTCTCCCATCTCTTGCCGCCCAGCGGGGATGGTCCGGGCTTTTTTGTGGAGTGTGATGTTCATGGTGTCGAGCCTTTGCACTGTCAAGGGCTGGCGCAATGCCTCGCGTAGCCAATGCCGCGCCTCGAACAAAGCATAGCTCTATTTTTGGAAAAAAGTCATACAAGATGCAACAGATACCTGCTATCCGGCAGTCTATTCACTCTTTGCCGTGACCAAGCGCGCCCCACTGTTCGCCATCAGGGCGTAATCAACAAAGGCTTGGCGGCAATCTCGTTCGGCGTCTCAGGGCATCCGGTCTGCCCGAGTACCTCAGGGACCGAGCAAGAACGCCGGGTCCCCTGTGGATCGCCTTCCCGGACGCCGCACCGCCTTGCCATCGAAGATGGCCCCCAGCCCCGCCAACGCATCTCGACAACCCCGAGGAATTGAAGTGGCATTATGCGTTGGGCGGGGAGTGATGGAGCGCCGGCGTCTCGCCGATATTGGAGCCACTAAGCCGACAAGACGTCGGCGCTCCAACGGACCGCTGGGCTCCTCATCGTCACCACACATCCCCCTAGACCCTAGCGCCCAAGATATGGAAACATCCCCTTCCCCCATTAACTCCCCATTAGAGGAGGATTTCGACTAGGTGTTGGGGCGGCGAAGCATCTGCGGCGTTGGCGACGGCCGGCTTCGGCACGGCTTGGGTCTATGCCTTGTGCGGTATGGGCGCCTTGGCCATGCTTTTGAAAATGTATCCTTTTCCTTGGATCCGGCTATGCGTCAAGGGTTATGAGGGGTTTTGCGGGCCGACAGGTTGCTCGCTTTCCGGGAATTGGCAATATCGCCTGGCAATGGCCGCTGAACGACTTGTTGTCGCGCTACCCGGTCACCAAACGCCTTTGCGCCGGCATCTGCATGTGGCGAACTGGCCTTTCTACAGCAGGCTGGGCTTCGGCGCGGAGCAGCCATGGCTGGCGGATGGGCCGCCAGGAACCGCTTGCCGAAATGGCTTCCAATGATTAAGCTGGAAACCGCCAGGTCGGCTCGGTTTTTAAAACCGGGCCGGTCTTTGTCCCACTCTCTAGCGAGCGCCCCAGCCATGCCAGTCTTCCCTCTCGGTAAACCCCGCGCAAGGCCACGGCCATGTTGAACATGGACGAGGCCGAACAGGCGTTGCGGGTAGATTTGGCGGCGGCTTTCCATCTGGCGGCGGCGAACGGCTTGCATGAAGCCATCGCCAACCATTTCTCCGCCGTGCTGCCGGACGGGCGGCATTTCCTGGTCAACCCCTTCGGGCTGCATTTCTTGGAAGTCACCGCCTCGAACCTGATCGTCTGTGACTTGGATGGCAAGGTGGTGCGTGGGGACGGCGAGCCTGCGCCCTCGGCGCGGCATATCCACGCCCCCATCCACCGCCTCGTCCCCCGCGCCCGCGTGTTGCTGCACACCCACCAGCCTTACGCGACGGCGCTGACCATGGTGGCCGGAGGGCGTTTGGAATGGGCGTTGCACACCACTTGCCGGTTTTATGGCCGGGTCGCCTACGACACCGATTACGACGGGGTGGCCCTGGCGGATTCGGTGGGCGAGCGCATGGCGGGGATACTCGGCGACGCCGAAGTGCTGTTCCTCGGCAACCACGGCGTCATCACCGCCGCGCCCACGGTGGCGCAGGCTTTCGACGATTTGTATTTCGTCGAGCGGGCGGCGCAGACCCAGATCCTCGCCCTGTCCACCGGCCGGCCCCTGGCCTTGTTAGCCCCCGAACTCATCAAGCAAGTGGCCGAACAAACCCGCCACGAACGCTTCGACCTCGGCTACATCGAACGCCATTTCGCCGCGCAGAAACGGCTGCTGGACACCGCCGGCGGGGCGTACCGGCGCTAACGCTCCAACACCAAAAACCGATAAGTGAAATCCACGCCGGGGTCGTCGGCGACCGTCTGGCTTGCCACCGCGCGCCAATCTTCCGGCGAAAAAGCCGGAAAGTAAGTGTCGCCTTCAAACTCCCGCTCGATCAAAGTCAGATAAAGCCGGTCGGCTTGGGGCAGGAAGTTTTCATACAAGGACGCGCCGCCAATCACCATCAACTCCTCCGCCTCGCCGGCCAAGTCCATGGCCTCGGCCAGGGAATGCGCGACGGAGCAGCCTTCGGCCCGGTAACTGGGGTCGGCGGTGAGGACGATGTTGTGGCGTCCCGGCAGCGGCCGGCCTATGGATTCGTGGGTCTTGCGGCCCATCAAAATGGGCTTTCCCCAAGTGATGGCTTTGAAGCGCTTGAGGTCGGCGGACAAGTGCCAAGGCATGCGGTTGTCCACGCCGATGACGCGGTTGGCCGAGAGGGCGACGATGAGGGAGATTTTCATGCTTGATCCTGCTTGCTAAAGACACATAAAAAAACAGGCCGGAATCGCTTCCGGCCTGTCGGTCCTGGGAGGAGGAGGGATAACATCGCCCCTGGCGGTGTTATCCCTGCGGCCTACGCGCCGCCCGGCGGCGGCAAGCTCGTGCCGCCCTTGACGAACAAGGCGGCGCGGCCCTCGACCTGCTTGGTGATGTAGGCTTGCTGGAAGATCGACAGCACGTTGTTCACCACCCAGTACAGCACCAGGCCGGACGGGAAGAAGGCGAACATGAACGAGAAGATCACCGGCAACCATTTCATCACCTGCGCCTGCATCGGATCGGTGGGCTGCGGGTTGAGTTGCTGCTGGATGAACATCGACACGCCGTAAATCACCGGCAGGATGAAGTACGGGTCTTTGTCAGACAAGTCCTGCAACCAGAAGATGAACGGCGCTTGGCGCAGTTCCACTGCCTCGGACAGCACCCAATACAAGGAGATGAACACCGGCATCTGCACGAGGATGGGCAAGCAACCGCCCAGCGGATTGACCTTCTCCTTGCGGTACAAATCCATCATCGCCTGGTTGAACGCCTGCTTGTTCTCGCCGTGCTGTTCCTTGAGTTGCTGGAGCTTGGGTTGGAGCTTGCGCATGTTCGCCATGGAGCGGTAGCTGGACTCCGACAGCTTGTAGAACAGCAACTTGATGAGCAAGGTGGCGAAGACGATGCCCCAGCCCCAGTTGTTGAAGATCTTGTAGAACTGCTCGATCAGCCAAAACACCGGCTTGGCGATGAAGGTCAGCTTGCCGAAGTCCTCGGTCAGTTCCAGGCCAGGGGCGACGTTTTCCAGCACCCGTTGCAGCTTGGGGCCGACCCACATGCGGGCCTTGAAGGTCTGGGACGCGCTAGGCGCGACCTCGACCGTCGGCGACACCGCGCCGATGACAAAATGCTGGCCGTCCAGCGCCTTGGTGTAGAAATGCTGCTCCTCGCCCGCCGTGGGAATCCACGCCGCCATGAAATAATGCTGGATCATGGCGACCCAGCCGTCTTTGCTGTTGCGGTCCAGCGCCTTGTCCTTCATGTCGTCGAAGCCAATCTTCTCGTACTTGTCGGTAGGCGTGTACAACACGCCGCCGACATAGGCGCGGTCGGCGGAATTGGCGGACAGGGCGGAGCCGGTCTTCTTTTCCGGCTGCTTGCGCTGCAACTGGGTGTATTGCGCCACCTTCAAGGGGGCTGGCGACTGGTTGGACACCTGCTGTTCCATCTCGACCAGGAAGCTGCCCTTTTTAAAGACATAGGTCTTGGTGACGGTGACGCCCTTGTCATTGGTCCAGGTCAACGGCACGCGCAGTTCTTCCTGCCCTGGACCCAGTTTGTACTCGGTCGCCGCCGCCTGCCACACGCTATGGTGGTTAGGCACCGTGCCGGCCTCGCCGCCGAGGAAGCCGGATTGGGAGATGAACAATTGCGCCGGCTGGTCGTCGAGCAGGCGCACCGGCACCTCCGGTTTGTCTTTCGCCAGCGGATAGGTGGTCAGATCAACCAAGCGGAGGTCGCCGCCGTTGCTGTCGATTTCGATATTCAGCACGTCGGTGGTGATCTTGATGCGCTGCCCTTCCTTGAGCGCCTCGCCCGCCACGGCGGAGGCGCTGCCCACCGACAAGGGCGCGCCGGGAGAGCCGGGGGTCTGGCTTGCTGCCGCGACCGGGGCCGGCGGCTTGGGGCCGTAGTCCACCTGCCACGCTTGCCATAGCTCAAAACTGAGCCAGACAAAAAGAACGAAAAGCACGAACCTCAAATTATCCATGATGTTTGCCACCAAATTTTTCTGGGACGGGATCTAAGCCGCCTTCATGCCACGGATGGCATTTCGACAATCTTATTATGGTCAGATAGGAACCGCGCAAGGCACCGAAGCGCTCGATGGCGTCCAGGGCGTAGCTTGAGCAGGTGGGATAGAAGCGACAATGATGGCCCACCCAGGGGCTGATCACATAGCGGTAGAACTTGATGAGTTGCACTAGCACGAATTGCATCGTTTTACCAAGCTTGTCCAGTGCTTTTCGAGGGAGCTTCTGAGGGTTTCGTTGTCGGCCTGCCGCGCCGCCGGCCGCGCCATTACCACGAAATCCACGCTGCCTAGCCCGGCCTGCCGCAGCCGGAAGCTTTCCCTAGCCAGACGCTTGACGCGGTTGCGGTCGCAGGCCTTGCGCAGGCTTTTTTTGGCGATGGCCAAACCCAGCCTCGCATGTCCGCGCCCGCTGGGGCGCGCCAGCACGGTCAGGTAGGCGTCCGCCGACTTTTGCGCGCTCTCGAAAACAGTCTGGAAATCGGCGGGGCTGCCTAGACGATGGCCGGGGGGGAAGCCATAGGTCGCCTTGGCCAAACCCTTAGACGCTGACGGTAAGCTTCTTGCGGCCTTTGGCGCGGCGGGCGTTGATGACGTTGCGGCCGCCACGGGTTTTCATCCGGGCGCGGAAGCCATGGGTGCGGGCGCGCTTGATTTTGCTCGGCTGGTAGGTTCTTTTCATCGTGGTTTGCCTTGGTTTTTTCCGAAAAAGAGATGCAACAAAAAGACCCGCGATACTAAGTGATTGCCCGTTGGCTTGTCAACGGCTGGCTTGGATTTTCGCCGGGGCGGGCCGTTTGCCGGTTGAGCAGGATGGAACAAGCCCGCCCGAGCCTAAGCGAGAACAGGCGTTTCCGGCGCGCCGCCCCAATATGGCCATGTGGCAAGCCCCGCAGGTTGTGGTGGGCAGGCGAGGATTTTACCCATTATGTGTGGAAAGCTTGCACAGCCCGTCACGCTTTGCCCGCTTGAAATCCCCCCACCCCACCCCCACAACCCACACCATCATCAGCATTCATCAAAGGCTCAAGCCATGCGCACCGACAAACTCACCGCAAAATTCCAAGCCGCACTGGGCGAGGCGCAAAGCCTGGCTTTGGGGCGCGACCATCAATTCATCGAACCCATCCATGTCATGGTGGCGTTGATCGACCAGGAGGGCGGCTCGGTCAAGCCGCTGCTGTCGCAGTCCGGGGTCAATGTTGCCAACTTGCGCAACGCCTTGGGCGAGGCGCTGGACCGCTTCCCCAAGGTCGAAGGGACGGGCGGCGACGTGCAGGTTTCCAATGAACTCTCGCGCTTGCTGAACCTCACCGACAAGCTGTCGCAGAAGCGCGGCGACCAGTACATCGCCAGCGAAATCTTCGTGCTGGCGGCTTTGGAGGACAAAGGCACGCTGGGCGAGCTGCTGAAAAAGGCGGGGCTGGCTAAGGAAAAATTGGAGAAGACCATCGCCAGCCTGCGCGGCGGGCAGGCGGTCAACGATCCCAACGCCGAGGACCAGCGCCAGGCTTTGAAAAAATATACCATCGACCTGACCGAGCGGGCGGAACAGGGCAAGCTTGACCCGGTCATCGGCCGCGACGACGAGATCCGCCGTACCGTCCAGGTGTTGCAGCGGCGCACCAAGAACAATCCGGTGTTGATCGGCGAGCCGGGCGTCGGCAAGACAGCCATCGTCGAGGGGCTGGCCCAGCGCATCGTCAACGGCGAGGTTCCGGAGGGCGTCAAAGGCAAGCGTTTGCTGGCTTTGGACATGGCGGCGTTGATTGCCGGGACGAAATTCCGGGGCGAGTTCGAGGAGCGGCTGAAAGCGGTGCTAAACGACATCGCCAAGCAGGAGGGCAATATCATCCTGTTCATCGACGAATTGCACACCATGGTCGGCGCGGGCAAGGCCGAAGGGGCGATGGATGCGGGCAACATGCTCAAGCCGGCGCTGGCGCGGGGCGAGTTGCATTGCGTGGGCGCGACGACGCTGGACGAGTACCGCCAATATCTGGAAAAGGACGCGGCCTTGGAGCGGCGCTTCCAGAAGGTGCTGGTGGACGAGCCGAATGTCGAGGACACGATAGCCATTCTGCGCGGCTTGAAGGAAAAGTACGAGGTCCACCATGGCGTGACGATTTCCGACCCGGCCATCGTGGCGGCGGCGACCTTGTCCAACCGTTACATCACCGACCGCAACCTGCCCGACAAGGCGATAGATTTGATCGACGAAGCCGGCAGCCGCATCCGCATGGAAATCGACTCCAAGCCGGAGGAGATGGATAGGCTGGAACGGCGCTTGATCCAATTGAAGATCGAGCGCGAAGCCTTGAAGAAGGAATCCGACGAGGCTTCGCGCAAGCGGCTGGAAGCCTTGCAGGAGAATATCGACGAGGCGGAGAAGGAATACGCCGACTTGGAGGAGATCTGGAAGGCGGAGAAGTCTTCGCTGCAAGGCGCGGCCAGCATCAAGGAAAGGCTGGAGCAGGCGCGGCAACAACTGGAAATGCTGACGCGGGCGGACAACCGCGATTACAACAAGATGGGCGAGTTGCAATACGGCGTGATTCCGAAGCTGGAAAAAGAACTCGAACAGGCCAGCCGGGCGGAAGGCAAGCCTATGCAATTGCTGCGCGACAAAGTGACGGACGAGGAAATCGCCGAAGTGGTGTCGAAATGGACCGGCATCCCGGTGTCCAAGATGCTGGAAGGCGAGCGCGAGAAGTTGCTGCAAATGGAAGAGAACATCCATAAGCGCGTGGTCGGCCAGGACGAGGCGATCAAGGCCGTCGCCGACGCCATCCGCCGTTCGCGCTCCGGCCTCGCCGACCCGAACCGCCCGAATGGCTCGTTCTTGTTCCTAGGGCCGACCGGCGTCGGCAAGACCGAGTTGTGCAAGGCGCTAGCGGAATTTTTGTTCGACACCGAGGACGCGATGGTGCGCATCGACATGTCCGAGTTCATGGAGAAACATTCGGTCGCAAGGCTGATTGGCGCGCCGCCGGGGTACATCGGCTACGAGGAGGGCGGGCATCTGACCGAGACGGTGCGCCGCAAGCCGTATTCGGTGATTTTGCTGGACGAGGTGGAGAAGGCCCACCCGGACGTGTTCAACGTCCTGCTGCAAGTGCTGGACGACGGGCGGCTGACCGACGGCCACGGGCGCACGGTGGACTTCCGCAACACGGTCGTGGTGATGACCTCGAACCTAGGCTCGAACCGCATCCAGGAACTGGCGGGCGAGGCGCATTATGCGCAGATGAAGGCCGAAGTGCTGGAAATCGTCGGCCAGTATTTTAGGCCCGAGTTCATCAACCGCGTGGACGAGGTCGTCGTGTTCCATCCCTTGATGAAGGAGCAGATCCGCGCCATCGCCAACATCCAAATCCGCCATCTGCGCAAACGCTTGCTGGAGCGGGATTTGGATTTGGAAATCACCGAAGCGGCGCTGGACCGGCTGGGCGAAGCCGGCTTCGATCCGGTCTACGGAGCGCGGCCCCTGAAACGCGCCATCCAGCAACAACTGGAAAACCCGCTGGCGCGGGACATCTTGGCGGGGCGTTACGAGCCGGGGGACATAGTGAAAGTGGACGCGGCGGACCATGCGCTGGTGTTTGGCAAGGGCTGAACGGCAAAGACCGGCGTGACGCAAACCGGCAAGCCCCCTCGGCGGATGGAGTAGCGCGGGGTTGCGGCGGGCATTTCCGGCAATCGACTGGGGGCCAGCCAGCCGGAAACGCCGCGCCGAATATCACGTTAAACCGGCAAAGCCTATGCTGCGCGGCTTATTCCGGCCTTATATCTCGATTTTGCCCCCGATCAAGGTCAAAAATCCCCGGCTGATCTCCGGGAAGGGAGGGGTGGATGACGCTTCCGGCCTGAGGCTTCGGGCCTGCGACGTAGATTGAGCCCCCCCTCCCAACACCCGCCCTGAAGTCTGAACGGTATGCGTAGGCCCCCGCCTGGCGGGCGAGCCTGGATGAATAAGGCCAGACTGGGCGCGTGGCTTCGGACGGCCGC
>CAZOTR010000152.1:3039-10097 GCA_964582755.1 uncultured Methylococcaceae bacterium | reverse complement strand
GAATTAAAGCTGAACTGCCCAACAATCCCGGCCCTTGCTCGGTCATCGCTACTATCAAGTCGCCTTCTTCTAGGATAAATTGCTCTGGAATGTCACCAGCATAAGTTCGTTCTTTTTCGGTACGGATACGAAACCCTCCTTCTTCATTGAAATTACCTGGGGTGAGAACAATATAATCTCCTTTATCAGAAAAATATTCCCCTTTGAAAGCATAACCGTGTTTAACATGAATTGCCTTCCCAAGTGAAAACTCACGCCAGATCATATCCCCAACCCCTCAAAATTCTCCTGAATCCTCGCTGTCAGCTTCACAAAGCTCTTATCGCCCATGGATTTCTTCCCGCGTCGGCATAATCCGCTTCTCGACGGTGAGGGTTTGATAACGCTGGGCTGGCGGCGGTGTTTCTTCGTCCTCGTCAACCAATAACACCACAACCCGCGCCTTGCGCCCGAAAAATGGCCGGAACGCTTCCGGCAATCTGCCGTCGGCGGGAATGACAAATTCTTGCTCGGTGGCCTGCATCATGGTTTTTCCCCTAGATCAGCGTTGCAAAATTCTCGGCGATTTTCGCCGCCAACTCCCCAGCCTCGCGGTTCAAGTCGGCCAGTTCCAGATGAATATCCCGCATCGCCTGCCCGAAATCAAAATCCTCGTCCACCTCCGGCGGGGCGACGCCGACATAGCGGCCCGGCGTCAGGCTCCAGTCGGCGGCTTTGAGGTCGGCGCGGCTGACGACTTTGCACAGGCCCGGCACGGGGCACATTTCGGCTTCGGGGAAGCGCTCTTGCAGCCAGACGACTTGCCGATGGAAGTAGGCGGGCAGTTTCAATTGCTCTTCGGCCTGCTGGCGCTCCTCGTCCAGTTGCTTCAGGTATTTGTTGGCTTGCCTGCGGTCGAAGCCCTCGCCCCGGCCTTCTCCTTCGGGGGGAGGGAGGCTGTTGATTGCAAGCGCCAATTCCTGCGCCAGTTGCGCCCCCCGCGCCGCCAGTTTGTAGAGCCAGTCCACTTGCTTCGCCAAGCCCTTGGTTTTCTCGGCCAGCGGGGCGAAGGCTTCGCGGGCGGCGTGTTGGTCGAGGTTCATCGTCGGCGGCGAGGCTTCGTAGAGCCTGCGGAAGCCGGCCAAGTCCTCGGCCAGCGCGGCGCGGTCGGCCTGGTAGGCGGTTTCGGCCCCGGCCAGTTCCACCAAGGCTTCGGTGAACGGCGATAACTGCGCCGGAGTTAAGGCTTCCAAGTCTTTTATGCTGTTGACGAAGGCGAGCAGTTGCCCGCGCAACGCGGCCAAACTGGCTTCAAAACTTGCCAGCGCGGCGGGAATGGCGGCGGCTTCGGCGCAGAGTTCGACGAAATAGCGCTTCACCAAGCCGAGAAACTTGGCGGACTCGCCCCGGTATAGCCACACTATCGCGGTGAGGTTTTGCAACTGCTCCGGGGAGAAGTCGTAAATCTTGCGGGTGACTTTGCGGTAAACATTGCGGGCGTCGATCATCAGCACCGAATCGCGCCGTTCCTGCGGCTTGCCCTTGTCGAAGAACCACAGTTCACAGGGCACGGTGCGGGTGTAGAAGAAATTGGAGCGGATGGCAATCATCGCGTCCACGTCGCCGGTTTCCACCAGCTTGCGGCGGACTTCCAATTCGCCATGCCCGGCGCTGGACGCCTGCGAGGACATGACAAACCCGGCCCGGCCCTTTGCGCCTAGATAACTATGGAAAAATGAAATCCACAGGTAATTGCCATTGGACACGGTTTCTTTGGCTTGCTTGCCGTCGCCGCTTCTCTTGGCCCCGCCCTTGGTCGTGCCCGGCAAGCCGAACGGCAGGCGGCGGTCAGTTTTGGCTTTGGCCGCGTCCACCATGTCCACATTGAACGGCGGATTCGCCATGACAAAATCGCAGTTGCCCCATAAGGGCTTGCCTTCGGGCAGGCGGTGCGGGTCGTCATAAAACGTGTTGGCTTCGCGGATGTCACCTTGCAAACCATGCACGGCCAAATTCATTTTGGCGAGGCGGATTGTCGTGGCGGTTTTCTCCTGGCCGTAGAAGGTCACTTTGCGCATCGTGTCCTGGCCTTGGTCTTCAAGAAAATGGCTGGTTTGCACGAACATGCCGCCGGAACCGCAGGCGGGGTCAAGAATAAGGCCATGGTCCGGCTCGATCACATTGACGATGGTTTGCACTAGCGACGGCGGGGTGAAAAACTCGCCGTTGTCCTGCGCCCCTTGGATGGCGAATTTCATCAGGAAATATTCGTAAATCCGCCCGAATAGATCGCCGCTGGCGGTGCGCAATACTTCGCTGTCGAAAATGCGCAGCAGGACTTCCAGCAAGTCGTCGTCAAACTGCTCGTAATCCTTGGGCAACTGGCCTTGCAACGGCGCGAAGCTGTCTTCAATGGCGTTCATCGCTTCGACCAGTCTTTCCCGCAACGCAACGCCCTTGCGTTCGCTCAACAGCCGGTCGTAGCGGGCGGCTTCCGGCAAAAACAAGGCGCGGCGCTGGGCGAAGTCTTCCTTCTTCACGTCGCGCTTGGGCATTTTCCCCGCCGCCTGTTCGGCCTCGATCTGCGCCAGCGCGGCATAGTAGCGGTTGCTGGCATGGCGCAAGAAAATCACGCCCAGCACCGGCATACAGTATTCGCTAGAGGTTTTTTTGGAGTTGGCGCGGAGTTGGTCGGCGGCTTCCCACAGGCGGGATTCCAGCTTTTCAATATCTTTCAGGGCGTTTCCCATGGTCGGCGGGCGTTTTCTTTTCAGGGGTGGGCTTAACGGGGTTTAGGGACAATCCCTAACGAAAGGCAGGCCTAGTCAACATGCGAACAATGCAACATGTTCGCATGTTTACATGATTACATGTTGATGTGTTGTCATTGTCCGACGGTGGGCACGTCGTACTTGCGGAAAAGGTCGTTCAGCGCCTCCGCAACCAAGTCTTGCAGGCTGCCGCCGGTCCTGGCCTGGATTAGGCGCAGGCTGGCCTTGTAGTCCGGCGACAGGTAGGCGGTGATATTAGTTTTGCCCTCGCGGCTGGGTGCCATGTAGCTTTGCACCGCCGCCGCATCGGCCATGGGCTGGGAGGCCTTCGGTTGGGATTGAGCGCCTTTAAGTGCCTCTTGCAAGGCTTGCATGTTTTTAGCCATGTTTACATGTTTATATGTTGGGTAATGAACGTGTAAAGCCGTTCGATCTCATCGGCGGCTTTGCCTTCCGGGTCGGTTTCCTGCGGCACGCTCCCAGTCGTCGGTGCCTCGGCGTAACTGCCTCGATGGCATAGATGAACCGGGCAGACCTTAAAACCTGACGTTTGCTCAATCATCGCTTTGGCGTCTTCAGCCTGTTTCCTCGCTTGTGGATGCAAGCCGTTCAGCACCACATAGGCCATCGAGTCGCCCGCCACCCGCAACAAGTCGCGCACCCCTGGCAAAGTCTCAAGGTCGAAGATTTGCGGCCTGATCGGGATTAAAACCAAATCGGCGGCGCGGGCTGCTTCTATCGCGGCGCTGTCGGACTTCCCTGGCGTGTCGATAACGACAAAATCCGCCCCATAAGCGCGGGCGGTTTGCAGGGTCTGCTTAAGTCGGCTGACCGGCGCGGCGATGACAGCGGGATTTTCCTCCGCCCGGCGGTCTTTCCAATTGGCGGCGTTGGCCTGCGGGTCCAGGTCGATGATGACGACCGCCTGCCCCGCCCGCGCCGCCGCCACGCCCAAGCACAGGCTGGCGGTCGTCTTCCCCGTGCCCCCCTTCTGGCCTATGATCGCGGCAACAAACATTTGATTTTCTCAAGATGTAAACATGTTAATGATTGAACATGTTGACCTGTGTTGTCAACCAGTGGGCCTTGCGCCGCACCAGCCATCACCGAAGGCCCGCGCCGTGGTGGCCGTTCAAGGCTGGCCGCTTGGCCTACCTCCCTCTAGGTTTCGCTAGGTCACAAATTCCAGCGAACGCCTATGCCTGTCGCTGTGGTTATACCCCCCTTAGCCCAGCCATGGACGGCAAGCCACAAGGCCCATGCCGCCATGGTGAATATCAAAAGTGTCCAGCTCGCAAGTACCCACCCCTCAGGGTTTAGCCATATTTCCGTGAATTCCGCCCACGTCCACCGCCGTCAAGCCGAATAGCCCGGCCAACCACACGCGACCTTCTAAATTTTTTTGCGAAACTTCGCACTCTTGCTACCCCCCCCACTGCTATATCAGCAATTTTTTCGCGGCCTCCAAGTTTCGCTGATTTTTCATGCCCCCCCGGAATTTCTCGGATTATTCAACGCGCCATCACCCCAGGCCAAGTACCGAAGGCCCTCTGTCCTGTTCACCCGGCCCGGTCGCGGATGCCGATGACATTGGCGCGGGAAATCTTGTACCCCCTCGCCACGGAGGAAACCGACTCTCCCGCTTCCAAGCGCCTACGGATTTCTTGCTTCTGCGCGTCGTTGGTTTTCGCCTTCCTGCCCAGCTTCTTGCCCTCGGCCTTGGCGCGGGCCAAGCCCGCCTGGGTGCGCTCCACCAGCAAATCCCGCTCCATTTCCGCCAGGGCCGACAGCATGGTGAGGAGGAGCCTGCCCGCCGGGCTGGTCAGGTCGGTGTTGCCAAGTTGATGCACGATGACGTGGACGCCCCGCTCCTGTAGCAGGCGGACAGTCTGTAGCACGTCGATGGCGTCGCGGCCTAGCCTGTCCATCTTGGAGACAACCAAGGTTTCACCTGCCCGAATCTTCGACAGCAGGTCTTGAAAGGCGGGCCGCTGGGAAGCCGGGCATTTTCCGCTGACGCCTTCGTCTTGAAACCAGTAGCGGACTTCATAGCCTGCCTGTTCAAGTTCGAGCTTTTGGTTCTTGGCGGTCTGGTCGTGGGTACTCACACGGGCATATCCGAAGAGGGTGGAGGGCTTGGAGGGGGACATGGTTTTTGCTCCGCAGACTGTTAGAATACGGTGTTAGTTTATCTAATCCGTTACAAATTGCAAAGCATATTTTTCTAACAGTCTGAGTCGCCGTTTTTTTGAGTGTTAGAAAACATTCGTTTTCTAACAGGTCGCCGCCCACAAAAAACCGGCGCAAGGCCGGTTTGATGGGGATGGATCGCGGGGCGCTTGGCTCACCTGACGATGACCGTGCCGCGCCGTGGCGGCACGACCACCGCGCCACGCGGTGCCACGGCCACAGGTGGCCTTCTCACGACCGCCGCCGAGCCGTATGGCTTCCGCACGGCTGCCGCGCCATTCGGCCCGGCGCAGGCAGCTCCACGCACGCCGTGGGCGCAGGCGGCGGCTTGCGCGTCAGAAACTATCGACAGCAGCAGGAACGCCGCGCCCAGTGTGGACAGGATTGTTTTCATTTCAGTGACCGCTTGGATTGGAAAGGGCCGCGTCTTGCGGATTATTGGCATCCTCGCCCAAGTATGGCACAGGGCGGACGACTTGGCCGCGCTAAAATCGGTTTTACTGGGAAGCGGACAGCAAGGATGTTCACAGGGCCGGTTCCTCGCTCTTGCCTTCGTGCCTTGCCGGTGCTGGCAGAAGGAGGGCAGGGCTTCAGCGGTCGGCCAGCGCCATGATCGCAGTCCAGGGATTCCCTCCCACACGCCCCTCTGAGATTCGATACATTTTTCACAAAGGCCTATCCCCCTGCACGATTCCGCCACTTTTCCGCAAATTCCTGCAACGTCCACCGCGCCATAGCCGCCGTGGTGGAACAACCCAAAGGCAGGGCTAACTCTATGCCTCCGCGTACCGCCTCGGAAAAACCTTCATGCGTTCTGACGCATCAATGGATGGCATCCAGGCTGAACTTGCATTATCCTGCAACAGGAAAGTTTATTATATAAATAAAAACAAATACTTATCAGTAAGTCGTCAGTATTCTTCTGGTGCCGCTACGACTTGCCGGGGACTTCCTTGGTTTACAAGCTTGCCGGATGACGCTTTGTTTTTGTCGGCAAGCTTGCCAGTCTCATTTTGCAGATCAAGCCGCACACGCTGCGAAGCATCAACCTGAGGTGGACGCGATTGCGTCCGACCACTGACGGCAAGGCCCGCGCAGCAATGCTGAATCTCCAAAACGTCCGCCCTATAAGCACCCTTGTCGGAAAATCTGGCAACTTTCATTCTATCTAGGGTGTTTTTGCACAAACGGATAAAAACTCTCATAGGAATTTGAGCGTTTTTGCCGCAGCCCCCGGAAAACTGTTCACGGTAGGTAGGGGATCATTCCGCGCCTGAATGCTTCCTCTTGAATCCCCCTCGGCGCGTGCCGCGCGTCCACGATGAGTCCATCCACCTGGATTAGCCAGGCCATGGGTTTGTCTGCCATCAGGCTCGGAAGTGTCCCTGGATACCCCCCATCGTATATCAGCATTTCCCGCCCGCCTCCCCCCCCTCCGACTTTAACCGTATTTCCATCGTCCGGTAGGGCAAAAGACGGCGAACCCCAATGCCTTGGGGTCTTGATGGCCCTGCCAAGCTGGCTACAACACCTGTAGTTAGCCATCGGAAAACGCTGGCATAGGTTTGCGCGGTGGCGTATGCGGCCTCTCCGTCCAGCCGATTCGCGGGCCTTGCAGCCTGCCGACCTCGACGGCCTTGCCGTCCTCCGCCGTGGTTGGCACGGAACGCCAACCCCAGCTATGGGGCAGGTGGGCCGGTGCGCCTTGATTGTGGCGGTCGGACGCCTGCCTCTCTTGGCGGGCGTCGCTGTCAGGCTCTTCCAAACCTCCCCCCCCTCTGTTGAACTCAAATTATTCGTCGCCACACCACCCCACAACCCAGATGTTCCGGCTTAAACCCTCCCTGTTTTCCGAACCCCCCCCCCCGACTTTTTTACGGATATTTTTGAATTCTCCGCGCCAGTCTTGCGCTTAACCTTCCCTTGCTTAAATGCCCAAGGCCAGCGGGTTGACTTGGCCCATAGGCGAGTGAAGCTTTCCGGCTGAGGGTCTGGCAACTTCGCCAATCTCGCCGAAATTAGTTAGCGATACAAAGAACACACGGAACACGAAGAACACACGGAACACGGAGAACACACGGAACACAGAGAACACACGGAACACGGAGAACACACGGA
>CAZOTR010000152.1:0-2939 GCA_964582755.1 uncultured Methylococcaceae bacterium | reverse complement strand
GGGCCGGAACACGCCCAAGCCCAGTGCTGGCGCGGCTTCCAGGCGTTTGTGTTCCGTGTGTTCCGTGTGTTCTATGTGTCCTCTATCTTGTAAGATTGTTTGCCGTCTTCCGTTTCGACAACGAAATTCATGCTGCGAAGCTTTACCAAGTTTTTGCGAACCGCTGTCCATTCTTTGCAAGTTCGATCAATCACTAGGCCGGGGTGTAGCAGTTGCGTTATTTCCTTGCCTGTCAGTGGGCCTTTATCCTTCAATAACTTGACGATGTTTTTAAACTCACGCGGTAGTAAGGACTCCTGCCCGCTGCCAAAAAGTCGCCAAGCGCAAGATGCCTTGTCGAAGGCCAGTTGATAAACCTGTTCGTCCTCGATGTCGCGGCCTGTGACATGCAATTCTGCCCCTGCCGTGAACCTTGCCCGGCGCATGACCAGAATATTATCCACGCCGCCGGCCAGTCCTTGCGAACCGCTGATTGTTTCAAGCACATCTTCGGCTTTGGATTTGTTGTTGTGGTGGACGATGACGATTGCGCAGTGGAAGTCCACCGCGAGCTTGAGCAAGGCGGCACCAAAAGCGTGATCTTGCTCGTAGACGCTTTTGTTTGACGATGTTGGGGGGCGGAACATGGCAAGCGTGTCGATGACAACAAGCCGACAGCCTGGGTGTTCTCCAAGCCATCCGCGCAGCAATTCAACGCCACCCATGTCCATGCGGGGCCATTCGCAGTTGATGTGCATTTTTTCAGGCCATGGCGTGTCTTGCAGCCGAGAGCCTAACCGACGTTGAATGCGCCGTTTGTTGTCTTCAAGGGCTAGATAAAGGCTTTCGCCGGGTTCGATTCCCGCAATGCTGCCGAAAACATCGCCGCCGCTGGCAACGGCGATGCACCAGTCCAAGCACACCCAGCTTTTGCCGATTTTTGGCGCTCCCACCAACAAAGCCACCCCTTCAGGGACGATGCCAGGAATAACCCAGCGCAGCGGATCAAACTTGACGCTTTGCAAGGTGTTTGCGGTGATGGTTTGCGGCATCGGCGGCAATTCGGCGGGGGGTTTCGCGGTTTTCCGGCCTATGTCGCCAGGATCGCGCAGTGGCCCGCCGAAAAGCCCGCGCCGGGGTGGTGGCTCGGTGGATTGGGGTGCGTCTAGCGGTGCGGCCTTGGCCAGGGCATCGCGCACTACGTTCAGCCCTTGCGCTTGGTGCAAGTCGTTAAAGTCTTTCAACGCGGCTGGCCGTTCGCTGCCGAAGTTAGGAACAGCCAGCAGCCCGCCCACGGCTTGCGCGGCCTCGATTGCATGGCGGTCGGGTTCGCCGGACGTTTTCAGCAAGTCGGCGAGAACCACAATAATCGCCGCCGGGTAGCGTTCCCGCATGGCTTTTGCGAGGTTGGCGAGGTTGCCGGACGACAGCGCCGCAAGCGCCGGGTGTCCGTTGCCCGCTTTTGCTGAAAGTACGGTTGCCACGCCTTCTCCAATGAGGAACTTAAACCCAGCCCCGGTGCCTTCGGGTAGCGGTTGTGCCGCCCAATAGCCGCCACTCTTAGGCCCGCCCGCAATGGCGGATTTCAGCCCGTTCTCGTCGATGAATTCCGCCGTGGTCAGCTTGCCGTCAATTTTCACCGGGGCCACGATCAAACGCCCTGCCAGCGGTTCTCCATGCCATTTTGGGGCGTAGCCTAGGATTTCCGCCGTTTGCTCTGCCGGGATTTCGCGGAGAGTTGAGGGTGGGGCAATGCCGGGGAGCTTGCGGGCAAAATAGGGGTGGTCGGGCCGTAGCGGCGTCGCGGCTTTCCATAACGCCGCCGTTTTCTGTCTGGCCTCCCGTTCCTTGCGGGCTTTGTCTTTGGCTTTCTGCGCTGCTTGCGCCTTCTCCCTGCGTTCCCGTTTCAGGCGTTCGGCCTCCGTTTCCGGGCGCGCTTCGCTGTTTGGCTTCCAGCCCTCGTCAAGGGCCATCCGCCAAAGCGTCCCGACCGTGATACCGCCGCCGGGTTTAATGGATTTCCAGGTGTCGCGGGCGGCGGCGGCGTTGTAATTTTTCCCGCCTTGGCTCCATTCGTCGAACGCCGCGAAGCCTTCGCCGTTTAGCCCGTCATGCACGGCCATGGCGATATGCGCCCAATCGTCGTGGGGCATGTCGGGCGAGAGGTGGAACAGCGCCGCCCGAACGTTCTCAGGGGTGGGCGGAATCAGGGCAAAACCTCCCCCTCCGGTGGAACTCCCGGTATCGCTTTTGTAAACGGCCATGGTTAAGCATCCTTGCGGGCGGTGAAGGTTGGGGGCGCGGCTTTCTGTCCGCGTTGCCGTGATTCGGCGGCGGTGAAGGCCCGTAGCGATCTAGCGGGGTGACTTGCTGTTGGCATGGCTTTGCCTCATGGGAAAGCCTGCCGGTTTTAGAAGGGCGGGTGCTTCGGTGGCGTCGAAATCAAAACTTTGCTTATAGGTCAAGCAATTTTTTTTTACGCCATACGCTGATAGCGAGCATAAAACGATGTAGAATTTATGCCGACTGCCCTTGCCTTGCCCGGCAGGATGGTTGTGTTAGCGGTTCATCCACCCGCCTAAAGATGAACGAACCGCGCCCTGAAAAAACACGCTTCACCGCAAAATCTGGCCCGGCGTGGATCTCACCCCACGTTGGGCCTTTGCGTTTTTAGCGTCTGCTTATGATAAGCGAATTGTCTCGTTAGTGTCTGCTTTCATCGCCGTTTTTGTGGGCTGACCGCCTGGTTTCTCGTCCCTGCCGCTTCTCTTTCCATCCTTTAGCGCCTTGCTGCCTGATTGAACAGGCCGTTTACGCTTTGCTGCCAGACAAAGCTATAAACCTTCTCCACCCGCTCCTCCTTGTCTTGCTCGGAAAATGACGTGGCGGGCAATTGCAGATGTAGAAAGTCTCGAATGGAGGTTTTCACTTCCGCCTGCGTCTGCTCCTTCTCCGTAAAA
>CAZOTR010000151.1:0-10182 GCA_964582755.1 uncultured Methylococcaceae bacterium | reverse complement strand
TTTTCCCCGGCCCGGCAATTGACACATTGCCGTCTCCTCTTATAGCCTCTGCCCTGCGTTCGCCAACACAATAATAAACGGACGCCGAGCGGGGAGAACCGTCCGCGGCGACCACCGCCCTTGCTGAAAAAGTCTAATAATTTGCCTATGCGAGGAGAGAGAGCATGTTTGAGAAGAAGAGTTTAGTGGATTGGTTTGAGGAGCGGTTTGGCAAGCGGCCCTCCGCCTCGGATGAAGAACCCGAGTCGGCCTCGCTTGCGACAAAGGCGGGGGAGAGTCCGCCGGCCGAGCCTGAAACGTCCGAAGCCGAAGCCGAAACTGTCGCCGTGGAGGCGGAATCCGTCGAAGAGGAGACGCGGGAGGAGGCCGAAGCGGCGCTACCCGCTGGGGACGCGCCCGAAGAAGCCGCACCCGAAGAGATTGTCCCGAGTCTTTACGAGCGTCTGGGCGGCGCGCCCGCCGTGGACGCCGCCGTCGATATTTTTTACCGCAAGGTGTTGGGCGACGAGCGCATCAGCCACTTTTTCGAGGATGTGGACATGGTCAAGCAAGCCGCCAAGCAGAAGGCTTTCCTGACCATGGCGTTCGGCGGCCCGCACGGGTACACCGGCCAGGACATGCGCGCTGCGCACGCGCCCTTGAAAGACCGCAGTTGGAAGAGTTACAGCCTGGCCCGCCGTCTACAGGCGCAACACAAGCCCGGCGCGACGCAGGTGGAGCGCGGCCTGCAAGACAGCCATTTTGACGCGGTTTTGGAAAATCTCCGCGACACTTTGGCCGAGCTGGCCGTGCCGGAAGACCTGATCGCCAAAGTCAACGCCATCGCCGAGTCCACGCGCAGGGATGTGCTGGGGCTTGAGCCGGCCGAGGCGGATTAGCCGCAGGGGCGCGCCGCCTCCCGGCTGTCATGAAAAATCCAGGGACATCAGGCTGGCATTGCCGCCGCGCGCGGCGGTGTCGATGCTTAAGGTCCGCTCGACGGCGAAGCGCAACAAGTAATGCGGGCCGCCGGCTTTGGGGCCGGTGCCGGACAGCCCTTCGCCGCCGAAGGGCTGGACGCCGACCACCGCGCCGACCATGTTGCGGTTGACATAGGTGTTGCCCACGCGTACCCGGCTGGCGATATGCTCGACCGTGGAGTCGATGCGGCTGTGCACGCCTAAGGTAAGCCCGTAGCCCGAGGCTTCGATGGCTTGCAACACGTCGTCCAGTTCCTCCCGCCGGAAACGGATCACATGCAACGCCGGGCCGAAGACTTCCCGCGTGGCTTGCGCCAGACTGCCGATTTCATAGGCGCAGGGCGGGAAGAAATGACCCTGTTCCGCAAGCTTGGGCAAGGCGCAGCGGTGGATCAGCGTGGCCGTCGCGTCAAGCTGTTTGGCGTAGTCTTCCAACGCCGTTTTGGCGTCGGCGTCGATGAGCGGCCCTAGGTCGGTGGCGGGCAGGGCAGGGTCGCCGATGGCGAGTTCTGCCATCGCGCCTTTGAGCGCCGCCAGCACACGCTCGGCGATTTCCATCTGCACGAACAACACCCGCAGGGCCGAGCAGCGCTGACCGGCGCTGTTAAAGGCGGAGGACAGCACATCCCGCACCACCTGCTCCACCAGCGCGGAGGAGTCCACGATCATGCAGTTGACGCCGCCGGTTTCGGCAATCAGCGGGACGATGGGGCCGGGCTTGGCGGCTAGGGCCAGCGCGATGGCTTTGGCGGTTTCGGTGGAACCGGTGAAGGCCACGCCGGCGCAAGCGGCATGGGCGACCAAGGCCGCGCCGACGCGGCCATCGCCGGGCAGCAGGTGCAACACGTCTTGCGGGACGCCGGCGGCGTGGAGGAGTTTCACGGCCTCGCAGGCGGTGAGCGGGGTTTGTTCGGCGGGCTTGGCGGCGACCGTGTTGCCGGCGGCCAGCGCGGCGGCGACCTGGCCGGTGAAAATGGCCAGCGGGAAGTTCCAGGGGCTGATACAGACAAACACGCCCCGGCCCGCCCAGCGCAAAGTGTTGCTTTCGCCAACCGGGCCGGGCAGTTCGGCCGGCGCGGCAAAGCGCAGCCGGGCCTGTCCGGCGTAGTAGCGCAAAAAGTCCACGGCCTCGCGGACTTCCGCGACGGCGTCGGCCAGGGTGCGCCCCGCCTCGCGCACGATCAGCGCGGCCAGTTCCATCATCCGCGCTTCCATGGTCTCGGCAGCTTGGTCCAGAATGTCCGCCCGCCGGGAGGCCGGCGTGGCGTCCCAGCGGCGTTGGGCGGCTGCCGCCCCGCGCATGGCCGCTTCCACATCGGCTGTCCCAGCTTCGGCCACCGTGCCAACAAGGTCGCTACCGTCAGAGGGATTGGCCCCCGCGTGTTTCCCAGTTTCAGCCGACCAGACGCCGTTGACCAAGGGCGCGGCAAAATAGGGGCGTTCGCGGCTGAGTGCCACCGCCTGGGTTAGCGCGTCCACGGTCGGCGCGTCCCACAGATCCAGCCCCGCGCTGTTTTTCCGTCCGTTTCCATAGAGGTCGCGCGGCAGCGGGATGCGCGGGTGGCGCTTGGGGTTTAGCGCGGCGAGTTGCTCGGCGGGGTCGGCGAGCAGCGTGTCCAGCGGCGTCGCGGCATCGGCGATGCGGTTGACGAAGGAGGTGTTCGCGCCATTTTCCAACAGCCTGCGGACCAGATAGGCCAGCAGATCCTCGTGCCCGCCCACCGGCGCATAGACGCGGCAGGGCAGGGCGGGCACGATCTGGCCGTACAGCGCCTCGCCCATGCCGTGCAGGCGTTGCAGTTCATATTCGCGGTCGGGGCCTGCGATTTCCATCACCGTGGCCAGGGTCTGGGCGTTGTGGGTGGCGAAGGCCGGGTAGAAGGCATCCGGCTGCTCCAGCAAGCGCTTGGCGCAGGCGATGTAAGACACGTCGGTGCCTGGCTTGCGGGTGAACACCGGGTAATCCGCCAGCCCCAGCGTCTGCGCCAGCTTGATTTCGGCATCCCAGTAAGCGCCTTTCACCAAGCGCACGGCCAGCCGCCGACCGCCGCGCCGGGCGAGGTCCGCCAGCCAATCGACCACCGCCGTGGCCCGCTTTTGGTAAGCCTGCACCGCCAGCCCCAGGCCGTTCCAGCCGGACAGTCCGGGGTCTAGCGCCAGCGCCTCGACCAGATCCAGGGAGAGTTCGAGCCGGTCGGCCTCTTCGGCATCGACCGTCAGGCCGATGTTGGCTTGCTTCGCGGCCAAGGCGAGGCGTCGCACGGCGGGCAGCAACTCGGCCATGACCCGCCCGCGTTGGGCGAACTCGTAGCGCGGATGCAGCGCGGACAGCTTGACCGACAGGCTGGGCGCGGCGAACACGTCTTGCGTCTGGGATTCCTGGCCGATGGCGGGGATGGCCCCGGCGTAAGACTCGAAATAGCGGCGGGCGTCGGCTTGGCTGCGGGCGGCTTCGCCCAGCATGTCGTAAGAATGGCGGTAGCCGGCCCTCTCGGCGGCGCGGGCGCGGTTCAGTGCTTCGGCGATGCTTCGGCCCATGACGAACTGCTGCCCCAGGATGTGCATGGCCTGTAACACCGCTTGGCGGATGAAAGGCTCGGAGGTCCGCGCCAGCAAGCGCTTGAGGATGCCGCCCGCGCCCTGTTCCCCAGCGTCGAGGGCGACGAGCCGCCCGGTGAGCATCAAGGCCCAGGTGGAGGCGTTGACCAGCAGGCTGTCCGCATGGCCCAGGTGTTTCTCCCAATCGGAATGCCCCAATTGGTCTTGGATCAGCCGGTCAACCGTCGCCGTGTCGGGAATGCGCAGCAAAGCCTCCGCCAGGCACATCAGCACCACGCCTTCGCGGGAGGACAGGTCGTATTCGCGCAGAAAGGCGTCCAGGCCACCGGCTTGGCGGCGGTTTGCGCGGATGGCCTCGACCCAGCCGCCGGCGCGTTGCCTGATGCGCTCCCGTGCCGCCGGGGCGAAACGCACTTGCTCGATGAGGGACTCGGCGAGCGGCGCTTCGTCGGCGCGGTGGAGGCGGCGGATGGCGGCGCGCAAGCTGTCGGTGGCGGACATGGCTGGCTCTGGTGGATGGGGTGGTTTGGGACAGTCTGCCCGCCGCTTCATGGCTGTCGGTTTTTTGCGGAAGGCTGCGGCGCGAGGAAGGCGAAGTCGCCGAAATAACTCACCGCTGTTTCGCCGGTGTTGTCGGTGTCGGCCGCCAGCGCGATGCCGTTGATTGCCGGGGCCGGCTCGCCGAACGCGGCGCGGAAGTCGGCGGCCACGTCGCGGGTTTCGGCGACCCATTGCCCGGCCTTCGCGCCGCCGCTTTCCAGCACGACCATGCGCACCCGGTCGGTGTAGGCGCTCCAGGTGCTGGTCCCCACCGGATAGCGGTTGTCCCAGACATAACACAGCGTGGCGGCCGGCAGGTCGGCGTCGTACAGAGTCCTTGCCAGGATGATCTTGGCGCGCTCCAGGAAAGGCAGCCGCTCGATGTCGTAATCGAAAAACACATACACGCGGGCGGAGTAATCGTCGCCGGCCTTGCTGGCGAGATCCGCCTGTTCCAGCACCCGCGAGATTTTCCAACGCCATGCCAGCCTGGGCGCGCGCGCCGGGTCCACCCGGAGCCGGTGCGTGACACTGGCGGCGGCGGCTTCTGAGGTGGCGCGTAAGACGGTGGCGTCGCCGTCCTTGACCAAATCGAAGCGCGTGGCGCGGGGGATTTTGGCAAGGGTCGTCAAGGTCCAGCCGACCGGCAACGCGGCACCGGGCAATGCCTGCGAGAATGGCGCGGGCTGCGCAGGCTCGGCGCGGGCCGATCCCAGACCCGCTAGGAGAACCAGGGCAAGCAGCGGCCTAGCGCACATTCCGCCTAGCCTAGCCTGCGGAGGCTTCCGCCAGACAAAGCCGCAAAGCCTCCCGCCAATCCGGCAGCCGCAGGCCGAAAGCCGCAAACAGCTTGTCGTTGGACAGCACCGAATACGCCGGGCGCTTGGCGGGCGTGGGGTATTCGCTGCTGGGTATCCCTTCGATGCGGGCGCAGGTTTCCGCCAACAAGCCGGCCTCCAAGCCTGCTGCGCGGATGGCCTGCGCAAACTCGAACCAGGAGGCTTGACCGCCGCAGCTTAAATGGTAAATCCCGCCGCGCTCCCCCGGCGCGAAGCGGCCTTCGGCGTCCAGCGAGCGGGCAATCAGCAAGGCGGTGGCCTCGGCGATCAAGCGGCTCCAAGTCGGCGCGCCGAGCTGGTCGCCAACCACGCGGACCAACTCACGCTCGCGCATCAGCCTGAGCATGGTGAGCAGGAAATTGCCGCCCCGGTTGCCGTACACCCAGGCGGTGCGCAGGATGTAGTGCGGTGCGCCGGTGGCGGCGATGGCTTGTTCGCCGGCGAGTTTGCTGGCGCCATAAGCGCCTTGCGGGCCGGTGGCGTCGGTTTCCAGGTAAGGCGCGTGGGCGTCGCCGGGGAAGACATAGTCGGTGGAGTAATGGACCAGCCCCGCCCCCAGCTTCAAGGCTTGTTCGGCGAGGATGCCGGGGGCTTCGGCATTGACGGCAAAGGCGGCGTCCCGGTCTTGTTCGGCCTTGTCCACGGCGGTGTAGGCGGCGGCATTGACGATCAGGCCGGGGCGGACGGTTTCGACCGCGTGTTTAATGGAATCCGCGTCGGCCAAATCCAGGCGCAACGGGGTTTTGCGATCCAGGACGACGACTTCGCCTAGGCAGGCGAGGGTGCGGCGCAATTCCCAAGCCACTTGGCCTTCGCGGCCCGCCAGCAATATTTTCATGAGGGAATATACAAAGGCAGGGAGGATTCCGGGAAATCCTTGAGCAATACCGCGTTCTTGTCCTTGGCGGACAGGCTGGGTTCGCCGTCCAATGGCCAGTGTATGCCAATGTCGGGGTCGTCGTAGCGCAGGCTGAATTCCGCCTCTGGCTGGTAGAAGTCGGTGCATTTGTAGGCGAACATGGCGGTATCGCTCAACACGCAAAAGCCATGGGCGAAACCTTCCGGCACATACAATTGCAAATGGTTTTCCGCCGACAATACCACGCCAAACCATTGCCCGAAATTCGGCGAGCCTTTGCGGATATCCACGGCCACGTCGAACACTTCGCCTTGCAGGGCTTGCACGAGTTTGCCCTGGGAATTGGGGTTTTGGCAATGCAGGCCGCGCAGTATGCCTTTTTGCGAGAACGACAAATTGTCCTGGACGAAATCCACGTCCAATCCCAGTTCCGCATATTTGCGCCGATGCCAAGTTTCTTTGAAATAGCCGCGATGGTCGCCGAACACATCGGGTTGGATTAGCAACACGCCGGGCAGCGTGGTTTCTTCGATTTTCATGGATGCCTTCCCAATTGCGGCAAGCGCAGCAGATACTCGCCATATTGGCTTTTCTTGAGCCGTCCGGCTAGTTGTTCCAGTTGCGCGGTGCTGATCCAGCCTAGGCTCCAGGCGATTTCCTCGGGGCAGGCGATTTTCAGCCCCTGCCGCTCTTCGATGGTCTGGATGAAATTGGAGGCTTGCATCAGCGAATCATGGGTGCCGGTGTCCAGCCAGGCAATGCCCCGGCCCAGCTTTTCCACCCGCAACTGGCTTTGGGCCAGATAAAGGCTGTTGATGTCGGTGATTTCCAACTCGCCCCTGGGCGATGGCTTGAGGTTTTTCGCCAGCTCGACGACTTGGTTGTCGTAGAAATACAGGCCGGTGATGGCGTAATTGGATTTCGGGTTTTTAGGTTTCTCAACCAATCCGCTGACTTCGCCTTGCGCGTCGAATTCGGCGACGCCATAGCGTTCCGGGTCGTTGACCCAATAACCAAACACCGTGGCGCCTTGTTCCTGCCGGACGGCTTTGGCCAAGTAATTTTGGAAGCCGTGGCCATAAAAGATATTGTCGCCGAGGATCAGGCAACTGCGGTCGCCGCCGATGAAATCCTCGCCGATGATGAAAGCCTGGGCCAGTCCGTCGGGGCTGGGCTGCACGGCGTATTCGATGCGCATGCCCCAGTCGCCGCCGTCGCCTAGGAGATGGCGAAACAGCGCTTCGTCTTGCGGCGTGGTGATAATCAAGACTTCGCGGATGCCCGCCAACATCAACACCGACAGCGGATAATAAATCATCGGCTTGTCGTAAATGGGCAGCAATTGTTTGCTGACCACATAAGTCAGCGGATGCAACCGGGTTCCCGAGCCGCCGGCCAAGATGATGCCTTTGATGCTTGAACTCATGATATGACTCTTCGTGATTATTCTTAATCGCTGTCCAAATAGATAACATCCCTTGCAGGGATGTTATCTATAACCGTGGCTAATCTGAATTTTCGTCCAAGCCCAGGCGCTCGCCCCGGTAACTGCCGTCCATCACCCGCTCCGTCCATTCGCGGTTGTCCAGATACCAACGCACCGTCTTGCGCAATCCGGTCTCAAACGTCTCTTCCGGGTGCCAGCCCAGCTCTTGGCCGATCTTCGTCGCGTCGATGGCATAGCGCAGGTCGTGGCCGGGGCGGTCGGCGACATAGGTGATTAAATTTTGGTGGGGGACGTGCGGGGAATCCGGCAGCAGTTCGTCAAGCAGGGCGCAAAGGGTATGGACCACGTCCAGGTTGGTCTTTTCGTTGTTGCCGCCGACATTGTAGACCTCGCCCGGAACGCCCTTGGCGAGGACGGTTTCGATGGCGCGGCAATGGTCCTCCACATACAGCCAGTCGCGGATGTTCGCGCCTTTGCCGTAGACCGGCAGCGGCTTGCCGTTGACGGCGTTGTGGATCATCAAGGGGATGAGCTTTTCCGGGAACTGGCAGGGGCCGTAGTTGTTCGAGCAGTTGGTGGTCAGCACCGGCAACCCGTAGGTGTGGAAATAGGCCCGCACCAGATGGTCGGAACCGGCCTTCGAGGCCGAATAAGGCGAGTTCGGCTGGTAGCGCGTGGTTTCGGTGAACTTGCCGGTCTCGCCCAGGCTGCCGTAGACCTCGTCGGTGGACACATGCAGGAAACGGAAGGCTTTGGCGCGCTCCGCCGGCAGGGACTTCCAGTAATGCCGCGAGGCCTCCAACAATTGGAAAGTGCCCAGCACGTTGGTCTGGATGAACGCCTCGGGCGAGTCGATGGAGCGGTCCACATGGCTTTCGGCGGCGAAATTGACGATGGCGTCCGGTTCGTAGCGCTCCAGCAGATAATCCAGCAGGACGCGGTCGCCGATGTCGCCCAGCACGAAGACATGGCCGGGGTGGTCTTTGATGCTTTCCAGGGTGTCCAGGTTGCCGGCGTAGGTGAGGGCGTCCAGGTTGATAATCTGGACATCGTCCCGCCGCATTTGCCGCAGCACGAAATTGCCGCCGATAAACCCGGCACCGCCGGTTACTAGCCATGTTTGAGTAGTCACTATTGGGAACCTTGAAGTGCCGCTTCCCTGACGGGAAGCCTGGTTGAAAAGGGGCCGACCGACGCGGGGCGAGGGCTGGTTTTCCGTTTTGGCAGTCCGTCCAAGGCTGGCCCTTGGCGGACTGGGTGCGCATCAGCCCGCCAAGTTAGCCTGGGTCGGCGTAGGCGTCGCGGCAGGTGTCGGCGGGAGTTGTCGGGTTTGGCTCCGCGCTTTTCGGCGACGAAGACGAACAGGCTTTCTTGGGTCATGCAAAGTCAGGAAGGCTGGCGGCTTTCGCGTGGCGGGCGCATTTTCGCACAGATCGGCTAATAAATCGTGGGGAAAATTGGCTTTGCTGCGAATGCGTCGTTGTGTGGCAAGACATTCCGCACAAATACCGCGCCCATATATGCGTGGAAAGTCTATGGCAACCGCCTAACCCCGCCAATAAGCCGCTTGCTTATCGGTTTTGTGAGGGTTGGTTCAGGCCGCCGGGAGATTGAACACTTGCCGCAAATAGGCGAGGAAAGCCTGGTCGTCGCACAGGGTCTTGCCCGGCGAGTCCGACAGCTTGGCCACCGGCTGGCCGTTGCAACTGACGATCTTCATGACGATGTTCAGCGCGGTGTGCGGGGTGTCGTTGGACAAGTCGGTGCCGATGCCGAAGCTGGTCGGGATGCGGCCTTGGAAATGCCGGTAAAGGCTGATCGCCTTCGGCAGGTCCAGGCCGTCGGAGAACACCAGCCGCTTGGTCGCCGGGGCGATGCCGAGCCTGTGGTAATGCGCCAGCGCCTTTTCGCCCCAGACTACCGGGTCGCCGGAATCGTGGCGCAGGCCGTCGAAAAGCTTGGCGAAATACAGGTCGAAATCGGCGAGGAAGGCGTCCATGCCGACCACGTCGGTCAGCGCGATGCCCAGATCTCCCCGGAACTCATGCACCCAGCCCTCCAGCGCGGCTTTCTGGAAATCGCGCAGGCGGAAATCGAAGGCTTGGTAGGCTTGCAGGTATTCGTGCGCCATCGTGCCGATGGGCGCCAGCCCGAAACGCTGGGCGAAGTACACATTCGAGGTGCCGCGAAAATGCCCCGGCACGGCTTGCGCGAACGCGCCGACGACCTCCTCGTGCCACGCGCCCGAATAGCGGCGGCGCAGGCCGAAATCGAAAAAGGTGAACGGCGTCTCGCCGGCCAGCCCCTCGCTGCCGCGCAGCAGTTGGATCTTCGCCCGCAGGCGCTCGCGGGCCGTGTCCAAGATCTCCGGGCCGGCCGACAAGCGCCGGAAATACAATTCGTTGACGATGTACAAGACATAAATCTCAAACGCCATCACATGCGCCAGCGGGCCGCGGGCGCTTATCGACAGCTTGCCGCCGTCGGCGCGGACCTCGATGAAGCGGCGCTGGAAATGGAACACCGCGAGGAAATCGACGAAATCGCTCTTCAGGTAGCGCAGACCGCGCAGGTAGTCCAGCTCGTCCTCGGCGAAGCGCAGCGCGCACAGCCGGTCCAGTTCGGCCTCCACCGCGTCTTTTAACTCCGCCAGCGGAAAGGCCGGGGTGTTGCGGCAGACAAAGGCATATTCCGCCTGCGCACCGGGGTGGCTGTGCAAAAACGCCTGCCACATGGTGAATTTGTACAAATCGTTTTCCAGCAGGCTGCGGACGACGGGGGGTTCGGTGTGCATTTTGGCGGTCTCGTGGCGAAGCGTGGCGCGGATTGGCCGCAAATCTGTAACACATGGCAAGGGGGCAATCAACTTTGGCTCAATGGATTCCGGGGGCTTGCCGCGCCAACACCGCGACGAAGGCGGGCAGCAGCCCCTTACGTGGGCGTTGCGGACGAACCCCGATTAAATTTTAACATAATTTC
>CAZOTR010000150.1:0-10234 GCA_964582755.1 uncultured Methylococcaceae bacterium | reverse complement strand
GAACGAATATCCGATGTCGCTGATGATTAAAGCGGGGCAGGCCGAGGAAATCTGCTCGAAAAAATGATGCGAAGTCGTGTATAATGCGCGGCCAGACGTGGAGAGGTACCGAAGTGGCCATAACGGCGCCGACTCGAAATCGGATGGGGGCTTAACCGCCCCACGTGGGTTCGAATCCCACCCTCTCCGCCACATTCCCCTCCGGCGCAATCCAACAGCGTCCGTGAAGCCCGCGCCCTGCGGGCTTTTTTGTTTCATGCTCTGGAGTCCCAGCATCCGCAAACGACATGATCGTCCCATTAGATAAGCTCCCGCTCGAAGGCGCTTGCGCCGAACGCTTCCTTGCCCTAGCCAGAACCATCGCCCGCACCAAGCGGCGCAATCCCAGCGACTTCCACGCGCTATTGCAAGAAGAGTTGCGCTGGATCAAAGGCCAAACCAACGGCCAACTCGTCGCCTACGAGGCCTCAGTCCGCGTGTTGCTGGATTTGGCGCGGCTGGGCTGGGAGATCCGCGAACAGGGCTACGGCATTGAACTGATAGCCGAACCGTCCCGCGCGCGCCACAGCCTGCCGCCTGGTGAAGTGTTAGCGGAAAAGCAAAAAACCCGAAGCTATTTCGCCGCCGCCGTGCAATCCCAACTCGGCAGCGCCGCAGTGCGCGAATTCGCCCGGCGCATGGAGCAGCCTTCCGCCAAAAGCGGCAAAAAACCGGTCACGGTGCTGATTGCCGAAGGCGCGGAACTCCACGCCCGCCTGTCGTCCGCCCGGCGTTCGGGCGGGGATGACCCGCTGTCCGCCGCGGTCAGCCCCTATCTGCAACTTGCCAGCGGCGACGGCATGGACGAGCATACCGGCCACCCGTTGCGCGAAATCTGGCGGTATTTCCGTTACACCTGGTCAATCCCACAATTCGCCACACCGGGCCGGCAACTGCTATACCTCGTCCGCGACGCCGCCCACCCCTGCCACGCGGTGATGGGCATCATCGGCCTGAACAATTGCGCGTTGCAAATGGGGGAAGAGCGGGAATACCACTTGGGCTGGAGTCTCAAGGCATTGGCCGAACGCCTCAAAACCGCCGCCGAATCGCCAAACCGCCTGCCTGAAGAATACGCCTGGATGCAGGCGCAAATCGCCACCGCGCTGGAAGACGTGGAAACCAGCCAACTCGTCGAACCCGGCGAAATTGAGACGCCCAACCACGAAACCATCGCCAAGCTCAGGCGGCGGGCGCAGTCGTTCGACCGCTTGCGTGACGAGGTGCTGCAAGAGCTTCATAAAGGCAGCGACGGGCCAATCCATGTGGCGGAAATGGAAGCCGATTACGACCAGCCGCCGGTTTCCGACGAAATGCTGCTGCTGGAAGGCAAGCCGTCTGTTGACCCCATGATGCAACAAGCCCGCCGCCATCTCGTCGCCCGCAAACGCGCCGCGCTGCTGGCCGAATTGCTCCACGCCCGGCTGACCCTGGCCGAACAGCGCGAAGGGTTGCTTAACCCCGAAAAACTAGCGGACACGCTCAAGCGGGAAGATGTCGGCATTGCCCTGCAAACCGTACTGGCGGCGCTGAAAAGCTTGGGCACGACCAGCCTTTATCCACATGGCAGTAGTCGATATGAGAGGGTTCGATTTATGCGCTATCGAGCCGCTAATCATAATGTGGCAGCAATGTCAGCGTAGATAAAAAATGGATATTCTCGCCTATTGGAGGTTTGACAATTACCTTCGAGACCTCGATACTGGGGCGGGATTCAATTTCAACTCTAAGCAATCGCGCCTGCATACTGAAATCTATATAGGCGAGAGACTTTGGTTGTTTACTCGAATAGTCAACGCTGGAAAAAGCGAATACCGGTTGCTTGCCCGGTTGAATGTGGCGTCAAAGACAATCAATGCGCCGGGATACCAATACGGCCCTTATCGACTATGGGGAGACACTCGCTTATCCCGCTATTTCAAAGCGACTAGCGACACCAAGGAAGATGTGTTTGAACTGCTACGCCTGCTTGAATTTGATGGCGCGAGTTTGCAAGATAAAGACCGCACAAGCCTAGCCCAAGCCTGCCAAACCCTTCGCCTACTTCGCCCATCGGCAAGCAAACTGCTTGAATCCTTTGCCGATACTCTGCAAGATGAGCTACGCGCAATGGCCGTACCGGATGAGGAAAAATTAGAACAGGCTCTTTACTCACCTGAGACAAGCCAGCTAAATCAAATTCTTGAATCTCCCGCCATTGCCTACGCAGAAGCACACAAGCAGCAATTACGACAATCGCAAGAGCGCAACCGCCAGTTGGTGAAAGAACTGCAAGCAACCTATTCTGGCCGCTGCCAAGTAACAGGCCACGATAGCCCGTTATTGTACGGAGTGCCAACAGCCGAAGCTCACCATATCGTTTATCGTTCACGGGGTGGTGAGGATGTTTTGGAAAACATGGTTTTGCTGTCTCCCAACCTGCATCGCGCTATTCACGCAGCGGAAGCGCATTTTGATTATAATACCTTGTGTTTTGTATTTCGTAATGGTCGGGTTGAGCCATTGGTCTTAAATAGCCATTTGAATACAAAAGTTATTTAGTTTTTCTTCTTTATGAACTACTTGCTTATAATCTTACGTTAGGCGTTGGATGGGATAAATTCTATGGTTCTGGCATTCAAGTCGCCTACAATAACACCATCTCCTGATGTCTTCAATGTACGCCATATTTTACAACCTTTAAGTATTGTGGTCTCCCACTGATGGGCTGAACAACGACACACTTCAAGATGAGCTGTAAGGTCTTTAATGGTTCTTAAAAGACCATATTCAACCGAGTCTATACCATCAAAGAATGAGTGCTTTCTGGCCTCTGTAAATATTAGAGCTGCAATTGCCTCATCAATAACTATTGACCTTCCACCATCTTCATTTTCATCAACTTGCAAGTTGGACTTTCTTTTGCAGTTGAATAGTCCTCTCATGACTGGAGACCATCCAAGGATCGCTAGGAATGACAGATGAAATACATCATGCAACCTGTATCCGTCATCATCATAAGCATTGTCTGTAAGCTCACTTCCTAAACGCCTCCCACTATAATAAAGCTGAACTTTTGATTTGCCGTTTTCTTTTCTTTCAGATCTAACGGCTATTTCAAATTGCCTAGGAAATTTCTCGTAATCTGGATAGTCGTCATCAAAAAGCATCAAACCTCCATGTGCTTCTGCATGTCCGTGCCAACGATCAGCATTTTTTTCAATATTATTCTTTGCAATAATATCAAGATCAAGTCCAGATTTATTCGCTATATTTGCAACATACCAAAGAATATCGCCCAATTCTTCGCTAATTCGCTCATGAAAAACTTTGTACGCATCCCCATCCCTAAGGTATTTTTTATACTCTGAAAGCAATGACCCAGATTCGCCAGCAAGACCCAGCAAAGGAATCATGATGGATTTAATATCGCCTACAGAACCCAGTGATGCTTGATCTGTTTTTTGAGCTTCAGCTTGATAATCAGAAAATAGCATAAAAACCTCCTAGGTTAAAAGAACCATGACTCACGCTTTACCAACACTCGGCTATCATTCTGTATTTTGGATTATTAAATTCCACTTTGGCGGGTAAAAAAATGCAATTGACTGGTGGTTTTCCTTAAATTTTTGCTTGATGCGCAGGCGCCCTGAAATACCTTTTATATCTGGGTGCTTAACACGCAAATATTTATCAACTTCACAAAATATATTCTGTATATCTATCAATTGTAGTCTGCGTCCCCATAGCGATTTAAACTCAATTCCTAGGCGTTCAAACTCATACTCTTGTCTGTCAGTCATGATTCGAATAATATCCACTTCGGAAAGCCCTCCAAGCGATGAAAAACATTTCCTTATGCCGTCACGCGCACCAGGCCCTGGCATGGTAAATTCCATTTCACTAAATTTTGTAAGTTCACTATAATTTAAGTCCGTAATTAGTTGATATGCAAGAAAATCACCTATTAACGGGTACGACCGCAATAATTCAAACCCTTGTCGCATATTCTTGCATTGAGACAATTGTTCTGGCACCGAATCTTCAAGCATCAATTCAATCAATTTAAGATGAGATTGGTGTTTTCGGCTAACTCCAAAAATTTTATGGCCTGATGCCATTATATAAGCAGCCGAATAAATTCGGCCTCCTGACTCAAGTGCCTCAGATAAAATCCGGTCATATTTATAATATTGATAGGTCTCCCAAGTTAGTTCTCCCAAACTTAATTCAAGACGTTTCCATGTTTCAATTTTGTTAAAAAGCTTGAACAGCATCACCCTAAAAAAAATATCTTCTGGTTGCTGAGAACCAGAATAGATAACATTTTTTATCAGATACTGACTTACCCGATCAGATGCGCGATAAGCGTTAGTAAACTTAAATTCGTTGAGAATTGGGTCGCATGACCAAGGAGCTTTTTTACCATCTATTCGAGCAAAAAAAATATTCTGACGTTCCGCAGCAAACCGCCAATATACATCAAAAGCAATTGTGGGTTTAGCAGGGCTAAGGGATTTAAAAATCAATGGACTTCCCGTCTTATTTTTCTTTGCATACGCCTCCTTTCGCACAGAAGCGATTTCGGTCATTCAATGTTTTCCTTATTTATCTATTTATTGTAGAATTAAGAATGTCATGCAAATCAATAGCAAGAGAACGCAAATTCACCTTGCTTGGCTTGCCTATTTCGAGAACCGCAGCAATACAGTTGACTTGTATGAGTTCTAGTCCGAGTTGTTTTGCCATGAATTGACCTAATCGATATAAGCCAAGATAATTTCCATAAGCTTTTTCAAACTGATATTGTGTCGCATAATATCCAGTGATTGAAAGCTTGCTATTGTCTAACGGTGTAAATGAAATCTGTTGTAAACATGGAAATCCTTTTTGCCGTTGATTTGTATGATCTCTAGTTGGGTCTATGATTGATGCCTGAAGCGCACTCTTTCGATGATTGCCAGAGAGATATGTATCAATGATAAATTGTAGTTGATTGATGGGGGCTTCATGATGCTTATCCGGCGAATATGAGGTAAGACGCCGAAAGTAGACCCCTTTGCGATTAGCCCTACACTTCTCAATTCCCGGCCAAGCTTTCATGTAACGTTCAAATAATATTTCAGAATCGTTTCGTAGATTAGGGTTCCACATTGACATAGGAAATATGGTGCTTGCCACAGTCTCACATGAATATTCGTCATATCGAAGTAGCTCTTGATCAAGTCGCTGTTTAATCACGAGATCTTCAATAACGCTTGTCTCATCAAAAAAAAGATTTATAGAGACAAAGGCAGGATGCCTTATACCGCTTGGCGTATCCATTAAATCAATGAATGCCCTTGCCCAAGCATGAGAAATATTAGTGTCAACACGGTTTAGCATAATCATTAGTCTAGTACCTCGTCCTCAAAACGATAGCAACTACGTCCAACAAATCCAGATGGAGATATTCGTACAAATGCACCCCAACTTTCTAAAGAATCTGAAACTTTAGAAATACCTGGCTTTACAGCCTGAAGAATCGTTCCGCATCCTTTTTTTCTTAGAGTACTCAAATGCTCGCCCTCAATTATCGTATCCATTTCAAATAATAGATAATCACCAACTTCACAATCAATAGCTCTACCAATCCAATTTTTATCAATTAAATGCAATTGTGAAGATACCGAATCGCCGAGAAGGTGCTGGCGTATATCTCGCGGCTGAAGCCTAAATAGTTGTTCCGCTTTATCATGGCTAATCAATCCAATGCCACGCCACAAATGGCTTATCAAGGTTCTATATCCAACACCAAGCCAACTTGCCAAAGCATAAACTTGTATTGAATCAAGAGATTTGATCGCTAATCCTCGGCGACTGACACCACTTTCAATAGTTGCTTTGGGCATGAGAAAATATGATGCAAAACAGTCGGCAACAAATTCTTTCAAGTCTTTTCTTTGAGAATTATTAGTCTCTAATATGTCATCAAATTGCTCGCCATGATTGAAATTATGATGACCAAGTTCATGGGCACAAGTGAAGTTCCTTCTCCCTTGAGGGCGCATGGCCGTCAAAATTATTTTAGGATTTTTCCCAGCTATATACATGCCTTCCATTGATGGAAAGTCTGCCAATCGCACTTCAATTCCTAGCCGTTCAGCGGCATCAATTGCCGACACTGATTCGTCTAGTGGTACTTCAAGCTTTTTGCGGAGCAATAAAGCTTTTTTCATGGCATCAATTGCTAGAGCCTTATCACGATGCATTATTTAACCTCTGACGTGCGTAACATTTTTAGCATTTTCATTAACCGATCAAGATCGACATCGCTCATTTTGCTCAACTCACGCGCAGCCATGAGTATTCTGGCATCTTCTTGTGGGTTTCCAGAAGAACCACTAACAATCCATTCTATGGACACTCCATACAAACTCGCAAATATATTGAGTTCTTCTGCCACAACTTTACGCCGACCAGCTTCAATCTCCGAAATAGTTGGACGGTGCATTCCAATTTTTTTTGCCACTTGTCCCTGAGATAAACCTGCGGCTTCCCTCGCTTCACGAAGTCTTTCTGCAACTGACATAACAATTCTCCCCAAACAATTACAGCTTACTTTGGCAGGTGATTTAACAGCCGTGTGGCTGTCTCACGAATTGTGAGGATTTTTTCGCCTTCAACAAAAATATTATTAAAATCTAAGTCAACATTCAATCTACAAATAACCTCAACAGTAGCTTCTACAGCGTTAAGACTGTCAAAACCGGGAACATCTTCTACAGGTTTGGTTTGGATGCCAATATCAACATCATTGCGACCGCTAATTTGCTGAAGCTGGCAAACAACATCAATTAGCATCTGTTCAAGCTTGCTTTGGTTCATGATCGCTTTTCCGAGCCTTACAAAGTGGTAAGATTATCTTACTATATTTTAACCAGAACGCAAGTTTTTTCTTCGTTGCCATAACGGCCAGTGAAGAGCCAGCAGTCTACTGGCTGTTCCCACTGAAGCAGGAATGCGCGACACATTTCTCGCCGCCCGCGATTTCAACACCTTGGCGTTGTTGATTCGCCCGGCGTTTGCCCGTTGTAACCTGACCGTGATCCCGGAACATATGACGCGGCTGCTACACCAAGGGGCGCGGCTGTTGGGCAGTGGATTGCTGGACATCATCAAAAAGAAGGATGGGTTGCCGGATCTTAAAAAAGTCACCGGCTTTATTGGCCTGTTGCTGGCAGCGCGGGATTTCCAACGCCGCTACCCCGGCGCATTGGTGGTTTCGGTCGATCATCCGCTAGCCCGGCTGTGGCTGCGCACCGGGTCGCAGATTTCCGGCGAGCGTTGCGACTTATTGGTGCTGTGGCGCGACGAAGCTAACGGGGCGTTTTCGATGATGGCGGTCGAGGTCAAGACCTCGGACGGCGACCATCTCATCAACGGCCCGGCCCGCCACGCCGACGCGGTGAAGCAAATCGAGCATACCTTGGAAGCCTTGGCGGACGGGCTGGGGGCGGCGGCTTTGGCGCAGAGTTCGCCGCTGTCCATCCCGCGCTGTGAGATGCTTAAGCAAACCTTGGTCCGCGCCGCGTTGGCGCGTTCGGGCGACGCGGCCTTGGATAGAAGCAACCGCCGCCGCTTTGGCGCTTGGCTGGCGGCGCTGTTTCCGCAGGAGGACAGGCCTGCGCCGACCGTTCGTTTAAGTGGCTGCGTGGTGAGCGTGATGCTGCGCCGGGCGGCGTCGGGGACGGATGAAAAACTAGCCTCCTCCGGCCCTTGGCCTTTGCTGCACCGGGAGTTGGGTGAGCGGGATGTGGAGGAGTTGCTGGTCTGGGAGGCGGGCAGGGAGACGGTTCCGCCGCCCGTTTCGACCGGGGCCGAAGCCGTATCCGAAGTGGACGCCATTTCAGCATCCCCTTCCGTGCGCCCAGCCGAACCGATAAAGACAGTCTATCAGCCTTGGATGCCCCAACAACCTATTCCGGCTGTAAACGGCACAAGCCTTACGCTTGCGCAAGGCCCGGAATTGGGCAAGGAATGGCCGCCAGCCGTCAACCCGTTGGGGATGATCGGGCAATATCAAACCGTTGACCTATTGATGAAACAGGCGTCGCTGGCGAAGCACACGGGCAGGCGCTTTTCCGACAAGTTGTTGGTCGGGCCTGCCGGTGTCGGCAAAAGCACTTTGGCGAGGAAAATCAGCGAGTGGTTGCTAAACCGGGGGCATGTCTTCATTAGCGGCTCTGATTTGCGCAAACCTTCAGATTTGCTGGACCGCTTGCGCCAGGAAGGTTTGGCGCCCAACACGTCAAGCCCCGGCACACTGTCCATCGCGCCTTGCTTGCTGTTGATCGACGAAGTGCATGGCATTGGCAGTTTGGCGGCTACGGCTTTGTTAAGCGCAATGGATGACCGCCGGACGACATCCATCGACGGCAGGCTATATGACTTTAACCAAGTGATTTTCCTGTTGGCGACCACCGACTCCGGCAAGCTTTCGGAGGCTTTCCAAAGTCGGCCTGACAAGACTTGGCTGCGGCCTTATAGCTAAACTGCAACAAATTGATTACAACGCGCCCCCGGCAAACAGCTCGTCAATGGAGCATTGGCTGCGTCGGCGGATGGCCTTGGCCTGCGCCCACTTGCGCTCGATGGGGTTGAGGTCGGGGGAGTACGGGGGCAGAAACTCCAAGGTGTGGCCTGCGGCGGCGATGGCCTCGCGGATGTCGGCGCGCTTGTGGAAGGCGGCGTTGTCCATGACGAGGACGGCGCGGGCGGGTAGGCGGGGCAGCAGATCCTGCGTGACCCAGGCGTGGAACACGTCGGCGTTGACCGGCCCCTGGAACAGGGCCACCGCCAGCAGGGCCCTCCCCAGCAACGCGCCGATGACGTTCGTCCGGCCCCTGGCCTGCCAGTCATGCCGCCCCGCGCAGCGCCGCCCCACCGGGGCGTAACCGTGGCGGCGCGGCATGTCGTGGGCGAAGCCGCTCTCGTCGATGGGCACGACGGCGCGGCCCGCCGCCTCATGCGCCGCCATCCGCCCTTGGAACGCCTCCCTCGCCGCCGCGTCGGCCTTCGGGTGCGACAGCGTTTTTTTTGCGGCTGATCCTCAGGCGCCTGAGGGCGTCGCAGACCCCCTGCTGGCTGGCTCCGAGCCGCACCGCCCGCTCGCGCTGGTAGGCGTCGGGATGCGCCTCGACGTCCCGCCTCAGCGCCCCCTCGCCGATCTTGGCCGCCGCCCTCGGGCGCGTCCTGCAAGGCTCCAGCCGGGCGCTCCAGCGCACCAGGCTCGCCTTGCCCACCCCGAACCGCCGGGCCGCCGCCTCGAACGACAGCTTTTCTTGCTCCTTGATCGCCAGCACCTTGCGGCGGAAGTCAACGGAATAGGTCATGTGTGCGCTTCCAGAGTTTGTGAGGCTACCAATGTAATCAGTTTTAAGCGGTTTAGCTATATACCTTGCATGAATTGGCCGGCATCGTCTGGCTACATGGCAAGGAATGCTTGGAGGGCAGCGAGTTGCCGCAGGAATCCTGCTATGAAATTGCCGCGCGGACACGTTGCAGCCCGAGGCGTGGCGTGAGGGATTTGAGCGATGTGTTGCTTGCGCATTTCTTCGACCAAGCCATGGCAGAGCGTGGCGGCATGAAACCTTCGCTGCGCCAAGTCGCCGCGCTGATGACTCCCGAAAACATTGCCGCGTTTTACGAAGGGCAGCGCATCGATTACAACGGTTTGGACGATCTGGCGCGGCGTTATCTGACGTATCTGAAACACCATGTCGTGGCATCCGAAGCCACATTGAGCCAGGCGCTAGGCTTGGCGGACCGGCGGGATTTCACCGAAGCCACCGAATATCTCGTCCGCTTGGGGCTGATTGAAACCTCGGCAGGCGGAAGACGCTTGACGCGGGATGGCGTCAAATACCTCAACACCAGCCCGCCGCCGGATTTGCGCGGGCGGATTTCGCGGGCGATGTGAACACGCTGAACACCAGCGGCTTGCCTGCCGTGTTGCCTTCTTCTTTCGCGTTTCGGCCGGCGGCCAAGCGGCGCAAAAGCTAGGCTCCGTCTTCGGCTGTTTGCTGAAAGGCACCAAGCGGCGAGGCTTTAAATGTGAAAAAGGGCGCCTGTCCGGCGCCCTTTGTTGGTTGGCGTTGGCCGCGCCCGGGGCGCGTTGAGGCTACGAGGGGTTGTTGCTGGCGTAGTCGGTGATTTTCTGGTTCAGCTTGTTCAG
>CAZOTR010000149.1:0-10297 GCA_964582755.1 uncultured Methylococcaceae bacterium | reverse complement strand
TGAAGCGGCGGCCTAGCCCATGAAGGCTCCCATGTCGCCAAGTCCTCGGCTTGCGGTATTCGCGTAATTCTGCCGCCGTCAACCTCCGCGACGACGCGCCGCACAAGCGCCACGCCAAGCGGGAAAAGCTCCCGCCGCCATAGCGATTCAGCGTCATCATTGGGGGAAACAAGGCAATGCCCTTGAGCCGCTATCGGCCCGCCGTCGGTATTTTCCGACAGCCAATAGACCGTTCCACCCGTGACGGCCTCGCCCATGTGAACGGCCCAACGAATGGCATCGCGGCCACGGTGCCTAGGCAGCAGCGAGGGATGGTAGCCAATTGCCCCAATTGCAGCCTTGCGGATGGTCGGCATGCCAATGAAATCATGCGAGTGCGCGGCCACAATCAAATCCACGCCGGACGGCAGCGAACGGGCGTTCAACGCGCCGGGAGGCATGACACCCACGCCTGCCCGCAACGCGGCGGCACGCAGCCTGTCCGCGCCGCCTGACTGCCTGAACGGGGGCGCTTGCACTCCCAGCACGTCAAAGCCGTCCGCCAACAGCGCCTCAAAGACCGCCGCCCCGAACGCCTTCTGGCCGCAAATAAACAGCTTGGTCTTTTTCATGCCTGCTCCCCCAAGTATCGGAACCCTTGCACCGCCCTGAAATGCCCACCGTATCCGCCGCCGCCCGAATAAGCCAGCGGCGACTTTTCCGCCGCCTTCACCAGCGAATCATGGCAACGCTTCCGGTTCGCGCCGTGCAGCATGGCCGACACTTGCGTCCGGCGCCGGTCGCGGCGCAAGGCCGCGCACAGGCCGGGATGGGAGGTGTGGAATAGCGTTGGCATGGGCTTGTCAAAGCGGTTGCGGCCTTCCCGCCACATCTGGCAAATGCCGTTGAGGAACCGCATTCCAACCCCGGCCCCTTGCCATTCCGGCATGATGACCAAACGGCAGGCGCGGGCCTCGACCAGGCCGGGACGGGTTGAAAATCCGACATGCGCGACAGGCTCCCCGTTGATGGTGCCGAGGTAGCAGGTAGCCGCCGCCATCAGCGTGGTTTTCAGATAATGATGCGGCTCAAATAGGTGCCAATGCCGCCAGTCGGTTTGCCAGATATCCAGTTCGATGCGCGGCCTGGGCCGAAGGCTCCCCCTATCCAACACGCCGCTCCGCGTGTCGAAAACCCAGTCCGGTTGCAGCCAATTGAGCACATCGTAATGGCAAGACAACAGCACCGCCTGCCCCGGCCCACGCCGCCAAGCCTTGGCGAACGCAAACGCGCCGATCTTGGCGATCTGCCTATCGACCACGCTGGAAAACTCGTCGACCACGGCCAGCGCCGGGCGGTCAACGACAAGCCGGGCCAAGTCGGCGCGGAACCGCTCGCCGTTGCTTAGGACTTGGTAGGGCCGAAGCCAGGCAGGCACATCACCCAAGCCAACGGCTGAAAGCGCCCCAGTCACATCATCAAATGTGGCATCTGGCCCGATACAATCAATGACCGGGGCGTCTTCATTCCAGCGAGGCTCCCAAAACCGATCTTCCCCGTATGCCCCGCGTCCAAGCAAAGTCTTCCCGCTCCCGCTTGGCCCGACGATCACGCCGATCTGCCAGTCCTCGCCAGCGCCGGGAAGCTCGGCGCTAATGCCAAAGCCCGCGCCGCTTTCGCAGTTGAACAGGCTTTTCACCCGCGCCGCCCGGTACGAGTTGAAGTCCACGCAATGCTTGCTGATTTGGACCTTCATACGACCAGCACCCTCGGTTTGTAGCCTAGCGCCGCGAGGCGTTCATATTCAAACCTTTGCTCTTCCTCCGTTTTTGTCTCAATCAACAGACCAAATTTAGGGGCGTACTTGAAGCCATTCGCCCCCAGTGCTGTTCGCTTGGGCAAAAGATTGCCGGATTTGGGTATTTTTACCATTCTTCGCCTATAGAAAAAGTGTAGGCTTCACCCGCCGCTCGAGTGGCAGGGAGCCTTGCTTGGTTCACAGGCAGTCTGTGGATCGAGGGCCGGCGGGCGTGTTGACGCACGTCCGCTGGCCGCTCCTTCTCTTTTGTGGCGGCCTATGCCGCCCACACAAAATCTTTACGAAATATCCATGGTGATCCGGTCCAGGTTGGGCGCATTCCCCCTGATCTCCAAATGCCCATCCACCATCACCGCAAACGCCTTTTGACCGGCGGCAACCGAATCGCCCTGGGCGATGGCCTCAGCGCCGCCCTCAAACGCCACACGCGAGGTGCCATCGCCATAAACCGCCGTCACCGACACGACAAACTGTGGCTGCTTGGGCGACAGCAGCGCGAGCATGGATTGGTATAAATTAGACATAGAACCGCTCAGCGCTCAGGGTCTGCACCACTTCCAGGCCACTTTCGCCTTTCCACTCAATGTGAATCCGGGAGCCTCGGCAGATGGACACCCAAGGGTAGGCGTCGATCACCCGCAGGATCTGCCCCGGCTCGACGAACCCGATCTCAGGATAGGCGTCAAGCGTCATGGAAACCGTCCGCTTCGTCGCCAGATCGGCCAAGATCGCCCCGCCAGCCAAACCATTAACAATGGGATCGGTCAGCATTGGATCAAAGAAGTCGGCGGCCTGGACATTGCCGGCAGTGCCTTCGACCCTAACCAGCGCGACCGCCCCAAAGCGGACCCCTCCCACAAAAACACCGTTGTAGCCCACGCCTTGCACCCACTCGGACTCGATCATTTTCAGCGCGTCGACCGGGATCTCAATGTCGGGCGTGGCCGAGGCGAGGGACCAGGGCAACCGAGGATAGCGGTGCCTGACAGAAATGGCCGCATTGGCGCGGTGGGGCAACACGAACGCCCCAGCCGGTTTAATCAGGGTGTTGATGGCGCTGATGGGATCGGCGTTGACGACGCTGAACGCGGTGGCGGGCACGGCCCAGTCGATGGCCGCGCCAGCCTTATCATAGATGTCCCAGGCCACTTGGAAGCCGTAGGGATCAAGCTCTGCCACGACCAGTTGGTTGGCCGTCGAGGCGTTGGCGTTGATGCCAGTGCGCAGCAGGGCGGCGGGCGACGCCAGCGCGATAGACTTCGAGTACGCCTCGAACGAACAGGCATTTTTGCCAAAATCGCGCACATCCTTGGGCGCTTGGATGATGGCCCGCCACACGTCGCCGTTCGCGCCGACCTCAATCTCCACCGGGCCATTCTCGACCGAAACCTTGTCTCGCTCGTAATACGGCAGAACGGCGCTAATGCGGCGTGAAAATGACTGGTCATCCGTTTCTATATCCAGCGAAATACAGTCAATGTTTTCCCCGTCATCCACCCGCTTTAGATAAGCCTCATTAAACACGTTGTAAAACTCCCTCACTGGCAGGATTAAAGGGACGCCGGGGCGGCCCCCGCCCCAGATGGGCGGGGGCAAGGGCGGGCGGCGCGGGCGAATGCCTTTGGGACGGACGGCAGGACGCCAAGCGGTGTCGAGCGCAGAGAAGACTGACCGGGAATGGCGAAGCCCTATCAGGACAGCGCCATGGATCGGCTGGGCGGTGCCAACCACAATCCGCAGGCTCTTAGCCATAAAACTAACATAGGCAATATGCACAGACGCACTGGCTACGGCTCGGGATGACGGCCCTACAACGATCCTAGTTGCCACTCCAACCGGCGTGGCGTAGGCCACCGCCGACCGAACCGCCACGCTTGCCCTGCTCGCCTGACCGACCAAAATCTGCCGGTCCACGGCGGCATTGGAATAATGCGCCAGGCCCACACTGACCGCCGCCTTCGCATCGGCAGACCGGGCAATGCCCACGCGCAAATCCGTCCGGGCCGGGATTGCCGATACGATGCCGGTCTGCGCGGCGGCGGCGACCTTCGACGACGGCCCGATTGCCGTTTGGCACTGGCCCACCATCGAGCGCTGCACATAAACGTCATAGACGGCCCCCCACTCCGCCACAGGCGACACCACCCCGTTCAACGGGCATTGATGGATCATGCGGGCTTGCAGCCCGCCGAGCGAGAGGTTGCCATCCAACGCGCAAGGATGGATCTGCCGGGCCACCATCCCGCCAGGCGAAACGGTGCCATTAAGCGCGGCGGCATGGACGCGCCGGGCGGCCAGGCCACCCGGCGAGACGGTTCCGTTTAACGGAGCCTGGTGTAGCTGCCGGGCCTCCAACCCGCTCAGCAGGATGGTGGCGTCCAGCGCCCCAAAGCTGGACCCCGAGGCGTTGAAGATCAGCGGCGACGTGCCGCCGGCCCGCAGACGCCTGAATAGCAGGGGCATGGCCTATCAGCCAGGGAATTTCAGCGCCAGCACGGTCGGGATCAGCAGCGCCCCGACCGGATAACTGGCCGCGTCGAACTGCCAGGCGGCCAGCGAGCCATCGGCCAGCGGCACGTTCAATACCCCCGTATCGAGATCGACCACCCAGTTGTCCGCCCCGTCAACACCGCGTGCAAATGTATGCGCGGAATTTGCGAGGGTCTGTGAATACGCAATCGTATTGAATGTCAACACGCCATCGGCTATGGAGGCCGCGCAGGGCTTTGGCAACACCCATTCAATGATCTTTGTGTTGCCGCTCAATGCCCCGCCGCCAGCCGGTCGCGTACCCGAATAAAGCTGGAATTTCCCTGGGGTGGACTGCGCATCCAAGGCATTGGCAATGCTGGTCAAGTAGGCGTTTTCAACGGATACGGGGACGACGATTATCATGGCGTGACCTGTAGGTTTTGTGTCGCCACCGCGTCGTAAGTACTGGACGGATCAAACGCCACGGTGAAATATTGCCGACCGGAATTTATGCCGGGGAATGTGAATGCACCGGATGCATCCGACGTTGTAGTCCCCACCAAGCCAAGGCTGGCATAGTCGAATAGCGCCACCCGGCATCCTGCCAGCGAGACGATAGTGGACGGGCCGGTCTGCACGATCGTCGTGTCGATGATCGACCCCGCCCCCGAGTAATTAGGCGACGGCCTTTGCAAAGTAGCGATGCCCGCCGGATAGCTGGCCTGCGCGGCAAACGCATAGATTTGCGGAGACAGGTTTGAGATCGTGGCGGACGGCATCAGATCACCAGCGTCACGCCGTTATTCGGCACAAACAATTTGCCGACGAAGATTTTCGTGGTCGGCGTGGCGATGTCCGTGGTGTTTTGCGCCACCGGCGCGACGGTCGCCTGGATGTCTGACACCCAGCCCATCCGCGCCGCCTTGCCTGCGGTGACGCAATAGGCATATAGGTCTTCAGACGGCTGCAATCCGGTAAAGTAGTCGCCGCCGCTGGCAAAAGCGGCTTCTGCAGGCATGCTTCCTGCGTAATATAGCGATCCCATTGCATTCAGCGCACAGGTTCCGGCTGTCCCATCCGCATTAAAGCAGGCCAAGGCGTTTGGACCTAAGATGGCACCGGAAGCATTTCCTAAAGCGCCTATACCTGAATCTAGCCAGCCCGCAAAAAACGGCGCGGCATAGGGATACGGCTTGCCGTCGGACTGCGGTGGGGGCGGTCGTGTCGATACGCTATTGATGGGCAATATCGTGTGTGCGTGGGGGACGTACCCCGTGCCGGGATAACCGGCCAGCGCTTTAAATGCCCCTTTCGCCACCCCCCAGAAATGGAACTTCGCCGTGGCCGAGAGGGTTGAGCGCAAAAACTGGACGGACGCGTAGCTCAACACGTCGGTCGCGGTCGGCGCGGCTGAGGTCGTGCCGCCGGTCGGCGCGACGCGGAACACTTTAAAAGTGGCTTGGTAGACATTGGCCGAGTTCAAATCTGTGAGTAGCCAAAGACGGGACTGGTCGCCGGTGCCGGTCCCATCGGGACCGGCCACGATGCCCGCAGGACTTTTTAGCACCTCCCACGAATGCGCCCCGGAGGACGCCCAGTTGAGATCCGACAGCGACGCCCAGCCGCCGCCGCTGGTCGATGTGCCGTTCGAGCTGGCAATAGGCGTCCATGCGCCCGCGCCCAGCGATTGCAAAAATGCGCTGCGCTGGAACAAAAAGCTGCGGGCCAGTTGCAAGAGCGTGGATTGATCGGTCGGGGGTGTATTCAGCCCGTATGTCCACGTTTCGATCAACGGCATGGCCCCTCCTCCGACATATTAAATATGGCTATTGCCATCATATCCCCCCGTGCATCTCCACCGCCAACCGCTGGACATCACCGGCCTGCGCGCCCTGTTGGATGCTCAACGCCAGGTCAAACTCTTGCTTGGCGCCCCGGACATCCACCCGAATCGTATTGCCTGGCAGCCAGCCCACCCCGAACCCTGCCGCGTAAATCGTCAGCTCATCCTCGCCGGTCACCTTGTTGGTCAGCGTGTAGTCACTGGATATGGGAATATTAGTGACTAGCGTCCCGCGATGCTTGGAGACAATCTTGTATTTCGCCGGGTCGGACAGGAAAACGAAGGCGTAGCTGTCCGTGCTGGATTGATTGCTGACCAGGACGGGAAAATCATCCGCGTTATACAGCGCGGATGGGGTGCCATTTTGGCTGGAATTATGCCAGCCGTCGCCCCATGTGTTTTGATGGAAAAGGTTTGTCACGCGCCCTTGCATGTCCCCCACGAGGAGCGCCGTCGAAACCAAACATCCCGCCGCCAAGCTGGCATAGTTGACGGGCAGCGCCAATTTAATCGTGCCGTCGATGCTGACATTGACGACCGGGCTCTTAAACATCCGCCGATGGTAAATCGTGTAAGGCGCGGAATAGCCCGCCAATGCAAGCGGCGCGGACCAGGCGAAGATCCCGGCGTCCAGGTCGGCGGAATAGCGGTCAACCGGCAGTTTCACCCCAGCGGCATCCCGCACCCACACCCGCTCAAGCCGGTCCCGCCCCAGATCGACCGTGCCACCGGCAGAGGCCGTGGCGGCTACCGTGGATTGGGTGTCGATGATCGCCAGCACATCGCCGTCGCGCACCCACGGCACACGGCCATGGGCGGGCAATTGCGCGGTCGGAAATCCAACAATGGCGTCATCTACCGGAATCGACGTGACAATGACCACATTGAGCCGGAGACTATCGGCAATCACTTGCCGAGGCCGGAACCACAAGCCATTGATGACCGCGCCTGGGTTGTAATCCGGGTCGCCTTCATGGCCCGCCGGCGGAATCCAATCGCCAAACCTCACAAAGCCTTGCCCCAGGCTGTAATTGTATGAGCCGCTGATGCCCGCCGCGCTGAACTTGCCGTCGGCATCTGCCGTGGCGACCAAGCTGTTGCCGTAGACATCGGTGGCGGTGACCTGGACGGAACCCACCTGGGTAGGCCGGCCGGGTGACGTGATCACCGCTTGATCGACTATGTACTGCCCGACACGGGTAGCCAGGGCATGGAGATAGGCTGTGTTCGCCCCGCCCGCCTCCCATGCCGTCAACTCCACCTTGCCGCTCTGATTGTTCAAGGTGCCGGCAAAGGCGCCCGATCCGGTGGCGGGATCGACATCCGCGTACACCGCGCCGCTGGCATCTTCGTAGCGGCGGCCCGCCAGCTCAAAATCCAGCGAGCCGGGGACAATCAGTTCCGAACTGACCGGCGTCACATCGACCGTCAATGCGTTGCAGGCAAAAATCTCGGAGGTTGAGGAAAGGGCGTCTCCATGCAAGTAGGTGATAGTGGCAGACTGCCCGAAAAAATTATGCGAGATTTCGTGATACCCGCTAAACATGTAGCGGAAAGTGTGTACGCCATTGGACGCGACAATAGATGCTTCCGGGGGCGGATCTGAGGGGACAACATTTATCATGGCTTTTTCTACTCGGCATTAGAGAGCGTATAGAACGGCAATTTTACCGCCTGCATCCAACGGGGATCGAATGCCACGCTGGCGTTATCCGCTGTCGATCCAGTGTAATTGATGCTGACGCTTGCCAAGCCGGGTATGGCCCCCGCGCCATCGTCCTTAAACAGGAATGATCCATTGACGGGTTGGGCGGACGGCGGAGCGGTGACCGACTGGACATACGCATCATGGCTGTTTTCGCCTGTATAATAAGTATCATCTTCGACATCCAAAACCCGGTTGAACGCGATTTGGAGGCTGCCGGGAACCACGTTTTTGTTCGCCAGCGTCACGGTGGCGATGCCCCCCGGACTCAGCGGCAGAGGATCAAACGCCTCTGTTGCTTTAAGCCTTGGCGTATGCGTGACGCTGAACTCCGTGCCATGGGGCGGAATGATGTTGGGATAAACCTTGAGTTGGTTTGCGCTGAAATAGGCAATCCCGGTCGCGTCCCCAGATATTGACCCGTCGATGTTGACGGTCGCAGACCTTGCTGTGCCATCGTTCCAAGTAATGGTCGTTTCGCCCGGCGAAATTTGGGCGGTGGGATTGATTAGAAAGTACGCGCCCGGAATCGAAACCCCACCCCGTGTAAAGGTGTAGCTCTTGACCGCGTATTTGATGACGATCCACGAAATATCCGGGAACACCTCCAGCGAGATGGCAAGGCTTTTATTGCCGGGCGTAAACTGAGCATAGCCGAACGCATCGCTATCGCCCACACAGTAATAGTCGCCCCGGTCGCGCAGAACGTAGGTGTCGCCCTGGTAGATGTATTCCACCTGGATAGACCCCGCCAAGGGCATTATAGGCAGGACGGTAGTGTACGCCTGGCTTTGGTTGGAGGCGGTGACCTCGATTAGCGCGGTCTGGCAGGGCGCATTGACCACGCCAGCCGGTTGGTAGGTGATAGCCTTTGGCCCGTTGAGCGTCGGGCATCCCGATCCGCCGATGATCTCGCCTTCGCTGGGGATTGCCGTGCCAACGGACGCGCCAGCCAACATAAGATCGCCGTTTTGGTCAACGATCTGTGTGCCGCCCACCTGCAAGCTCAACGTCCCAGGCACCCACGGCCTGATGTACAGCGTCACGCCCGGCCCGAACGCCGCCACCGTGTTGCGGGTAGCCATCCCGGTGGAGGCGGACACGATCCCGCTTTCCTGCCCGCCCATGTCCAGGTTGGTTTTCGGGTCGAGCGACTCGGAGGCGGGAACCAGTTGGGTGAAGGGGCTGACGACCTTGATGGTGCGCTTTCCCACGGTTGCCGCCTCCGCCAGCCGCCCGGTGCCATAATAATGGGCGGAGTCGGATATTGAGACATTGAATATTTTTGTCCGCAACAGGCTTGACGATGGCGTGAAGCGGTATATGTCGAGGCCGTTAAAATCCGCAACCAAGCGCTTGCCCAAGGTCAGCGTTACAAACTGCTTGCTAAACACCCCCCTGTCATCTTCGATAGTTATCGTCTCAATGTTGATGCCTTTAATTTGCACATATTGCTCAATCTCCAATCCCGTCCCATGGTCTTGGTTGAGGATGATCGTTGAGCCTATCTTCGGCGTCGGCGCGCCGGGCTGTTGCCAGATCTGCAAATACAGCGACCCCTTGCGCTGGACTTGATAGACGATGCCGGGGAATAGCCCGCCCCCGACATAATAACTCCCCAGCGCCGACACCACTTCCGGCCTGCGGGCGAACTCGTTGCCCGTGGTCACCAGCGTGACATTGAGCGCGGGATCGTCCGGCACCTCGGTCAGCAGGATGTGCGCCCCGCCGAACAACTCCCGGCCAGGCGTGTCGATCACAGCCCCGGCCCCGCGAATTTTCACGCGCCCTTCCAAGCCGTCGAGTTCCGACGTGGGGCTGAACAGGCCGCCGATTGCGCCATCTTGTATTTCGTTGGCCGTGATCGGGCCGCAGCCGGTGTCCGAGTCGTTGTCCTCTGCACGGTGGAAAAATTTAATGTCGGATTCGTAAACAGCCATATCAACCTACCGTAATCAAATCAAATTCCAAGCGCCAAAGCTCGTCCGGCTCGTTGTAGGTCCACCCCAACAGCGGCTCGGCAGTCTTGATGGGGTCTGGCGCGAAGCGGACGGCGTAATCCTGCCCGAAATACGTCCAGACAAAATCTTGATTGGGTATATTGGCCCATGCCTGTATCTGCCTGACCGTCGCCAGCGTGACAACCCCCATGTTGGGAGCGGGTTGCCGCAGGGAAATCAACGTCCCGTAGACCTTGGCGGACTCGGCCCGCAACAGCTTGCCGGTGACGCCCCGTGACTGGGCCACCGCCAGCGTGGTTTGCGTGTAGCGGTTCGCCCACTGCAAGTCGTCGGGCAGAAGCAGGTGGTCGGCGCCTTTGCTCAGGATCATGACGTCCGCGCCTGGTTTTTAAGCTGCCGGACAAATGCGTCGATGGTCGCCGCCCCCGAGGCCGGGGCGGTGGCATGGATGGTGCCGCTGCCGGTCGAGATCGTCAGCGGGATGACCCGCTCCCGCTCGTAGATCGGGCCTGGATTGG
>CAZOTR010000148.1:1543-10340 GCA_964582755.1 uncultured Methylococcaceae bacterium | reverse complement strand
CGCAGGAAGGCCGGGTCATGTTCGATGAAGCTGCCGTCGATCAGCGGTTGCAGCAACTTGGCGAAGGCCGGGCCAAGCATGGCGTAGACCGACATGGAAACCACGGCCACTGCGAACATTTTCCAATAAGGCAGGCCATAGCCCAACAAACGCCGGTAAATGCCCATGCCGCCGGGCCGGATTTTCGTATTGGATTTAGCCACGATGGGATGACAATTATCAAATTGCCATTATACCATGGATGAATTGGGTGGATCTAAGCTTTGTAGGGTGCGCATCGCGCACCCTACAAGACTGTGCCATGCAGCACAGAACCAAAAATACGCGGATTTGCGGTGTGGTATTGGGTGGCCATATCCACAATAACGGCATGATGCAGTTGAAGTTCGGCAGAGTGTTTCATAATGAAGTTAGAAAGGAAAACGGCAAGTGGCTTGGGTGAGACGAAGCGAAATATTGTGATTTGTGGTTCCGATTATCCAGGATTCTGCTGCGCTGCATCCTGGTTGCCTCGCTTAGGTTATTGCTTAATAACCCAAATATCGTATTCGGCCATAGGGCTTGACCTATTCCTCAGGAAATAATCAGCCTGCCGCTTTCCTTCGGTCGCAGTGCCTGCTTTCCTTGTGGCGGTAATTTGCCAGCCACTATCATAAAAAGAGCTTTTGATTAAGTCTAGTGGATTGGCGCTCCTGTCAGAGATGCCACCAAACCTGACAACCATTTTGGCATTTTCAGCGCACACGCTATAACTGTTGCGCCACACTTGGCGAAGATCGTCTGAAAAATTCTCAGGACTTGAATGAACAACTTGATGTCGATTGGTGTATTCGACAGCATCGGGGCCACCCACAAACCAGTTACGGAGCCACTGATCCGGGATATAAGTTCGCATCCCATAGTACGGAGGTGAGGTAATGACCCAATTAAAGCGGACATTCGGTATTTCTGGTCGGAGAGCATCAGCTTCCCGGCTGTCCGCCAAGCGCACAGTTCCGATAGTGTCACATGACAATCTATAGTAACGTTTTGCACGTCGTTCAATGACAGCCAAAATATCGATTGGCTCAGGCTCCATCCCTCTCTCTCGCCAGAAGCGCATTGCATAAGCGGGCTTAGGGGCATAGGTGCGTGGACACTGATTGGAAAAATAACTAGGGAAGGTTTTCTGTTTGGGGCCGTGCAACGCACCCAAAATGATGCCGCGTAGCGCAATCCGGGCATCTGAAGTACAATTTTCCAAGAATGCCTCCCGGAATCGGCACAGTGCATCCACCACGTTTGGATGAAATGCCCACTGCCAAAACTCACTCTCTGGTATATGGAAAGCCTCACGCCCCATCAGAATTCCACGCGCTTCAATGAGAATCTCATCGACACTCGCCGTCACCAATTTGGAAGCCGTAATCGCTGTTGCAACCGGACTAGAATCAATCCCCAATGATTGCAGGCCGACGAGCCTTGCGGCGAAGTTGGTTGTGCCACGGCCACAAAAGGGATCAAGCACGATATCACCTTTCCTCGCTCTCCGCTTTAGGATATTGAGCGGAAAGTCTAGCGGGAACATTGTGAAATAAGGGCATATTCCGTTTAGAGCGGTATTTTTTAACTCAGTGCTGTTAATCATTTATTGATCCTTATCCAAGTTTTTCCCGTAGTAGGATTCTTGAATGTATCCCATGCCTCTGGCTGTGATCCAAGCATCGCATTCATGGCTTTCGAGACAAGGTTATAGGCGAACTGACGGCGGTCTTCCAAGTGTTCTGGTAAATGCCCAATCAAAAAATTTTGTATGTGGTACCAAGGCACTCCATTCGGCGATTCGAGCCTCTGTCGAATGTCGCTATCTTTCCGGAATGCTTCGATTACCCGATGTTCAATGTTCGCCATAACATCGACTTTCTCGGTGTCTCCAGTTTCTAGTTCGTCAGCAGACAAAACACCTGTTCCTTGGGTTTCAGTAGCGCGGGTCGTTGTAGGTATTGTGCCCATGCCTGAAAAGATGTTGTGCAGGGTTTGGGCATAGGTATTTCCGGCAGGCAAGTTGTAATTGGTATCCCGTATTGAGTACAGTTTTTCGAACGACAGGGCACGAACACTGACTGGATAGGGCTTTCCCCCGACTGAACTCCAGAAAACGCCTTGACCAGGGATAGGTTCGTTCAGGAGCGAGCTCAACAAATCGTCACTGAAATGAGCGTTCGCTCTTTTCAATGAAGTTAGATCCACCGCCGACAGTAGATGGAAGATGAACCAGTTATCGCCTTGACTAAGTATTTCGACGGGTATGCTGCCGGGTTGCTGGGTAATCAGCAAAGCACCCAAATCGTATTTACGGCCTTCCTTTACCCAAGCGATGTAAGGCTCGGCGGCAGGTGCATTTTCGTTTAGCACTGATTGTGCTTCTTCAACGACTGCGATGGTCGGAATAGTTTTGGAATCGGCTGCTGTAAACTCCTGTTGGTTTCGGTCGAAGATCCGGCGCAGAATCAAGCCCGATAGCATCAACGACTGACCACCTCGCATCTGCGAGACATCAATAACACATAGTTTTCCCTCGGAAAGTGCGTGAATCAACATGTCCATAAGCTGGCTGCTCTTGTCGTGCAACGTCTTTACTATCGCCGTCATATTGCTCCTGGCCGCTAGAGCCTCGGCCTCCTGCCGCTCAGGGTGAAGATCGAGCAATCGGCAAATATCATCTAGCGGCGTGGTGTTGCCATTAGCATCGATTAAGTTGACTAATGACTCCCACCGATCTTGCGGTAGCCCCCGTAGTTTCCGCACGTTTTGCTGCTCCTGACGTTCTGGCCCGAGTGCGATGGAGATTACGTCACTTGGGCGTAAGCGGCGAATATCCAGCTTGATACCACCCGCCACGAACGACTGGTAGAAGGGACTTGGATTTTTCCGGCTGGTAAAGACGACAATCTTGTCTTCCAGCGCGGGGACATCGCAAAGCCCTGGTTTCCCCTTTACGTCGGGCCAGAAATATTCGCCATCTGGATCGAAGATTACCGTGCCGACAGGAACTAGCTTGCCAGCACGCTTTTCGACATGGGGGGTCGTCTCGTAGAGCTTCGAGAAGAGCAGCTTGTTGAGATTGGATTTACCGAAGCCTGCACGAGCAAAGATAAAACTGCGGCGTGAGACTAGATATTCAATTGGAAAACGAACCAATACCTCCGGGGAAACCACCTGCATCCAGTCGAGTGCTTGCAATGATTTGTTGCCCGCAGCGTAGATGTATTCGCCAAAGGCCAGATGGCCGATGGGTGCGCCATCGATATTATGACCGGCAATCTCTTGTAGCACTGCGTCGCTAGGAAAGGCTACCTTGCTTCCCACATGGGGAAGTCGGCGATGCGAAGGGACAAACGTCAGCCCTTGACCATTGCGCCGCAATACCCCGAGAACCCGGATGTTTACCCGATATTTTAGGTATTGCTCACGCAAATCTTCGGGGATTGGGCGATCCTCGCGGACTGCGCGGATATTGAATTCCTCGCCGGAGCCGAAAGCTAGCTTTCCTTCTGAGGAAAACGATGCTATTCGGCCTAGTACAGCCTCGTCAGGCGTCTCTAATTGCACAAGGAGGAATTGTCCGTGCATCGGGATGTTCTGGAAATCGTTCCGGTATGGAAGAACTAGTTCGGCGTGAAATTCCAAGCCGCCTTGCTGAAATCCCCGGAATATGCCGATGACCTTATCTCTGGGAAAAAGTTGTATGTCTGCCATGTTATCCACTTCTGTCTTTATCCGTAACGGCGCTGCGCCGGGTCGGCATCTTGTAGTTGAAACGCATCCAATATCCCTGCGTCACCGCCTAGGCTTGATCGCACCCCCTCGTAGATGAAACCTTGCAGAATATCGAAGTCGAAATCGACTAGGGCCGCGTTTTCGTGTGCTTTTTGTAAACACTGGGGATAATGTGGAACGGGGAAACCATTGCTCGCGTCGGCGAGCATCGAGCCGAGAATAGCCTGAGCCTCCCCAATTTGTGGGACAAAGATGTCAACAGGCCACACGGGGTCGCGGCGATGTGAACCAAACTTCACTAAAAACATCTTGCCGCCGACGAATTTATTGATCTCTCCAGTATCACCGGCCCGGTCATCGCCTCGCGCAAATTCAGACCAGACATAGGCTTTCTCCTCCACCTCGCGTGGCACCTCTACATAGGCCGGGTAGTCGGTTTCTAGCACACCCTCAAGAGCCATGGCGAGTCGATATCTTGAAAGTACCTTGCTGTGCTTGGCCACACCGGCAAGATAAACCCGACGGCGACTCTTATTCCACTGCATATCAATGCGATCTTTCATGCCTTGGAGCAGGCGTTGGAACCGATCCTTGGCAAAAATTTTAGTTCGCAATAACCCGTCACAGACGATCAAGGTGTCAGTGCCAAAGTCCTTTTTCAAAATGGCGAACAAAATTGCCCATTCCACTAGTTCACGATAGACCTGCACCCAACTGGGGGAAACCGGGCTTCCCTTATCAGTCGGGCGGATCATGTGAGAAAGCTTGGGAAGGCTATCCATCTCAAGGAAGGCCATCATTTCGCCCAGCGCCGTTCGGGGCGTTCCATCTGCTGCGAACTGAAGCTCGTTGAGCTTTTGGACGGGGGTTGTGGGTGACACCGCCTCTAGGCAGTACTCGTTGTTGCTACTATCCACCACCCGCACTAATTGGATCAAGAATGGGTCGAACTGGAGTTGGTTGTTGCCACCATCGGTGCCAACTAATGAAATCGATGTCGTGGAGCGCGGTTGGATGCGGCGTGTGGCGCTTTTAAGGGGACGAATCTCTTCGCGTAATGCATCAAGCACTCCCTGATCAGCGCCGATACAATCTGTAATAGCTTCTCTAAGCTGTTCTTGGCTAGCTGGATCGATCATATTTTCCCTTAGTCCGGCAGAGTAGACAAATGGCTATTTCGTTTGCCCACGCCAACAAACTCCCCGCCTAAATTTTGCAGGTGCTTATCAGCCGAGGCGATCATATCCGCTTGCACTGCCACAGCAAAGGCGATGACTTGGTCGTCGTGCGGGTCTTGCTCTGTTACGCGGGGGATTATGGTCGGCATAGCGACATGGGCTATCTTTTTTGATTTTGCCACAATGCCTTGTGCTGTCAACTCGGCTTGCGCCAGTCGTTTGGAAAACTTTTCCCGCGACAACACATCCAGCAATTCTTCCAGCAACGCAGGGTTTCCTAGTGTGCCATGCTCAATCAAGCCGCTTCGTCTAATTCCAACCGAACCCGCTTGCCGATCCGGGCGGCCAAGGTAATCAAGGTGTCCAACGTGAATTTTTTCCATTTTCCGCGCAGCAGATACACGACTTGCGCCTCGCTGATGCCTAGCTGTTCAGCCGCTTGGAGCGTGGTCAAGGCATTATGTTTGATGTGTAGCGCCAAGGCCACCATGATGTCAGAGCGCATTTTTAATACCTCGGCTTCGTGGGCCGGAAAGCCGAGCGCCAGAAACAAATTGTCGTCTGCTTTGATCAGTTCATTCATTTTGATGCCTCAATCTGGCGGAAGCGCTGTCTTGCCAGTTCAATATCATGCTGGGCGGTTTTTTGGGTTTTCTTGTGGAAACAATGCAACACATAAACTTTGTCTGGAAGGCTGGCAATGTAAATCACCCGGAAAGCCCCGCCCGCATGGATACGGATTTCCCTGACACCCATGCCAATGCTAGGCATGGGCTTCCAGTCATCAGGGTCAAGCCCGGATTGCACCCGCCGTAATTGAAAACCTGCTTCGCTTCGCGCCGCCGGGGAAAATTCTCGCAAATCAGCCAAGCTGCTGCCAATGAACTGGACATCCTTCATGGCTCAGAAAACTTTGTGAGGCATCTCTTTATTCAAGCCGCTTCCAATTCAATATGCACCTCGCGCCCAATCGCCGTGGCAATATTGACCAAGGCATCCAGCGAGAAGCGCGACACTCGGCCCCTAAGTAAGTCATTGATGCGCGGTTGGGTCACGCCGCAACGGTGGGCGGCTTCGGTTTGTGTCCAGCCGTTGGCTTCGAAGATGGCGGCGATTTTTTGCATGAGTTCGGCGCGGCTGCGCAGGTTGGCCGCTTGTCCGGGCGTGTCGGCTATCGCATCCCACACGCTTTCGTAGCTTTCGATCTCGCTCATGGTCTGTCTTTCATCAATTGGGCAAGGCGCTCTTTGGCAATGGCGATGTCCCGGCTGGACGTGGCTTGGGTCTTTTCGGGGAAGGCGTGAAGCACTGGCTTCGGCAAGGAGGGCAATGTAAACAGGCGTTTAAGCGAGTCGCCGAGGAAGCGCACTGGTTTCATGGGTAGAACATACTGGAATTGATATAAGAAGGCAAGGCGGGCATGGCGAAGGCCGGGCTTTGCATGATCCGCACGGGCGCTTCGAGGTTGCGGCGGGAATGCCTTATGGTGGAAATCCTTAGTTTCCATGCGCTGAATGGATCGGCCCGTCTGTCTGATTAGGCGTCCCATGCCGACCATGGATCGTTCCATCCAATTTTTCAATGGCTTATCTCCAAAGCCAAGCAGGCCGACAACGCCGGTTCCCGTCGGCTTATTGCGGCCTTGACCACACCGCGCCATGCGCAAGAGGCCAAGCGGCACAAGCCCCGCGCATTGACGATGTTTCAATCCAAGCGCATTATTCAAGCGCAATGCGCGGACCGGCACATTGGATTTCTGTTGATTGACTTGGCAAGCGGGTGTTTATGTTTGAAATAAGGGCTGGACGGGAAGAGGATAAGTGCCAGATATTGGAGCTTATCAAAGATGTTTTTGGCGAAGAACAAGCTGAACGGGCTGAACGGCGCTGGCATTGGCAGTGGCATGAAGATCCGCGTTTGGACAAGCCGGGTTACCGGGGCGTCGTCGCCGAGTGGGATGGGCGCATCATTGGCACTTTAAGCGGCATTCCCGCCGGATTGCATATTGCGGGGCAACCAGTGTCCGCTTCCTGGTTTACCGATAATATCGTGCATTGGGGGCATTTGCGGCGGGCTTTGAAGGCGCAAAAACGGCTGGGCGATTCCACCGGGCCGGATTTGTCCAACGGCATCGCCGCCGCCATGCTCAACCATTCCGCCGCCGATTATATGCAACTGGGCAAGCATGTCACCGGGCCGGTGGAGCCGACCTTGTACCGGATTGGTTTTCAAGCCCAGAAAGGCACCGGCAGTTGGGCGCGGCTGGTTTCGTTCCGCCAACCTTTGGAAACGGTGGTTGGCAAGTATGCGGGGATGCTGCTGGCCGCTTTGGCGGATTGGGTGATACCTAGAATTCCGCAGCCTAGCCTGCCGGTGGAAGCCTTGGCCGGGGATTTCGATGCCCGCTTTGACGGATTATGGGCCAGCGCCAAACAGGAGTATCCCGCCATCACCTTGCGCGACGCGGCGACTTTGAATTGGCGTTATCGGCGGCATCCCGACACGGTTTATACGGTGTTGACCGTCGAAGAACAAGGTGTCCTTGCCGGCTATTTGGTGTATTCAATCTATTTCCGCCACAAGCAACGCCGCGCCCATATTGTCGATATTCTCACTGGCCGGGAAAATTCCGCCGCCCGACTAGCGTTGCTTGCCGCCGCTTTGCGGCACATGCGCCGGGAGGGTGTGCATAAGGTGGAATGCTACGGGAACGGTTTGATCCTATGGGCTGATCTTAAGCGGACGGGGTTTGCGCCTAGGTTGGATAGGGGAAAGGAGCAATTGGCCTTGGCGCGCCATTTGCCGGATGTGGAGTTATACATCACACGCGGCGATGGCGATGGCGGTTAGCGGGATAAGGCCATGACTATCTGGCAACGTTGGTATGAATCGGCAGTCCGGCGCGTGGCGCGAAAGCCGGAAGAATCACGGCAGTATGCGCAGTGGTTTTTGCTCGCAGGCTTTTGCGGCGCGGACGCGCTGGCGGCGCCCCCGGTGGCGAGCCTGCAACCGATTTATCCCCCGGATGAGGTGTTTTGGGCCGATCCCTTCGTGTGGCATCGGGATGGACGCCATTATGTGTTTTTTGAGGAATACCCCTATGCCACCCGGCGCGGGCGCATCAGCGTGATGGAGTTGGACGGGCAGGCCCACCCCGTCGGGCCTGCCAAGCCGGTGCTTGAGGAGGCTTATCACCTGTCCTATCCGTTTTTGTTTGAATTTGAGGGCGGGCTTTACATGGTCCCGGAAAAAAAGGCGGCAAGGCGTGTCGATGTTTATCGCTGCGTGGAGTTTCCGGGGCGCTGGGAAATGGTCAAAACCCTAATCTCTGATATCCGCATGGTCGATGCGACGGTATTCGAGCATGGGGGGCGTTGGTGGATGTTCGGCGCGGTGAAACTGAAATGGAAGGGGCTGCGCTATGACGAGACGTTGTTCGCCTTCCATGCCGACAACCCTTTGAGCAGGGACTGGACTCCGCATCCCGCAAATCCCTTGCTGCGCGATTTCAGCCGGGCGCGTCCCGGAGGGCGGATACTGCGCGACAACGCGGGACGGTTGTTGCGGCCTTCACAGGATTGTGTCCGCCGCTATGGGGACGGTTTGAATATCAACGAGATTACTGTATTAACCCCTGGCGAATACCAGGAGCGCCTGTTATGGCATCGCAGCGGCGAAGAGGCGGGAGGCTGGCAGGCGATGCACCATATGGATTGGCGGCAGGGGCTGATGGTCATGGATGCCCAACGCCTGCTGTTTTCCGCAAGCTGAGGCGGAGGGTTTCAAGCTGGGCGGCATAGGACAGTGCCGCCCAGATCACGCAATAGTTTCTCCAGACATATTTGAAAATCTGGAAGTCA
>CAZOTR010000148.1:0-1443 GCA_964582755.1 uncultured Methylococcaceae bacterium | reverse complement strand
TGCCGCCCAGATCACGCAATAGTTTCTCCAGACATATTTGAAAATCTGGAAGTCAAACACCGTGAACACGGCGGTGAAGGCCCAGCCCGCGAATAGAAAGCAGGCATAATCCCAGGGTATAAGGCCATTCAAATAGGCTTGTCTGACGCCGTGCAGCAGCAGCAGAATCAGGGAGGCAAACAGCAAGCCTCCCAGCACACCGAAGCGCACCAGTATCTCCAGATAGAGATTGTGCAAATGGGCATGTGAGGCCAATTGTGGGTCGGTGGTGGCCTGTCCCAAGAGAAACTTGGTGGTTCCCGGCCCCCAGCCCAAGAATGGCCTTTCCGCCCATTGGCGCAAACCGATGCGCCAAAGCCCAAAGCGGACGCCGATGCTGATGGTTTGCGGGATTTTGTCCTCTCCTTTGGCAAGGCTGGCGACCGCTTCCGGCTCGGCATGCATACGGCTGAGTATGGGGCCGGAGTTTTTCACGATGAACAGCCCTGCGACGAGTGCCGCCAGCGCCAGCATAGCCATTCCCCTTAAAGACTTGAGCGCATAATCGCGCAGCCAATCCCGGTAGCGGGCCAGCAAAGCCACTGGAAAAACCATAACAGCGGCCAGCCAAGCGGAGCGGGTTTGGCTTAACACCATGGCTTCGAGGAACACGGCCAAACTGAATAGCCATGAGCCAAATAGCGCCCAGCGGAGGGCAGGCCGGGTAGGCGCTTGTGTCATCCGGGGCGCAAGCAATAACAAACCTAAGGTGATAACGCCGAACACCAGCGCAACCACAATTTCCGAATAGCCAAACCCCGTCCGTTTCCAAGTGAAGAGATTGCGCAAATCTCCCCAATCCGTGTGCGCCAGAATGCGGAGCATCACCCCGGCGGCTAGGATTAGCAATAGGCGGTTGATATTTTTCGCATCTTTGAAAACCGACCACGCCACCGGGATGAAGAACAGCCAGTGCATCCAATTGGCCCAGGCGGTCCATTGTTCCTGCGCCGTCTCGGGAAACTCATGCGCGGCCCAGACGGAATATAGCGCGATATATACAGCCAGCGCGAGAAAAATATAAGCCACCGGTTCGCGCCTGAGCAAAGGCGTCCATTCTGCATGTTGGATGGCAAAAACCAGAGCCATCAGCAGCAAGCCAACATAGGCGGCGGTGGTGTTAAGTTGGAAAGATAAGAAGAAAACATAAAGCCCTAGTTGGCCGGCGCAGCCTGCGCCCACTGAAGGGCGGGGCAAGCGCTTGCCAAGCATGGGTCGAAACAAGGGGAAATCCACGATAAACGCCGAGTATGCTTGATTGGTTTATGCGGCAAACCCCAGCGTTTGCAAATAACGCCGGGTGCTGCTTTCGACCGAGAATTCCGCGACGGCTTCTTGCAAGGTTTTGGCGGGCAAAGGGTGGTCCAGGGTTTCCAGCATGGCTTGGGCCAGTCCCGCGTGGTC
>CAZOTR010000147.1:1600-10439 GCA_964582755.1 uncultured Methylococcaceae bacterium | reverse complement strand
GCAGATTTCCTCGGCCTGCCCCGCTTTAATCATCAGCGACATCGGATATTCGTTCTCCTGCACAAATTTCCGCGCCTCCTGCTTGGTGAGGTGCTTGGACTCTTCCTTGGCGATGCATTCGCAGAGCATGGCCAGCGCATCGTCGGCGGCATCGGCGTTGGTCTGGTGCTCCTTCTTCCTGAGCGCAAGCTCCTTCTTGACGCACAGCTCCGCCGATTTATGCTCGAACGCTTGATGGTCCACGTTGTCGCCAGACGCGGCTTTGGCGGGCGCGGCGGCGCTGGCGGCGGGCTTGCCAGCCGCCTTCTCCGGCTCGCTCTTGCCGCAGCCGGCCAGCGTTAAGAAGACCAAGACCGCCAGCAGAGCAGCAGTGTGTTTGCGATAGTTCATGTTCGGCTTGCCCTATGGTTGATTTTTGGAATTTGGCCCGCAAAAGTACCGTCATGCCTGCGGGCTTGTCAACCGCCGCGCGAAATCCGTTTGCGATAAGCGGCAAATAACCGGAAAATGCTCAGTCGCCCGGAAAGCCCGCCGCACGGCGGCAATGGGAAGAAAGCCTCGCGGCCACCCACTTTTAAAGTTAAGCGGCCCGACCGGCTCACATCAAACCAGAACCCAATACACTTTACATGCACAAACAAACCAGCGCCGCCCCCACCCTGCCCCGGCCACGGGTCACCGTCGCCAGTGTGGTCGAACGGGACGGGCGCTTTCTAGTGGTCGAGGAGCGTCCCGACAGCGGCGACGGCTTGGTCATCAACCAGCCGGCCGGCCATGTGGAACACGGCGAAACCCTGTTGGAGGCCGCGGCCCGCGAGACGTTCGAGGAAACCGCCTGGCACTTCACCCCGGAATTCCTCGTCGGCATCTACCTGTGGGCGCATCCCAACAAGCAAATCAGTTATCTGCGCGTGTGCTTCGGCGGCACGGCCTTCGGACACGAGCCGGACAGCCCGCTGGACGAAGGCATCGAACGCGCCGTCTGGCTGACCCGCGACGAATTGCAGGCGCAAAGCGGACGGTTGCGCAGCCCGCTGGTGCTGGGCGTCATCGACGATTACTTGGCTGGCGAACGCTATCCGCTCGGCGTCCTCAAATCCTTCCTGGCCAAAACCGCGCCATGAGTCGGCACGTCATCGTCGGCCTGTCCGGCGGCGTGGACTCCTCCGTCACCGCCTTGGTGTTGCTGGAGCAAGGCTACGAGGTGTCCGGCCTGTTCATGAAAAACTGGGACGAGGACGACGGCACCGAATACTGCACTGCCCGGCAGGATCTGGAGGATGCGCAAGGCGTGTGCGACAAGCTGGGCATTACCCTGCGCAGCGTCAACTTCGCCGCCGAATATTGGGACCATGTGTTCGAGGTTTTCCTGCAAGAATATGCCGCAGGCCGCACTCCCAACCCGGACATCCTCTGCAATAAGGAAATCAAGTTCAAAGCCTTTCTGGACTATGCGCAAGATCTGGGCGGCGAACTCATCGCCACCGGCCATTACGCCCGCGTCGAGGAGCGCGACGGGCGTTACCACATGCTAAAAGGCGTGGACGGCAACAAAGACCAGACCTATTTTCTCTGCGGCCTGGGCCAGCCCCAGCTATCCCGCACGCTGTTTCCCATCGGCGGCATGGAAAAAGCCGAAGTGCGCAAACTCGCCGCCCAGGCCGGTTTCGACAACGCCCGCAAGAAAGACAGCACCGGCATTTGCTTCATCGGCGAACGCCGTTTCAAGGATTTTCTGCAACGCTACCTGCCCGCCAAACCGGGGGAAATCCAGACGGTGGAAGGCGAAACCATAGGTCGGCACGAAGGCTTGATGTACTACACCCTGGGCCAGCGCCGGGGCTTCGGCGTCGGCGGCGTGAAAAACACGGACCAAGAGGCTTGGTATGTGCTGCAAAAAGACCTGGAACGCAACGTCCTGGTTGTCGGCCAAGGCCACGACCATCCCCTGCTGTTCACCGACGCCTTGGAAACCGGAGCGATGGACTGGTGCGGCAACCGCCCCTTGGAAGCGCCGCTGCGCTGCGCCGCCAAGACCCGCTACCGCCAGCCCGACCAAGACTGCCGGGTTGAGCCTTTGGATAATGGCCGCTGCCGCGTCGTCTTCGACCAGCCCCAGCGCGCCGTCACGCCGGGGCAGGCGGTGGTGTTTTACCAAGGCGAGGAATGTCTGGGGGGCGGGGTGATTGAATCGAGCTACCGCTTATGCCCTTCAACGTAGATTTCAAGCCTCGGGCAATCAAAGATTTGAGCGCTCTGCCTAAGGATAACGCACGCCGCATTCTGGAAAAGATCACGGCATTGCAGGATAACCTACGGGGCGATGTAAGACGCCTGACTGAATATACGCCAGAGTACCGCTTACGGGTTGGCGATTACCGTGTGCTGTTTGAAGTGGAAGATAAGACCATTGTTGTTTATCGCATCATCCATCGCCGCGAAGCTTATCGATGAGGTATGAGAAATGCTCGAATTACACCCCCAAATTTTGGAAAACAAAGGCAAGCGCGAATTTGTCGTTTTACCCTATGAGGAATTTATAGCCTTGCAGGAGATTTTAGCGGATGCCCAAGACTTGACCGAGCTACGGGAAGCGAAAAATGCCGAAGGCGATGCGCAAACCATGGGTCTTGATGAGGTCAAAAAACACTTAGGCATGTAACCAAATCAGCGGCCTTGCAGGTCAAGCGAGTCTCTTCGCGCCCGACAAGCCCGAATTCAGCTAAAATTATCGGGCACCGATAGATCCGTTGCCCGGCCTACGCAACTGCACCGGCAAACCTGACATGAGCCAGATTGAGCTAGCTTTCGGATATTCAAGGAAAATTGAAGGCATTTTGCAAAATGCTTTTAATGCCCAAGGCCGTGGGTTGCATGGCAAGCTGACCAGTGTCGAAGCTCAGTTGCCCATTGCGTTGGTTAAAAAAATCCGCTGGATTGCGACAATCAGGAACAATCTGGCGCACTCCGATGGTTTCCAAATAGATGACATTGCGGATTTCTCCAACGCCTGCGAATCTGTGCTGTCCGAGCTAGCCTCAATTGCCAACAGCTTACCGTTAGCCGCGCCCGATGAAAAACGGCAAATTGTTTATGTGACGAATAAATTCCTGCTTGCCGTTACGTTTGCCGTAGGCATGGTCTTCGGCGCGGTGTTAATGAGGCAAGTCGATTTTCCCAATTCCAATGCGCTTAGGGATTTGTCCGCCCTGTTTGAAAACCAGGACGCCCAAGCGAATACCGGGACAGCGGCGGATAAACCCCTGAAAACAAGCAAAGGAAAGGGGCAAACTCCGCACGGAGAGCGTTAGGCCACGCCGTGGCAGACATATGAATCAACTAGCCTTGGCTGTCGATGAAGTGCTGTCGGGAACTCCAGATTATATTGTCGCCAGCCGTTCGGAATTGGGTAAAACCATTCTGGAAAAGCCTATAGTCATTGTTGTCGAGGCGAAGAAAAACGATTTTGAGCAAGGCTGGGGCCAATGCCTCGCGGAATTGGTGGCCGCGCAGCGACTGAATGAAACCCCCAAAAAACCTGTCTATGGCGTGGTGACCGATGCCAATCTGTGGCAGTTTGGCAAGCTGGTCGGCAACACTTTCCATAAAGACCCGGAGAATTTCACGATAGACGATGTGGCAAAAGTCTACGAGGCGCTGGAATGCCTGTTTGAATTGGCCGAACAAGACGACACCCAATATCCCACAATCCAAAACCATTAGAAGAACACCCATGACCCTCACCAACCTATCCCCCATCGACGGCCGCTATGCCGGCAAAGTCGATTCCCTGCGCTCCATCCTCAGCGAATTCGGCCTGATCCGTTTCCGAGTGCTGGTGGAAATCCGCTGGCTACAAGCTTTGGCCAAAGAGCCGGCCATCGCCGAAGTTCCACCGTTGGGCGAGGCAGCCAACGCCTACTTGGAAGCCATCCTCGCCAATTTCTCCGTGGATGACGCCGGGCGGGTGAAAGCCATCGAGAAAACCACTAACCATGATGTCAAGGCGGTGGAGTATTTTTTGAAAGAGCGCATCGCCGGTATCCCGGAATTGGCGAAAATCAGCGAGTTTATCCATTTCGCCTGCACCTCCGAAGACATCAACAATCTGGCCTACGCGCTGATGTTGCGGGAGGCGCGGGAACAAGAGTTGCTGCCGGATATGTTTGAGCTGATTGAAGGCGTTTGGGTGCTGGCCCACGATTATTCGGCCCAGCCCATGCTGTCGCGCACCCACGGCCAGTCCGCCACGCCAACCACGGTGGGCAAGGAATTCGCCAATGTCGCCGCCCGCTTGGAGCGCCAATATGGGCAACTGGCCAAAGTGGATTTGCTGGGCAAGATCAACGGCGCGGTGGGTAATTACAACGCCCACGCCGTCGCTTACCCGGAAGTGGATTGGCCGGCTTTCGGGCGAAACTTTGTCGAATCGCTGGGGCTGGTTTTCAACCCCTACACCACCCAGATCGAGCCGCATGATTATATCGCCGAATATTTCCATGCCTTGGCGCGTTTCAACACGGTATTGATCGACTTTAACCGCGATGTCTGGGGTTATATTTCGCAAGGCTATTTCATCCAGAAGACCGTGGCGGGGGAAGTCGGCTCCTCCACCATGCCGCATAAGGTCAATCCCATCGACTTTGAAAATTCCGAGGGGAATCTAGGGGTGGCCAACGCCTTGTTCAGCCATCTCGCGGAAAAACTGCCGATTTCCCGCTGGCAGCGCGATTTGTCCGATTCCACAGTGTTGCGCAATCTCGGCGTGGGCATCGCCCATACCCTGATAGCTTTGCAATCCACGCTGAAAGGCTTGTCCAAACTGGAATTGAATCCCGCCGCGTTGGAGGCCGACTTGGACGCCAACTGGGAGGTGCTGGCCGAGCCTATCCAAACCGTCATGCGCCGCTACGGCGTGGAGAAACCTTACGAGAAATTAAAGGAATTGACCCGTGGCCGGCGCATAGGCGCGGAGGATATGAAAAACTTCGTCGCAGGACTGGAAATACCAGAGGACGCCAAGCAAAGATTGCTGGCGCTGACGCCTAGGGATTACACCGGCTACGCGGAGACTTTGGCGAAGCGGGTTTAAGCGCCTGCCCTAATCATTGAGGAGAAATGCCATGGGCCTGCCACAGACTAATCCAGCTTACAGCTTTGACGATTACCTCGCCCAAGAGCGCGAGGAGGAGTTCCGCCAGGAATATCTGGACGGGCAGGTTTATGCCATGGCGGGGGAAACGTTGGAACACAGCACGATTTGCGCGAATGTGTCGGGTGAGCTTTATGCGCAATTAAAAGGCAAGCCTTGCCGCACACTTTCCCCCAATATGAAAGTTTTAAGCGGGAACTATTCGCCGGGCCAGACCAAGGGTTTGTTTTCCTATCCCGATATCAGTGTGGTCTGCGGCGAGCCTAAATTCCACGACGGGCGGCGCGATGTGTTGTTGAATCCCACGCTGATTATTGAAGTCCTGTCGCCAGGCACGGAATTGTTCGACCGGGGCGAAAAATTCCGCCGTTACCGCACTTGCCTGGAATCCCTGCAAGATTATGTGTTGGTGTCCACGGAGTCCCCTCTAGTCGAAGTGTTCCAACGCCAAACCGGAGGGTTTTGGCTGTATTCGGCAGTGGCGGGATTGGATGCCCGCGTGGCCCTGCCTTCCATCGACTGCGAGTTGTCCTTGGCGGACATCTATGAACGGCTTGAATTCCCGCCGGAAAATTGAAACCTAAACTCGGAAAAACATACCCATGCTCAAACCCCTGACCCTGACCGTTTTATTGGCCGCAAGCCTTCCAGCATTCGCCGAAGACAGCCCCGTCCAACGCCTGCATAACTTTCTTGCCAAGGCGACCAGCCTGCAAGCCGATTTCCGCCAAGTGGTGGTGAACGAGAAAGGCGAGGCCGGCAAGCAATCGAGCGGCGAGTTCTACCTGCAAAGGCCGGGCAAATTCCGCTGGAATTACACCAAGCCTTACCAACAGGAAATCGTCTCCAACGGCGGCAAGGTGTGGTTTTACGATGTGGATCTGGCGCAGGTGACGGCCAAGAAAATCACCCAGGCGATAGGCTCCACCCCTGCCCTGCTGCTCAGTGGCGAGGTGGCCTTGGATAAGAATTTCACCATCCAATCCCAGGAGAAGGAAGAAGGCTTGTATTGGATCAAGCTGATTCCGAAAGAGGAAGAAAGTGGTTTCAAACAGGTGTTGATTGGCTTGGACGGGGACAATCTGGCGGGCATGGAATTGAGCGACAATTTCGGCCAAGCCACGCGGATTTACTTTTCCAACCTGAAACTTGGGGTCAAATTGGACCCTGCTAAATTCGATTTCAAACCGCCTGCCGGGGTGGATGTTTTCGAGGATAAATAATCTTGGCAGAAACCTACCAACCCTTGGCCGAGCGCCTGCGTCCCGCGAACCTGGACGAGTATATCGGCCAATCCCATCTCATCGCGCCGGGCAAGCCCTTATATCAAGCCATCAAAGCCGGGCGGCTGCATTCGATGATCTTCTGGGGTCCGCCCGGCACTGGCAAAACCACCCTGGCCCGCCTCATCGCCAAACATGCCAACGCCCATTTTCTGACCCTGTCGGCGGTGTTGTCGGGGGTGAAGGAGATCCGCGAGGCGGTGGCGGCGGCGAAAAAGGTGCTGGCTGAGGAAAACCACCGCACTGTCTTGTTTGTGGACGAGGTGCATCGCTTCAACAAGTCCCAGCAAGACGCCTTCCTGCCGCATGTCGAGGACGGCACGTTTTATTTTCTAGGCGCGACCACCGAGAATCCCTCGTTTGAGTTGAACAACGCCTTGCTGTCGCGGGCGCGAGTCTATGTGCTGAAAAGCCTGGGCGAGGACGACTTGCTGAAAGTCATCGACCGGGCCTTGCATGACGAAACCCGTGGCCTGGGCCTGCCTGCGATCAAGTTTCCCGAGGAGCTGCGCCGCTGGTACATCGCCGCCGCCGACGGCGACGCCCGCAAGCTGCTAAATCTGCTGGAAATCACCGCCGATTTGCTGGACGGCGAGGAGCGGGCCATCACCGAGGCCGTCGCCAAGCAGGTGTTGGCCGGCGGGAGTGTGCGGCGCTTCGACAAGCAGGGCGAGGCGTTTTACAACCAAATCTCCGCCTTGCACAAAGCGGTGCGCGGCTCCGCGCCGGATGCGGCTTTGTATTGGTTCTGCCGGATGCTGGACGGCGGTTGCGACCCGCTGTACCTGGCCCGCCGCATCCTGCGTATCGCCTCCGAAGACATCGGCAACGCCGACCCCCGCGCCTTGCAATTGTGCCTGAACGCCTGGGACACGCAGGAGCGGCTGGGCAGCCCGGAGGGCGAGCTGGCCTTGGCGCAGGCGGTGTTGTATTTGGCCAGCGCGCCGAAGAGCAACGCGGTCTATACCGCCTACAACACCGCCCGCGTGGACGCCGCCCACACCGGCAGCCTGGAGGTGCCGGTGCATTTGCGGAATGCGCCGACCCATCTGATGAAAAACCTGGACTACGGCAAAGCCTACCGCTACGCCCATGACGAGCCGGATGCCTATGCCGCCGGAGAAAACTATTTCCCCGACGCGATGAGTCCGCGCCAATACTACCGCCCGGTCCCGCGCGGGCTGGAAATCAAGATTGGCGAGAAACTGGAGCGGCTGCGGGAACTGGACAAGGCGGCGCGGGCGGGGCGGGCATGAAAGCCTGGGCGATAGCCGGTACAATGCCCGCTGGTTCAATCATTTGACAGGTGCAAGCTGATGTCCTCGACACAACCCACGTTCGATGATGTTTGGCGGATGTTCCAGGAGACCGACCGCAAATTCCAGGAGACCGACCGCAAGTTCCAAGAGACCGACCGCAAATTCCAAGAGACCGACCGCAAACTCAAGGAAGTCACCGCCAGCGTTGGCCGTTTAAGCAACCGGCTGGGCGATTTCATCGAGGAGGCGGTGCGCCCCTCCGCCGTGCGCCTGTTTCGGGAGCGCGACATTGATGTCCACGAAGTGCATGAAAATGTCAGCGCCCAGCGCGAGGCGGGCGGCATCGAAGTGGATTTGCTGGTGGTCAACGACACCGACGTGGTTGCCATCGAGTGCAAAAGCAAGCTGAAAACCGACGATGTCAACGAGCATCTGGCACGGCTCTCGAAGCTGAAGCTCCTGCTGCCGACTTATGCGGGCAAGCGGGTGATGGGCGCGGTGGCGGCGATGGTCATTCCCGACAATGTCGCCCGTTATGCCGCAGCCCAAGGCTTGTTTGTGATCGGCCAAAACGGCGAGCATTTGGAAATCCGCAACGACGCCGATTTCAGGCCGGCGGTTTGGTAAGCCCAGCGTTCAGGCTTTAGCCAACAGGCGGCGCCATGCTATTTCCTCCCCAACGCAAAACCCTGTTAAGCCTGCTCGCCGACGGCGGTTTCCATTCCGGCACGGGGCTGGCCCAAGCCTTGGGCCTGAGCCGCACGGCGGTGTGGGGGATGGTCCACAACTTGCGCGAGCTCGGCCTGGAAATCGATGCCGTCTCCGGCAAGGGCTATCGGCTGGCGCGGCCCTTGGATCTGCTGGACGCGGCGGCGATTGTCGGGGAGTTGTCCGCGGAAGCCAAAACCCGGCTGGCTGGCTTGGAGATCCACGACCAACTGGGCTCCACCAACACTTATTTGATGAGCCAAGCCGCCCTGGGCCAGCCTGCGGGCAGCGCCTGCCTCGCCGAATTCCAGAGCGCGGGCCGGGGGCGGATCGGGCGAAGCTGGCTCTCGCCTTTCGGCGGCAACATCTGCCTGTCCCTGCTGTGGCGTTTCGAGGACCACGCCACCATCGCCGGCCTTAGCCTGGCCGTGGGCGTC
>CAZOTR010000147.1:0-1500 GCA_964582755.1 uncultured Methylococcaceae bacterium | reverse complement strand
GTGGCGTTTCGAGGACCACGCCACCATCGCCGGCCTTAGCCTGGCCGTGGGCGTCACCCTCATCCGCGCTTTGCGCCGGGCCGACGTGGAAGGGCTGGGCTTGAAATGGCCTAACGACTTGCTTTGGCAGGAGCGCAAGCTGGGTGGCATCTTGCTGGAAGTGTCCGGCGAGGCCCATGGCCGCTGCGCCGTGGTCATCGGCGTCGGCCTCAATGTGCATATGAACGCTGCCACGGCGCAAACCATCGACCAAGCTTGGGTGGATCTGGAGCAAATCAGCGCCGGCCAACCGCCGTCGCGCAACCGCTTGGCCGCCCTGCTGCTGGAAGAACTGTTGCGGCTGCTGGCGGATTATGCCGAGCGGGGCTTGCCGGCTTATATCGGGGAATGGCGGCAATGGCATTGCCATGCCGGGCGCAAGGCGGTTTTGCAGGTAGGCGACAAAATGATAAACGGCGTGGTGGTCGGCATCAGCGACACGGGGCTGCTGGTGCTGGACTGCGCGGAAGGCGGGCGCAGGGAATTCGCCTCCGGCGACGTGAGGCTGCGGCCTGTATGACTGCGGCGCTCCCTATGGCCTTGCTGATTGACATCGGCAACAGCCGGGTCAAATGGGGCTGGGCCAAGGCCGGCCGGATCGAGCCGGGCGAGCCGTTCGCCACGCCGGCCTGTCCCGACGCCTTCGCGGAGCGTTGGGCGGACGCGCCGCCGCCCGCCCAGGTGCTGGTCGCCAATGTCGCCGGGGCCGGCCTTGCCGCCGACCTTAAAGCCTGGACGCAAAAGCATTGGCGGCTAGTGCCACGTTTCATCCGCTCCGAGGCGCGGGGCTTTGGCGTGACAAACGGCTACGCAAGCCCGGAAAAACTGGGCGTGGACCGCTGGGCGGCGCTGGTCGGCGCGCGCCATGCCTGCCCCGGCCCGGTGTGCGTGGCCGATTGCGGCACGGCCATCACCTTGGATGTCTTGGACGGCGAAGGGCGGCATCTTGGCGGGCTGATTGCCCCAGGGCTAGGTTTGATGCGCGGATCGCTGGCACGCGGCACCAGCGGACTGGGCTTGGCGGAAGGCGAACACCCCGACCGCCTGGCCCGCGACACCGCCGCCGCCATTGCCAGCGGCACGCGCCAAGCGGCGGCGGGACTGGTTGAGCATGGCTTCCGCGCCGCCGCCCGCCTGCTGGGCGGCGAGCCGCGTTTGTTGCTGACCGGCGGCGACGCGCCGAATATTGCCGCCGAACTGGACATCCCCGGCGAATTGCGGCCCGATCTAGTGCTTGAAGGGCTTTGGGTGATGGCGGCATGAAATACCTGTTTTTCTTGCTCCTGCTGGGCAATATCGTGTTTTACCTCTGGGAAACCGGGATAGGCCGTCCGCATGAAGAAGACCGGCAGCCCAAAGCCCCACCCGCCGCAGAACGCCTCGTCCTGCTGAAGGAATTGCCACAGCCGCCCGCCCAAGCCCCGGCGGAAACGCAGCTCCCGCCTCCGCAAAGCGCCGAGG
>CAZOTR010000146.1:0-10523 GCA_964582755.1 uncultured Methylococcaceae bacterium | reverse complement strand
GCCATCAATCCCTCCATTTCCATGCCATCCAATTGGGCGTCACCACAAAGTCTCGCCAGTTAATGCTCTCGTTGTCCCGGCGATTGATCGCGTCTGCCTGGTTGGAGCCGAAGGCAATGGCAATGGGATTGTCGTCCAGCCACCAGGAGTAAGCCCTGTCGAGCCAGGCGTCGGCGAGCCTGTCGCCACTCCCGGCATCCGAACCGAAGTCGCTGCCAAGGTCATCGGTCCACCAGCTATCGTGTCCGTTTCCCACGAAACCAAAAATCATATGCACGCCATGGGCGGGGGGAAACCATACCGCCGTAAGGTGTTCCTTGGATGTGTTTAGAACGCATTGGCAGCAGTCCAGCACCAGCCATTTGAGCATCTTTTTGCCGAGCTTCCACTGGTCGGAACTGCTCTGGCAATGGGTGTGGGCTGTGGAGAAGGCGATATGCATCACATTTCCCCAATTGCCACCGTGGTCAGAATAAAACGCAAAATGCACGTTATCGATCCAGTTGAGGGAATCCCCTCCAAAATCAGGATGGCGGAAGTCCGTCTCCCATGCATTGTCGTTTCCCCAGCAGAAAACAACCTCATGCCCCTTGGCTTTCATGGCATCGCAAAAGCCATTGGCATGGTCGTCCCGATACGAGAGGTTGTTTTGCTTGCATCCGTCCTGATGCCAAGTATTAATCCACTCCGCGCCGACTCTAACTTTCATGACGTTTCCTCCCGAAAATGAGTGCTTCAAAAACGCTTCGTTCCAGTGAATAAATCACCGCTTTGCAGAGCTTGCCCTCGGGGCGGCCTGCGCCAAGTGCCTACGACCACGCCGGGATCTTATGGAAAACACCCCGGTTTCGCCTCCAGCGGGGCCGTTGTTTTTCCGTTGCGAGTCAAGCAGCTCTTCTGGGACTTCCTTGTACTCGCATATTTCATAAATTTCAACCCATAAAAACACTCTGAATCTTATTTAAAGCCGGCTGGCGATGCGCGGCGGTTCTGTGATTTGTGGCGTTGGCTTGCAGGGCGGATGAGGCGGTCTATACCTGGATTACGGTATTGGCGCATACCTGAATATAGGTAATTAGAGGGTGCGGAACCTAAGGCTTTTGTTGCGCCGGAAAGATAGGCCAAGGCGCGGGGTGGCCGGCGGCAAGCTGCGGGGGTTGCTGGATGACGCGCAAAAGCTGGGGGTGGGGTGGGGGCAAATCGGCGGCTTGCACAAGACCTACGGCGGCGCCACGGACAAGCCGCCCGTGGCCGGGGCAAGCCGGCGCTGGAGCGGGCAGGGTTTGGCGCAGGCGACGGGCGGGAAGGCTGAAGGCCAGCGCCGCCAATAACCACAAAACCGCGCCAAATTCATCGCGCCGCCATCGCCTGCGCCCATTGAAGCAACTGTTTTAATTAGGTTTTCCCGCCAAACGCAAGCGCCTGCGCCACATCCTGCCGCCTTCCATTTGCTCCCCAAGGCAGATAGCAATACTCTGTATCCCGCCTGTGCCGCGCACGGGCAAAAAAACCAAAAACAACAACACCATCTTTGGAGGAGACCTATGAAAAACATCATGATCAAAGCTATCAACTACTTGGCCAAGTACGGCTTGGACAAGCTGGAATACGCCCTGATCTTCGGGGCCGCGCTGGCGGCGGTCCTCGCCTTCGTCACCGGCAGCATCCAAATGTCCTCGGCTTGGCTGGCCTTCCTGTTCCGCTGGCTGCACGTCCTCTCCGGCATCATGTGGATCGGCCTGCTTTATTACTTCAACTTCGTGCAAATCCCGTCCATGCCGAAAATCCCCGACGAGCAAAAGCCGGCCATCGGCAAGGTCATCGCTCCCGCCGCGCTGTTCTGGTTCCGCTGGTCGGCCCTGTCCACCGTGGTCACCGGGTTGATCCTGGCCACCTTGAACGGCTACATCCTGCCAGCCCTGCTGCTGGGTTATTTCAAAGGCGGCGCGGCAACTTACATCGGGCTGGGCATGTGGTTGGGGCTGCTGATGGCCTTCAATGTCTGGAACATCATCTGGCCGAACCAGCAGAAAGCCTTGGGGTTGGTGCCCGTCGCCGACGACGACGAGAAAAAAGCTTCGGCGCGGATCGCCATGCTCACCAGCCGTTTGAACACCGCGCTATCGATTCCGATGTTGTATTTCATGGTCGCGGCGCAGAACCTGGGCTAATCCGGGCTTAAGCACCGGGGATGGCATCGATGGAAGCGATGTCATCCCCGGCCAGACACCCAGCCCCTTTCCGCATTGAGCAAGTCGATGACCGGACGGGTTTGCGGGCGCAGGCCGCGCCAGATGAAAAACGCCTCCGCCGCCTGCTCGATCAACATGCCCAGGCCGTCCACGCTGACGGCGGCCCCCGCGCCCTCCCCCCAACGCACAAAAGCCGTCGGCTGCTTGCCGTAGGCCAAGTCGTAGCACGCCCCGCCCGCCCGCAAAATGCCCGACGGCAACGGCGGCACAGCGCCGCTCAGGCTGGCGGCGGTGGCGTTGAGGATCAAGTCGAACGCCTCGCCGGCCAAGCCGTCGAATCCCCGCGCCTCGACCGCGCCCAAATCGGCGAATTCCCCGGCCAAGGCGTCGGCCTTGCCAACCGTGCGGTTGGCGATAACCAGCCGGCCGGGTTTTTCGGCCAGCAAAGGCTGGAGGATGCCCCGGCTGGCCCCGCCCGCGCCCAGCAGCAACACCTCGCGGCCTTGGAGCGGCAGCCCCAGGTTGACGGCCAGATCCCGCAGCAAGCCCGCCCCGTCGGTGTTGTCGCCGAACAATTCGCCGTTTGCGCCGACTTTCAGCGTGTTCACTGCCTTCGCCCGCGCGGCCCGCTCGCTGACCGCACCGGCGGCGCGCCAAGCCAGCTCTTTCAAGGGCACGGTGCAGTTCAAGCCCTTGCCGCCGCCTTCGACGAAGCGGCGCAAGGCTTCCTGGAAAGCCTCGGCAGGCACGTCTTCGGCGGTGTAGTGGATGGACTGCCCGGTCTGGCCGGCAAACAAGGCATGGATGCGGGGCGATTGGCTGTGGCCTATGGGATGGCCGAACACGGCATAACGGTCTGGAGGGGGCATGTCTGCGGGCGGGGAATGGCTCAGTCGGCGTCCAGCGCTTTGCGTTTTTCGCGCCAGACGGTGAGTACGATGATGATGATGGCCAAGGCGAACAGCCAAGGCATGAAGTTTTCCAGGAAATTGGCCGCCACCGCCGCCGTCGCCAGATACATGCCGGTGAGGCAGAAGCGCCAGCCGATGCGGATGCCGTCGAGATAGGTGGTCAACGCCAGGATCAGCAACACCATCAGGCCGGTGGCCTCCTGGCTCATGTGGCCGGCCTCGACGAAACTGAACAGGCAGACGACGGTGACCAGCGAACCCAGCCAGTGCAGGGATTGCACCTTGAACACTTCCTTCACTTCGTTGCCTTCCCCGTTGGGGTCGTAATGCCGCTTGGCATTGTGCCAGCCGGCGATCATGGCGGCGAAGCCGAACACGAAGATCATCGCCATCCAGTACATGAAGGCGTCCTGGGGCGAGAAGTCGGTGATGGCGATGCCCAGCAGGCAAAAAATCACCATGATAATCAGGATGACTTCCTCGACGGGCGCGGCGGAGCGTTTGGATGCGGATTTGGCCATAGTGCTGATTCGCTTAAGTACAGGTCAATTGCAAGGTTTTTGATTAAACCGCCGTGTCGCCCCGGCGTCAATCCCAACCCTCAAGATCCACGTTCAACGCAGCTCTTCCAGCCAGCGGGCCGCGTGCAGGGCGTAATAGGTCAAAATCCCGTCCGCGCCGGCGCGCTTAAAGGCCAACAAGGATTCCAGCACGGTTTTTTTCTCGTCCAGCCAGCCGTTTTGCGCCGCCGCCTTGAGCATGGCGTACTCGCCGCTAACTTGGTAGACAAAGGTCGGGACGCCGAAACGGTCTTTGACGCGGCGCACGATGTCCAGATAAGGCAGGCCCGGCTTGACCATGACCATGTCCGCCCCTTCGGCCAGATCCAATTCCACCTCGCGCAAGGCCTCGTCGGAATTGGCCGGGTCCATTTGGTAGCTGAATTTGTCGCCGCCGGCCAGGTTCGCCGCGGACCCCACGGCATCGCGGAAAGGCCCGTAAAAACTGGAGGCGTACTTGGCCGAGTAGGCGAGAATGCGGGTGTTGACGAAGCCCTCCGCCTCCAGCGCCCGGCGGATCGCGCCGACCCGCCCGTCCATCATGTCCGAAGGCGCGACCACATCGGCCCCGGCCCGCGCATGGGACAGCGCCTGCTTGACCAGCACCGCCACGGTTGCGTCATTGACCACATAGCCGCCCGCATCGACCAAGCCGTCTTGGCCGTGGGAGGTAAACGGGTCCAAGGCCACGTCGGTGATGACCCCCAGACGCGGGAACGCCTGCTTCAAGGCCCGCACGGCGCGTTGGGCGAGTCCGTCGGGGTTGTAGGCCTCGCGGGCGTCATCGCTCTTGCATTCCGCCGGCGTGACCGGAAACAGGGCGATGGCGGGAATGCGCAGGCGCTCCGCTTCCCCGGCTTCCTCCAACAGCACATCAATGCTCATCCTTTCCACCCCCGGCATCGACGCCACCGGCTCGCGCCGGCCCTGCCCTTCCAGCACGAAAACCGGATAGATCAAGTCGGCGGCGGACAGGGTATGCTCGCGCATCAGCCTGCGGCTGAACTCGTCGGCGCGCATGCGGCGCGGGCGGATGGGAAGGCAGGAACCGGGGTGTTCCTCGTGTGTGCGCATGGGTGTTCTCGCTGCGGGAAAATGTTCAGGGAAAGGCGTCAAGCCGGTAGTTTATTCGCAAACGCCGGGTTATGATAAAGCCATTTCGGCATCAAATGTCAGGAGCATACAGATGATATCCACCAAAAAATCGTTGGGGTTGGCAAGCCTAGCCAGCTTATTGGCCTTGGCCCTAGGCTTGGCGGCGATGCAAGTCCGCGCCGAGAGCCAAGAACCCTTGACGGCACCGCAACTCGTCATTCAACACACATCGGATGAATTGCAGAAATCCCTGCAAAAACCCGAGTACAAAAAGGACTTTGCCAAGGCGACGCGGCTGGTGGACCAGATCCTCGAAGCCCATGTGGATTTTGACCGCGTCTCCATGCTCATCCTCGGCAAGTTCTGGAAAACCGCGACGCCGGAACAGCAAACGCGCTTCAAGAAGGAATTCCGCTCCCTGCTGGTGCGCACCTACACCACGGCGTTCACCGAATACGCCGACTGGAACATCCGCTATCTGCCGTTGAAACTGGAGGAAGGCGACAACAAGGCGATGGTGCGCACCGAAATCTTGCAGTCCGGCGCGCCGCCGGTGGCGGTAAACTACCGCATGGTCAACCTGCCGAATGGCTGGAAAGTCTATGACGTGCTGATCGAAGGCATCAGCCTGATCCAGAACTACCGCACCAGCTTCACCAACGAAGTGGCGCGGACCGGCTCCCTGGACCAGCTCATCACCGAACTTGCCCAGCGCAACAGCTCCGCCCTTAAAGAACCCGTGGGCAACGGCGCGACGAAAGGCTAAGACTTCAGCCACTCCCTGGGTTTGAGATAGTTTTTGTAGAGATCGTCCTCGGCGCTGCCTTCCTCCGGCCTCCAGTTGTACCGCCAATGGGCCACGGGAGGCAGCGACATCAAAATCGACTCTGTCCTGCCGCCAGACTGCAAACCGAACAAGGTGCCGCGGTCGTACACTAGGTTGAACTCCACATAACGCCCCCGGCGGTAGCGCTGGAATTCCGTCTCCCGTTCGCCGTAAGCCATGCCTTTGCGCCGCCTGACGATGGGCGGGTAGGCTTGCAGGTAACCGTCCCCCACGCTGCGCAGGAACGCGAAGCAACGCTCGAACCCCCACTCGTTCAAATCGTCGAAGAACAAGCCGCCCACGCCACGGGTTTCGCCCCGGTGCTTGAGGAAGAAATACTCGTCGCACCATTTTTTGTAACGGGGGTACACCTCTTCGCCAAAAGGCGCACAAGCGGCCCGGCTGGCTTCATGCCAGGCGACCACGTCTTCCTCGTAGGGATAGTAGGGGGTCAGGTCCATGCCACCACCAAACCACCACACGGGCTCGGCATTTTCCTTCTCGGCGATGAAGAAACGCACATTGGCGTGGGAAGTCGGCACATAAGGATTGCGCGGATGGATCACCAGCGAGACGCCCACCGCCTGGAACCCCCGGCCGGCCAACTCCGGGCGGTGGGTCGTCGCCGAGGGCGGCAAATTGTGGCCGATGACGTGGGAGAAGTTCACCCCGCCCTGCTCGATCACCGCCCCGCCGGCCAGCACGCGCGTCCGCCCCCCCCCCACGCCGCCGTCGTAGCGCCAGGCATCCTCGGCGAACCGCGCCTGCGGCTCCTCGCCTTCCAACGCGGCACAGATGCGGTCCTGGAGATCCATCAAGTAATGCTTCACTTGCTCTAAATCGGGTGCGCCCATCGTCCGGGCCTCCTCGTCGAATGTCGAATACGGAGCGGCGATTCTAGCACAGGCGCAAGGCTTGTCCGCAGGCGGCAAGGCGCCCGCGGCACATCCGCCCTGCGCGGCTATAATACCCGCCATGCCCCCCTACCCCCATGCGCTAGACATCCACGCCCAAACCGCCCTGCGCCCTCTCCTGGAGGCTCTGCCGGAGCAATGGGCGCGCGCCTTCGATCCGTCCACCCACGGCGACCTGGGTCGCTGGGAGGCGGTGCTAGCCGAACTTCCCGTGGTGCCGGCATCTCGCATCGAGCTGGACGCCGACACGCCGGCCATTGGCGACCCCGGCGATTGCACGGCGGCCATCCGCAGCCACATCGAAGACCTGCTGCGCAAGCTGCATCCTTGGCGCAAGGGGCCTTATCTCGTCCATGGCGTCCACATCGACAGCGAATGGCGCTCCGACCTGAAATGGCAGCGGCTGGCCGGACATATCGAGCCTTTGCGGGGAAGGACCGTGCTGGATGTCGGCTGCGGCAACGGCTACCACTGCTGGCGCATGGCCGGCGCAGGGGCCAAATTGGTGGTCGGCATCGACCCTACCCTGCTCAGTGTCATGCAATTCCAGGCCATCAAGCATTTCGCGGGAGACTGGCCGGTCCATGTCTTGCCTCTGGGGATAGAAGACCTGCCCAAGAAGATAGCCGCGTTCGACACGGTTTTTTCCATGGGCGTGTTGTACCACCGCCGCTCGCCCCTGGACCATTTGCTTGAATTGCGCGGACTCTTGCGTCCCGGCGGGGAGCTGGTGCTGGAAACCCTGGTGGTCGAGGGAGGAGACAGGCAGGTGTTGGTTCCCGAAGACCGTTACGCCAGGATGCGGAATGTGTGGTTCATTCCCAGTTGCGCGACCCTGGCCGGCTGGCTGAAGCGCTGTGGCTTTTTCGGGGTACGGCTGGTTGATGTCACGCCAACCACCCCGCAAGAACAACGCGCCACCGGCTGGATGGAGTTCCAATCATTGGCGGACTGCCTGGACCCCAACGACCCGTCATTGACCGTCGAAGGATTGCCCTCGCCCCGGCGGGCGATTTTTTTGGCAAAAAATCCGTAAATTCGGGCGATTTTTGCCACCCTCCGAAGCTCTGGCGGAGGCTCGCCACGCCTCTTTCCAAGCCCTCCGAGACCGGCCTATTTTTCTTTTTTTATCAATAAATTACAAACGGACAGTGAGGCGGTCTGAAGACGTTGCGAACAGGATCTCTTGCATTTTCCAAAAATCTTCTTTATAAAAACACCTGTGCTAACGCACTACCTAGAAAAGAAGCATGTTTCCAATGTTCAAGAATTGAGGAGGATTTTTATGAAAAAGCTCGTACTCTGCGTCATCAGCGTCGCTCTCCTGTCCATCGGCATGGTCGGTTGCGGCAATTCCCCGGACGGCGACAAGCAGAAGCTGGAAGCTCCGACTGCTCCGTCCCTGTAAGCTCGATTTACCCTTGGCCGCCGAAATCCTGCAAACCGCCAAACCTAGCTGTTTGGCGGGATAAATACAAGGCAAGCCCCAGGGGAGCCTCTTTCGCCGCCCAGGCCCTAGTGGTCTGGGCATTTTTTTGGGAAGAAACACTCCTTCCCGGACTAGCGCGGAATTTTGCGCCCAGTTTGCCCTCGCCGGGCTTTTTCTTCAGGCGACCACGGGCGTGAGCAACTGTTTGCTTGACAGAAGTCGCTCACGCGGTAAGAATAGGCAGCGCGATAGTAGACAGATTCACTCTGCGTCTCTATTCAAACGCCTTTTAAATCTAAATTACGCTTAAGGTAGGTCAAGAAATGGGAGCCATTCTCGATTTAGTTGAAAAAATGAGATCCCCTACGGGTATCGTTGTCACCATCGCGATCATCGCAATCGGTGTGTTCTTCATCCGCTGGGTCTTCGCAGACGACCAAGAAAAAAAAGATTAAGATCCGCGATGTGACAAGCATGGGATCGGCGCCGAGTTTTCGGCAATCCCATGCTTGCCACAGCCCCGCCTAAGACCTTTCATATCTTCTGGCAAAACCCCAGGCCCAAGGCCAAACAACCCCTCATCAAAACCGCAAATCCAAGCGCCGTTGCTTTGCTTGGCCTTTGTCGAAACCCTCCCACAAGCGGGCAAATTCCACATCTAATATAGGGTGCCTGAACCTTGGGGCAATTTCAGCCAAAGGTTCCAACATAAAGGCAAACTTGACGATCTCATCGCGTGGAAGCCGCAAGCGGCCTTCTTCCATCGCCCGGTCGCCATAAAGCAACAAATCAATATCCAGCGCCCGCGATTCAAACTTCCGGCTCTCCCCGGTGCGCCCATGGGCGGTTTCGATTTCCCGCAGCATTCGCGCGATCTCCTCCACTGGCAACTCCGAGTCGAACTTCACCGCCAAGTTGTAAAACGGCGCGCCGTCAAACCCCACCGCCTCGCTTTCGTAGATGCTAGACACCGTCAAAGGGCCAAATAGACCGGCCAGTTCCGCCAAGGCTTGCGGGACATGCCTTTCCCTATCCACGTTGCTGCCCAGGCTCAGAAACACCTCAGCCATGGTCCGGCCTCGCGCCACGTTCGATGATGACGCCGACATCCGTGGCCCCTTGGATCGCGCCCTTTTTATTGAGGGTCAGCCGCACCCACGGCACGTTGAATTCATCGCGGATGATTGCGCAGATCCTTTCCGCCAGGGTCTCCACCAGGAAAAAGCTGCTTTGCTCGACGAAAGCGACGACACGCTGGGACACCGCGCTGTAGTCCAAGGCATCCTCAATGGCGTCGGAAACAGCGGCCTTGCGGTTGTCGATGGCCATTTCCAGATCGAGCACCACGACGCGGCGGGTAACCCGCTCCCAGTCGAAAATGCCGACGATAGTCTCGATATGCAGGCCGCGCAGAAATATAATGTCCATAGGTCAGTCCGGTTTGGATTTGTGAAGACGGAAGTGTTATCACAAAAACAACGGCCCATACAACTCTAACTTACGGGAACACACTCATGTGGCAATGGCTGTTGGCGCCTATCGCCTATCTTTTTGGCTCGCTCTCCAGCGCGGTAATCACCAGCCGCCTGATGGGCCTGCCCGACCCACGCGAGGAAGGCTCGAAAAACCCTGGCGCGACCAACGTGCTGCGCCTGGGCGGCAAGAAGGCGGCCATCATCACCCTGCTCGGCGACATGCTGAAAGGCTTGCTTCCCCTGCTGCTGGCCAAGGCGCTGGAGGCCAGCCCCTCGGTGCTGGTGGCGGTCGGCCTGGCAGCCTTCATCGGGCATCTCTTCCCGGTGTTTTTCGGCTTCAAGGGCGGCAAGGGCGCGGCCACGGCGGGCGGGGTTTATTATGGCTATTCCTGGCCCCTCGGGCTGGCGGTGATGCTGACCTGGGTGGCCGTTGCCTTCGTGACCCGGATCTCCTCTTTGTCGGCCTTGGTGGCCTCCGCCTTGGCCCCGGTCTACATCTGGTTCTTTTTGGGGTCGCCGGAACTGACGGTCGGCGCCGTCCTAATGGGCATCCTGCTGTTCTGGCGGCACAAGGAGAACATCCAGCGCATCCTGCGCGGCGAGGAAAGCAAGATCGGGCGCTAACCCGGCAATCATGCGGGCCGCTCACCGGCGGCTGCGCGTATTCAGCAACCAGTCAAACCAAGGCCATGAAATACACCAATTGGCGTCCCCCTCGCCGCCCAAATGGTGTTCATAATGCCAAGGCAGGTGGATTCTGGCCCATTCTGGGTCCAGATGGGAGCGGCGGTGGCGGATGTAATAGATTGCCAGCCCCGCATACATGCCCGCCACGTAGGACGGGACGAAAGCCAGCAGCGGCAGATGTGCGGCAACGAGCAGCAGCAGGAACAGCGCCTCCTTGCCCTGCGTGTTCCAATGCACAGGCCAGCCCTGGTAACCAGGGTCAAACATCTTGTTCGCCCGGCTGACGCGATGGTGCTCGCTCCAATGGTAATTCCACAAGCTGCCCGGCCGCTTGCCCAAGCCATGCAGCACATAGCGGTGGAAAAACCATTCCCCCGCGTTTTCGGCCAGCAGCCCGAGGGCAAACTGGGCCGACCCAACAAGCAAATCGACGA
>CAZOTR010000145.1:0-10788 GCA_964582755.1 uncultured Methylococcaceae bacterium | reverse complement strand
GCTGGGTTTTCGCGGGCATGGCCCGCTCCTACGGTGAAACTGATAGGTGGCGAGGTTTTGCCCGGCAATTCCCATTTTGCCCGCAGACGCCTGTTCTGAGGTAGGTTGGGTTAGGCGCGCGCAAGACGACCCCGAACTTGACCGCGCCATAACCCAACAGACGGGCCAAGCCGGGATAGCGTTGGGTTACGGTGCGCATCACGTTCTGCGATAAACGGGCAGCATCCCCGATGCGCACCTAACCCAAGCTACGATTTTCGGCGAAATGAGAACTCCTGCCGTCGCCAAGCTATTTACACAAGCCAACCGTCCGGTGCTATATTGGTCACCGTCGAACGGTTTTCGTTGAAGAGGCACCGATGTCCCAAACCCCTGACCACAAACTCAATGACGAGCTTGCTGTACAGGAAGCCCGGCCAAAGCTGAAACGGCCGCCCCTATTCAAAGTTTTGTTGTTGAACGACGATTTCACTCCCATGGAATTCGTCGTGCTGGTGCTAAAGAGCTTTTTTGGCATGAGCGAGGACAAGGCCACCCAGATCATGCTCCATGTCCACACCCGTGGCATCGGGGTGTGCGGGGTGTTCTCCAGGGACGTGGCGGAGACGAAAGTCCAGCAAGTGAGTGACTTTTCGCGCAAGCATCAACACCCTCTTCTATGCACGATGGAAGAAGCCTAGGCGGAGCATATCCCAAATGTTAAGCAAAGAACTCGAATTTTCACTGAACGCCGCCTTCCGGGCGGCTTATGACAAACGCCATGAATTCATCACCGTCGAGCATTTGCTGCTGGCCATGCTGGACAACGCGGCGGCGGTGGAAGTCCTCAGCGCCTGCGCGGCTAACATCGAATTGTTGCGCAAGGAGTTGCAGGCGTTTTTGGCCGAGACCACTCCATTGATCCCCCCCGGCGTCAAGCGCGACACCCAGCCCACGCTGGGTTTCCAACGGGTGTTGCAGCGGGCCGCTTTCCATGTGCAATCGGCCGGCAAAAAGGAGGTGAGCGGGGCGAACATCCTCGTCGCCATCTTTAGCGAGCAGGATTCGCAGGCGGTTTATCTGCTGAACAAGCAGGACATTTCCCGGCTGGACATCGTCAATTACATCTCCCATGGCATTTCCAAGCTGCACGACGAACCCGATTCAGGCCCGCGCGCCCAGGCGGCGGAGGGCGAGGAGGGCGAGTCTGCCGCCAATCCTTTGGAGAAGTTCGCCGCCAACCTCAACGAGCTGGCGAAGAAGGGCAAGATCGACCCTTTGATTGGCCGCAAGGACGAGGTTGAGCGGACCATCCAGGTGTTGTGCCGCCGCCGCAAGAACAATCCTTTGCTGGTGGGCGAGGCCGGGGTGGGCAAGACCGCCATCGCCGAGGGTTTGGCGAAGAAGATCGTCGAAAACGATGTGCCTGAGATCCTCAAGGACAACACCATCTACGCGCTGGACTTGGGTTCGCTGGTGGCCGGCACCAAATACCGGGGCGATTTCGAGAAGCGCTTGAAAGCCTTGCTGGCGCAATTGAAGAAGGAGCCAAAGTCCATCCTGTTCATCGACGAGATCCACACCATCATCGGCGCGGGCTCGGCCTCCGGCGGGGTGATGGACGCCTCTAACCTCATCAAGCCGATGCTGGCCTCCGGCGAAATGCGCTGCATAGGCTCGACCACCTACCAGGAATACCGGGGCATTTTCGAGAAGGACCGCGCCTTGGCGCGGCGCTTCCAGAAGATCGACATCCATGAGCCCAGCGTGGATGAGACGTATCAAATCCTGCGCGGCCTCAAGTCGCGCTTCGAGGAACACCACGAGGTGAAATATTCGCTGTCGGCCCTGCGCACGGCGGCGGAGTTGTCGAACCGCTACATCAACGACCGCCACTTGCCGGACAAGGCCATCGACGTGATCGATGAGGCCGGTGCCTGCCAGCGCTTGCAGCCGGCCTCCAAGCGCAAGAAGTTGATCGGCACGGTGGATATTGAAGACATCGTCGCCAAGATCGCCCGCATTCCGCCTAAGACTATCTCCACCAACGACAAGGACAAGCTGAAAGATTTGGAGAAGCACCTGAAGATGCTGGTGTTCGGCCAGGATGAGGCCATTGCCGCGCTGTCCGCCGCCATCAAGTTGTCGCGGGCGGGTTTGCGGGAAGTGCAAAAGCCCATCGGCTCGTTCCTGTTCGCAGGCCCGACCGGCGTCGGCAAGACCGAAGTCAGCCGCCAGTTGGCGAAGGTGCTGGGCATCGAGTTGATCCGCTTCGACATGTCCGAATACATGGAGCGCCACACGGTTTCACGCCTGATTGGCGCACCGCCGGGCTATGTCGGCTTCGACCAGGGCGGGCTGTTGACCGAGGCGGTGACGAAAAATCCCCACGCGGTGCTGTTGCTGGACGAGATCGAGAAGGCCCACCCGGATGTGTTCAACCTGCTATTGCAGGTGATGGACCACGGCACGCTGACCGACAACAATGGCCGCAAGGCGGATTTCCGCAATGTCGTGCTGATTATGACCACCAACGCGGGCGCGATGGACAGCGACCGGCCTTCGATTGGCTTCACGCCGCAGGATAATTCCACTGACGCGATGAAGGCCATCGAGCGCCTGTTCGCGCCGGAGTTCCGCAACCGCCTGGACGGGATCATCCAGTTCAAGTCGCTGCACATGGACATCATCCGCCAAGTGGTGGACAAGTTCATTTTCGAGCTGGAGGCGCAGTTGTCCGAGAAACGGGTGTCCTTGGCGCTGGAGCCGGATGCGCGGGAATGGCTGGCCGTGAACGGCTGCGATCCAAAGATGGGCGCAAGGCCGATGGCGCGGGTGATTCAGGAAAACATCAAGAAACCGCTCGCCGACGAGATATTGTTCGGCAAGCTGGCCGATGGCGGCATGGTGAGGATCAGCGTCAAAGACGACAAACTGGCGTTCGCCATCGTGAGCTTGCGGGAACAGGCGCCGGAGACGGCTTGAAAGCCGCCTCTAACGCTGGCGGAAGGTGATCCGCCCCTTGGTCAGGTCGTAAGGGGTCATTTCGACTTTGACGCGGTCGCCAGTCAGGATGCGGATGTAATGCTTGCGCATCTTGCCGGAGATGTGGGCGATGATGACGTGGCCGTTGTCCAACTCCACGCGGAAGGTGGTGTTGGGCAGGGTTTCGATCACCTTGCCCTCCATTTCGATTTGATCTTCTTTAGACATAAAACTCCGAGTGTCTGGTGAACCGGTTGCCCAAGTCTTTTGACCGGGGCGGTTAAATCGCCGATGTTACCATATCAGGCGTGAATCTTCTCGCCTTTTTGGTATTCCAGCCACTGCCCGCCGACCAGCGCTTGCAGTGGCCGGAAACGGTCCTTGTAGAGCATCTTGCGGCAATCCCCGATCCAGAAACCCAAATAAACCCAGTCCAGGCCCAGGCGGCGGGCTTCGCCGACCTGCCACAGCACGGCCTGCGTCCCCAGTCCCCGCGCCGCCTGACCGGGGTCGAAGAAGGTGTACACCGCCGACAGCCCGTCATCCAGCCGGTCCACCACGGCGACGGCCAGCAACTTTTCCCCCAGCCTGAATTCCACGAAGCGGGTGTCGGCCCAGCGGCTGCCCAAAAAGCCCATGTAGTCTTCCTCGCTGGAATCCGCCATGCCGCCGTCTTCGTGGCGGGCGGCTAGGTAACGCTGGAATAGGCGGTAATGCTCCTCGTCGAACTCGGCGGGCTTGGACGCCACGGCCAGATCCGCATTGTTGCGCAAGCCGCGCAGTTGCGAGCGGTCGGGCGCAAACCGCGCCACCGGTATCCGCACCGGCACGCAGGCCGCGCAGGCCAGGCAATGGGGCCGGTAAACCAAGTCGCCGCTGCGGCGGAAGCCCTGCTCCACGAGGCGGGAATACGTCGGAACGTCCAGATGCAGGCTGGTGTCCATATAGGTCGAGCGGGCGACGCGGCCCGGCAGATAGGAGCAGGGATGCCTGTCCCCCAGGATGAGGCCAACCTGCCTCATTCGCCGGTTCCCCGCCAAGCCGAGGCGGACGGCGGCTGCCCGCAATAATCGTCCAGCAGTTGGACGAACGCCACGCGGGGGATTTCCTCCGCCCCCAGGCTGGCCAGATGTCCGGTGTAAACTTGGCAGTCAATCAAGCGGTAGCCCCAAGCCTTGAGGCAATCCACCGCGAAAACCAGCGCCGCCTTGGAGGCGTCGCTTTCGGTATGGAACATGGATTCGCCGAAAAACACCTGCCCCAGCGCCAAGCCATACAGGCCGCCCACCAATTCATCGCCCTTCCAAGTTTCAAAGGAATGGGCGTGGCCCAGCGTGTGCAGTTGCCCAAAAGCCTGTTTGATCGCCGGCGAAATCCAGGTGCCGTCGGCATAGGCGCGGGGCTTCGCGCAGGCATCGACCACCCGTCCGAAGCAGGCGTCGAAGCTGTGCCGGAACACTCCGCTTTTCAAAGTCTTGCGCAGGCTGCGGGAAACTTTCAGTTGTTCTGGAAACAGCACCAGCCGGGGATCGGGCGACCACCACAAGATCGGCTCGCCCTCGCTGTACCAGGGGAAGACGCCATGCCGGTAGGCATTCAGCAGCCGCCGGGGAGACAGGCAGCCGCCCAGGGCCAAAAGCCCGTTGGGCTCGGCCAGCGCCTTGGAGACATCGGGAAACGGCTGGTTGCGGTCGTGGGGGTTGAGGGCGGTCAGCATCGCGCAAGCGTAATCGGCGGGGTTTTCGTTGGCGGTCAACCGCCTGCTTGGGCATCGCTGGCTTGCCAGAGGCAATGTCCGCCGCTGCTTTTGGCAATGGCCGCCAGCCGTTCGCCATGGTCCTTAAGCTCGCTTTCGCTACAGCGGATGACCGCCAACTTCGGCCTGTTCCCCCGGCTGCCCGGAAGCGCGGCGGCTTGCCTGCCCGGCTTGGCGTCTTCTTCCCGCTTTTCCGGCTCCAGCAGCAAGTCGGACTGTCCGCCGGTCATGGCCAGGTAGACTTCGGCGAGAATCTCCGCGTCCAGCAACGCGCCGTGCAACTCGCGGTGGCTGTTTTTCACATTGTAACGCTTGCACAGGGCGTCTAGGCTGTTGCGCTGGCCGGGGTGTTTTTTCTTGGCTTGGGCGAGAGTGTCCAAGACGCCGCAATAGTCGCCGAGGGTGCGTTTGCCGGCGGGGAGCCAGCCGGCGTCCAGCCGCCGCAATTCGGCGTTGATGAAGCCCACGTCGAAGGGGGCGTTGTGGATGATGAGTTCGGCGCCTTCCACAAAGGCTATGAAGTCGGCGGCGATCTGTTCAAACAAAGGCTTGTCGGCGAGAAAGCGGTTGTCCAGTCCGTGGACATCCACCGCGCCTTGGTCGATGGCGCGTTGCGGGTTGAGATAGGTATGGAAGCGGTTGCCGGTCAGCCTGCGGTTGAGCAGTTCCACGCAGCCGATTTCGATGATGCGGTGGCCGTCTTCGGGGCTGAGGCCGGTGGTTTCGGTGTCCAGCACAATCTGACGCATGGGATTATCTCGCCTTGGAAATCTTTAAAACTTCATCGACGCCTTGGTTGGCGAGGCGGTCGGCGCGTTCGTTTTCGCTATGGCCCGCGTGGCCTTTCACCCATTGCCATTCGACGTGATGATGCCTGGATCGTGCCGCTTCCAGGCGCTGCCAGAGATCGACATTTTTCACCGGCGCCTTGGTGGCGGTTTTCCAGCCGCGTTTGATCCAGTTGGGCAGCCATTCGGCGATGCCCTTGGCGACATAGACCGAGTCGGTGACGACGCAGACGGCGCAGGGCCGGGTCAGGCTTTCCAGCGCCTGGATGGCGGCGGTCAGTTCCATGCGGTTGTTGGTGGTGTCGGCTTCCCCTCCGAACAATTCTTTTTCCTTGCCCTGGTAGCGCAATAGCACACCCCAGCCGCCGGGGCCGGGGTTGCCTCGGCAAGCACCGTCGGTGTAGGCATAAACCTTTTCATTCATCGATGTTTCCGCGTTTGCGCATGAGTGGTGGGGCGACGGCTTGTCCGGGAAGCAGGTTGGGCGCGCGGATCCAGGCTTGCTTCATCGGGATGGGGGTCCATGTCCGTTTGACCGCCTTCACCGCATAGGCGGCGCTTAGGCAGGCTATGGACTTTTGCCAGGCCGATTGCGGCTGGAAAAAGGCCAGCGAGGGCGACAGGCCAAATCCGGCGCTGAATTCGGCCTCGAATTTTAACAGGTTCAGCCAATCCGTGAGTTGGAAGACGCCGACGAAGCGTGTGTCCCAGGCGACCGGGGAGCGCAACAGCCCTTGCGGGCTCCACGGGTTGAAGCCCAAGATAATCAAGCGCCCCTCCGGCTTGAGGACGCGCTCGGCCTCGTTCAGCACACGGTGGGGGTCGGCCTCGAATTCGAGCAGATGGGGCAGGATGAGCGTGTCCACGCTTTCACAGGCGATGGGCCATTCCCCCATGTCCGCTTGCGCCACGCTTCCCGGAGAGGCCGTTCCGCCCGCCTGGTCCACCAGCAAAATGAAATTCCTACTGAATTCATCGGCTATGTATTCAGATTCAATCCCCAGGTGCCCAACTTGTAATATCCGTTGATAATAAGTAAGCTGTAGCGAATTCAGGAGGTAGGAAGCTTCGCTGTCGCGCAGCGTTTGCCCGGGGGAAGTGGAATGGTACCATTCCAGAAACAGTTGGCGAGGATGCGGCGATGGAACGCTTATTTGCTTATATTTCATTGTGTTGCGCGACGTGTTAAGGCAGTGGCTCACCGGACTTGAATTCTGAGGAAGACACCATGAAAGACCGTATACCCCATTCAAAAATCCTTTGCTGCGCGTCAATTTTCGCGCTTTCCTTGGCAGCCTGCTCCCATGGCGAGAAGATCAAGACCGAGAACTTGGCCGATAACGGCGCCAGCGCCTCGACGAACAAACTTGTCAAGCTCAAGAAGGGCCACCGTTCAAAAAAGCTGGGCTTGGCGTTGCCCGATCCGCGAAGCTATGACAACCTGTGGGACCGATTGTTCGACCGCTTCGACCTCCCTGCCGTCGACCACCCGGACGTAGACCGGGAATTCAACTGGTTCCTCAACCACCCGACGTACATCGAACGGGTGCAGTCGCGGGCCGAGCCATTCCTTTATTCAATTGTAAAGCAATTGGAAAAACAGAATCTGCCGGGTGAGCTGGCGTTGCTGCCGGTCATCGAGAGCGCCTTCCAGCCCCATGTGGTTTCCCCGGCCCATGCGGCCGGCATCTGGCAGTTCATCCCCGCGACCGGTCGCCATTACGGCCTCAAGACTAGCCATTCCTACGACGGCCGGCGCGACATCTATGCCTCCACCCGCGCAGCCATCAAATATCTGAAAAAGCTGCGTAACGACTTCAACGGCGACTGGCTGCTGGCCATCGCGGGCTACAATTGCGGCGAGGGCGCGGTGTCCCGCGCCATCCAAAGGAACCTCGCGCGTGGCCTGCCCACCGACTTCTGGTCGTTGGACCTGCCGCAGGAAACGCGCAGCTATGTGCCGCGCCTGCTGGCCGTGGCCCGGTTGTTCTCCGACTCGGAGCAGTACGGCGTCGAACTGCGTCCAATCCCCAACCAAGCTTTATACAAGACGGTGAAGATGAACGACCAGGTCGATTTGGCCTTGGCCGCGAACGCCGCCGACATTTCCCTGGATAGGCTATTGGAGTTGAACCCAGGATTCAAGCGGCAACAGGTGGATCTTGATGGAAGCTACCGCCTGTTCATTCCCGCGCATAAGAAAATTGTCGATTTCAAGGAAGAACTGGCGCGCCAGATCGCGTCCAGCCAGGGTTATTCCGAACGCGACGCCCAAGCCAGCGCCGCGCCGGTCGAAACCCGCTTGGCATCCACTGCGGCGGCGATTATAGACGCCGCCCCGGTGCCTGCGGAGGAGAAGCCCGCCGTTGTCGAGAGCGCCGCCACCGATCCGCTTGCGCCAACCCCCGATCCGGTGGAAAACCCGACATCCGCCGTGGACGCCGCCGCCGAACCCATTGCGCCGCCCCCCGTGCCGGAGGAAAGGCCGGAGGCCAGCGCGAGTTTCGTCGCCGAACCGACCGCGCCAACCCCGCCGCCGACGTTGGAAAACGCAAGATTTGCCCCCTCCCTGCAGAGTGTCGAGCCACCGCCGCTTGATGCGTCGGCAACCAGCGCCCCGTCCACTGATGAAACCTTGGCCAGCGCGGCATCTGAAACGCCCGAATGGGTGCCTAGGCGGACTCGCAGGAGCTACGACGAGTCCTTGGCGGAACCGGCCTTGAAAGTGACGGACTATGAACGGGCCGTCGTAGCGTCTAGTTCCAAGCCGCCCGCTAAAACCTTGCCCAAGGCCGTGCAGAAAAACCGCGAAGAGCCACCGCCGCCCGCCGCCGAGAAGCGTCCGAAGGCGGCGGAGCGCGAAGCGCCGGTAGCCCGTGAAGAGCCGGTTTCGCCGAGGGCCGGGCAAAAGGCGACCCAGAAGCCCCGCGACGAGGAGCCTCCCGCCGGGAAGCGCCAGCCCGAGCCGGACACTGCCGGCAAAAAGACCGCCTATGTGGTCCAGGAGGGCGACACGGTTTATTCGATTGCCCGCAAACACGACATGGATGTGGACGATTTGAAAAAAATGAACCGGCTGGCCGACGCCGACGACATCAAATGGGGCCGTCGCCTGACGGTTTTGGGCGCGGACGCCAGCAAGAAACTCCCCGCCGCCAAGGCCGGGGCCGGCATTAAGCCGACGCAGTCGAGCAAATACACGGCCCGCGACGGTGAAACCCTGTTCAGCATCTCACGCCGCTTCAACGTTACCGTGGCCGACCTGCGCAAGTGGAACGGCATCAAGGAGGACCGCCAGTTCCGTGCCGGCATGAACATCACCGTCTCCGGCGAGAAAGACTGAGGCCGGTTATTCGGCCTCCCATAAAAAAACCGGCGCAAGCCGGTTTTTTTTCGCCCGGCCCGCAGGCGCGACGCGCAAACAGACGCTTGACAAGATCGTCGCGGCGGGTATTATTAGCACTCGACAAAGGGGAGTGCTAACAGGCGGGGTTCCGCCGCCCCCCCATCCAGACTATTGCAACCAACGAGGAGTACACCATGGCTTTGAAAATCCGTCCCTTGCATGACCGCGTGATCGTAAAGCGTCTGGCGGAAGAGCGTACCACCGCTTCCGGCATCGTCATCCCCGACTCTGCGGCCGAAAAGCCGACTCGCGGCGAAGTCCTCGCCGTCGGCACCGGCAAGGCGCTGGATAACGGTCAAGTCCGCCCTTTGCAGCTTAAAGTCGGCGACATCGTGCTGTTCGGCAAATACGCCGGCAACGAAGTCAAGATCGACGGCGAGGAAATCGTCGTCATGCGCGAAGAAGACATCATGGGCGTGATCGAAGCTTAAATCCCGATCCCCAGCAACCAACACCCTCTTTGATTTAAAAGGTAAAGCAACAATGGCAGCTAAAGAAGTTAAATTCGGCGACGACGCGCGCACCCGCATGGTCCGTGGCGTCAACATCCTGGCCACCGCAGTGAAAGTCACCCTCGGTCCGAAAGGCCGCAACGTGGTCCTGGAAAAGAGCTTCGGCGCCCCGACCGTCACCAAGGACGGCGTTTCCGTCGCGAAGGAAATCGAACTGAAAGACAAGTTCGAGAACATGGGCGCGCAGATGTTGAAGGAAGTCGCTTCGCAGACCTCCGACATCGCCGGCGACGGCACCACCACCGCCACCGTGCTGGCCCAGTCCATCCTCAACGAAGGCTTGAAAGCCGTCGCCGCCGGCATGAACCCGATGGACCTCAAGCGCGGCATCGACAAGGCCGTCTCCGCCGCCGTCGAAGCCATCCACGCCATGTCCGTGCCTTGCACCGACAGCAACGCCATCGCCCAGGTCGGCTCCATCTCCGCCAACTCTGACGAGTCCATCGGCAAGATCATCGCCGACGCGATGGACAAGGTGGGCAAGGAAGGCGTCATCACCGTCGAAGACGGTTCCGGCCTGGAAAACCAGCTCGACATCGTCGAAGGCATGCAGTTCGACCGTGGCTACCTGTCCCCGTACTTCATCAACAACCAGCAGAGCATGGGCGTTGAGTTGGAGAACCCCTTCATCCTGCTGTACGAGAAGAAGATCTCCAACATCCGCGAATTGCTGCCGGTGCTGGAAGGTGTCGCCAAGTCGGGCCGCTCGCTGCTGATCATCGCCGAAGACGTCGAAGGCGAGGCGCTGGCCACCCTGGTGGTCAACACCATGCGCGGCATCGTCAAGGTTGCCGCCGTCAAGGCCCCGGGCTTCGGCGACCGCCGCAAAGCCATGCTGGAAGACATCGCCGTCCTGACCGGCGCGACCGTCATCGCCGAAGACGTCGGCCTGTCCCTGGAGAAGGCCACCCTGGCGGATCTGGGCACCGCGAAGAAGGTGCAGGTCTCCAAGGAGAACACCACGATCATCGACGGCGCGGGCAACGAAGCCAACATCAAGTCGCGTGTCGAGCAGATCCGCAAGCAGATGGAAGACACCACCTCCGACTACGACAAAGAGAAGCTGCAAGAGCGTCTGGCCAAGCTGGCTGGCGGCGTCGCGGTCATCAAGGTCGGCGCGGCGACGGAAGTCGAAATGAAAGAAAAGAAGGCCCGCGTCGAAGACGCGCTGCACGCCACCCGCGCTGCGGTTGAGGAAGGCATCGTCCCCGGCGGCGGCGTCGCGCTGATCCGCGCCCTGCAAACCCTCAAGGATCTGAAAGGCGTCAACCACGACCAGGATGTCGGCATCAGCATCGCCCGCCGCGCCATGGAAGAGCCGCTGCGCCAGATCGTCGCCAACGCCGGCGACGAGTCCTCCGT
>CAZOTR010000144.1:0-10830 GCA_964582755.1 uncultured Methylococcaceae bacterium | reverse complement strand
CATCGCAACACCTTACCACAGTTGGGGTGTTGCACTTCATTTTTGAGTCTGCCCACCCTAAATTGCCTAGCAATAAACTAGTTTCAATTTTAATCAAGTATTTTCTAATTGTGCGCATTTGCATATACACTCCAAGTGCGCGAACACCAAAAAGCTGCACAAGAATAAATGGAAGCCATGATATAAATGCTATATGAATTGGATTTGTTGCAAGCCAACTCCAGATAGCACCAATAGCTAATAGCGTATAAGACTCTAAATCTCTCGTTTCTTTTTTAAGGATTAAATATGTATTTCTTAAGTAATCGATTTCTTTGGCAATATATTCCGAAGATCTGTCATCTGGTTGATTCATAACTGGTGGCCTTTCAGCAATTGATCTTGGTAATGTCAACGTTTTCGCTCGTTCCCAAGCTCCGCTTGGGAACGCATATCTAGCAAGCTCTGCTTGCTGGGGTCGGCCTCGGGAAGCAGAGCTTCCAAGACCCGGGTTCCCAAGCGGAGCTTGGGAACCAGAACAAAGTGGCGGGATTTATGCCGGGTTGCCGTAGGGTGCGGTGAGCTTGCGAACCGCACCAGTCGCGGAGCATGGACGGCATTCGCATAGGATGGCCCATCCCGCGAACGGTGCGGTTCGTTCCTCACCGCACCCTACGACTACGACAGGTTACCGCACCTTACCGCGTTTCTGGCATGCGCCTACAACAGGTAAATTTTCTGGATAAGGTGGGTCAAGAAGGATTCGTGAGGGAACATGGTCTCTGGTCTCAGCATACCCTCCACAATAGATGCAGCCGTTAATTAGTCTGTCATCGGCGTAGTCTGATAGCTGATCCATTGGATTGCCTAACTATTGCCCCAGGTTCATTTTTAGAGCCTAACTTTGAAGTAGACACTCCCAAGTGGCGTCTTGTGACGCACCACATGTGGGGCATAACACCGAAAATGCCTCCCAACGCATTGAAAAGCCTGCAATGTGCTATTGTTATGGGGGCCATTTTCGGAATTTGTTATACACCCCATCCCCATGCCTGACAAGCCCTTCGACTGTTCGACCAGATCCGGGAACGTCTCCGGGTGAAGCACTATAGCCTGCGCACAGGGCAAACCTCTGCGGTGGATCAAGCGTTTCATAAGGTTTAACCCAAGATGGACAAAATCCCCTCGATATCCAACTCCGCCTCCATCGCGTCGGCCAGCCGCTCAATGCCGCGCTCCCGCTCCACTTCCATATCCAAAGGCGTCGCATCGTACAGCCCGGCCCAACCTAGCAATTCAGCGCAAGCCGGAGCCGAGTCAAACAGCCCGTGCAGATAAGTGCCAATAATCTGCCCGTCCTCGGAAACCGCGCCTTCGGGCTTTTCTTGCAAGATGCAGCAAGGGCGGTTTAAGGCGGGGCCGTCACTCATCCCGGCATGAATCTCGTAACCCTTAACCTCCGCGTCGGCGAAAGCCAGCCGGCCCGACACATTCACGAGTTGCTTGTGTCTTTGCAAGGTGGTTTCCATGCCCAACACGCCCAGCCCTAGGCTGCTGCCCGGCTGGCCTTCCACGCCCAAAGGATCGTGGACCGCACGGCCCAGCATCTGGAAACCGCCGCAGATTCCCAGCAGTTTGCCGCCGTAGCGCAAATGGCGGCGGATGGCTTCTTCCCAGCCTTGTCCGCGCAGCCAAGCCAAGTCGGCCCGCGTGTTCTTGCTGCCCGGCAGGATAATGAGATCCGCGGCGGGAATTGCTTGCCCCGGCCCGACCAGGCGCAGGTCCACTTGGCGGTGCAACCGCAAAGGGTCGAAGTCGGTGTGGTTGCTGATGCGCGGCAACACCGGCACGGCCACGCGCAGCCGCCCGTCTTCGCCACAAGGCGCATGGTCCGGCACGGCGTCCTCGGCTTCCAGGTATAGCCCGTGCAGATAAGACAGCACCCCCAGCGTCGGCTTGCCGGTGCGCCGCTCCAGCCATTCGACGCCGGGGGTGAGCAGGGACAAATCGCCCCGGAAGCGGTTGATGATGAAGCCCCGCGTCCGTGTCCGCTCGCTGGGACTGAGCAATTCCAAGGTGCCGACGAGATGCGCGAACACCCCGCCGCGGTCGATGTCGGCGACCAGCAGCACCGGGCAGTCCACCGCCTCGGCGAAGCCCATGTTCGCCACGTCGCCTTCGCGCAGGTTGATTTCGGCGGGGCTGCCCGCGCCCTCGACGATGATGGCCTCGTATTGCCGCGACAGGCGTTGGTAAGATTCCAGCACATAGCCCATCGCCTGGTGCTTGTAGTCTTGGTAGCCCGCCGCGTCCATCTCCGCCAAGGCGCGGCCATGGACGATCACTTGCGCCCCCCGGTCGCTGGTCGGTTTCAGCAGGATCGGGTTCATGTCCGAATGCGGCGGCAGGCCGCAGGCCCGCGCCTGCGCCGCCTGGGCGCGGCCTATCTCGCCGCCGTCCACCGTCACCGCGCTGTTCAGCGCCATGTTCTGCGGCTTGAACGGCGCGACGGCCACCCCGCGCCGGCGCAAGATCCGGCACAGGCCCGCCACCAGGGTGCTTTTGCCGGCGTCGGAGGTGGTGCCTTGGATCATCAAAGTGGGCATGGGAGGGCGCGACTCTCGCAGCGTGGACGGCAGGCGGATGGGCGTTAAATTAAGGCCCGCAAGCCGCTTTGCCGTCCCCTTGCAAGCGTTGGATGCGTTCCTCGGTGTACGGATGGGTGGACAGGAAATCCGGTGTGGGCTGGGGGTTCTGTGGATGCGCGGTCTCTAGCTTGCGCAAGATCGCCACGAGATGGCAGGGGCCAATGCCGCGCTTTTCCAACACGCCGACGGCGAAATCATCGGCCAGATCCTCGAACGCACGGGAATGCTGGCTGTTCAGCACCCGCTCGGGCGAGGCTGCCACATGGGCGGCTATGGGGTAGTAGCCCTCCCCCCGCACGGAGGCCAGCAGCAGTTCGACTGGGGAAGTCCGCAACCACATCTTGAGGGAATGCCGGTAATGGGCGTGGCCGAGCTCATGGGCCAAGACGGCTTGCAGTTCCTTGTCATGGTCGGCGAGGTTCATCAAACGGTCGGTGACGACCACCAAGCCTGACGGCAGGGTGAAGATATTGGCAAGATTGTCTTTTATCGCCCGAAACTCCAGCCGTTGCGGCCCTGTTTCGCCGATGCCGCCCAACAGGCTGGCGAACACCTGCCGGCCCCGCTCCTGTTGTTGGGGGGTCAGGGTGGTGGGCAAAAATGCCAGCTTGTCCAAGCCCGCCAGAGCCTCCCGGCCCAGTTGCGCATCCTGTTCGGCGGAGATGGCGAGGGTGGCCCGCTCCGCCAGGTAGGGGATGCCCATGCTGTACGACAACCACCCGGCCAGACCGATGAGCAGCAGCGCAAGCAGTATCCAGCCGCGCTTGCCGCCCGTTTGGCGCTGCTTCGGCATCTTGGCCAGCAAGGCTCTGACGGCGGCTTGGTCATACGTCTCGAACGAGGCGCCGTCAGGGAATTCAAACCGCAGCGGGGTATTCGCGGTACGCGACGGCAGCTTGACCTTGTCCAGCGGGTATTCCCGCTCGAAATCGTCATTGGAAATGTTCAAGCAATTAAATTCCGGCCATGCCCGTATCTTCGCAGAACAGGACGCCGAATGGCGGGCTTCTTGGAATGTGCCTTCCAACGCGATCATGATAGTTTCCCAAAGTTTGATGATGGAATACCGCCGCCTGTCCGTTTGGGCCAGTGCGAGGCCATTCTAGCAAAGCTATCCGCATCGCTGTTGCTTTCTTCATCCCGCGCCTGGGGCCATCGCGGCGCCGGCATTCCCCCCGGCCAAAGCCGCTCGGGTACAATACCCGCAAACTCCACAATGCGACGCCCAGAGGGTAGCCATGCGCCAATTGCTGCTGTTTTCCATGCTCTTCCTGATTGCCGGTTGCGCCGCTTATTCGGGCTACCGGCTGGACCAACGCTACGGCACAGCCAATCCCGCCCGTTTCGACCAAGCCCCCGGCGGGCAAGCCGCCCAAGCGGCTGCGGCGGAGTATTGGCGCGACGTGAAGCCCATCACCGACAACCGCTGCGCGGTCTGCCACGGCTGCTTCGACGCACCCTGCCAATTGCAGATGGGCAGCTATGAAGGCATCACCCGAGGCGCAAACAAGACCAAAGTCTATGACGGCACCCGGCTGTTGGCGGCGGAACCGAGCCGGTTGTTTGTCGATGGCGGCAGCAACGCGGAATGGCGCTTGAAAGGCTTCCACCCCGTGCTGAACGAGCGCGAACCCACCGCGCAAGCCAATGTGGAGGCCAGCCTCATGGCGAAGATGCTTAAGCTCAAAGGCCAGTACCATTTCCCGGCCGGCCAGCCCTTGCCGGATGAGCGCTTCGATTTCTCCCTGGACCGTGACCAGCAATGTCCGGCCATCGAGGCGTTCGACGGCTTCGCCCAGGACCACCCGGACTGGGGCATGCCCTATGGCTTGCCGGCGCTGTCGAAAAAAGAGGAGCAAACCCTGCTGCGCTGGCTGGAGGCCGGCGCGCCCGCCGCGCCGCCGCCGCCCTTGGCCCCGGCCTATCTGGAGCGCGTCGCCGAGTGGGAGGCGTTCTTGAACGGGGCCAGCCTCAAAGAGCGGTTGATGGCCCGCTATGTCTACGAGCATTGGTTCCTCGCGCATTTGTATTTCGACGATGTGCAAGAACCGGTGTTCTTCGACTTGGTGCGCTCGAAGACCCCGCCCGGCCAGCCCATCCAGATCATTCCCAGCCGCAGGCCATTCGACGACCCCGGCGTGCCGCGTGTGTACTACCGCCTGCGCCCGGTGCAAGGCGCGTTGGTGGCAAAAACCCACATGCCTTACGCGCTCAACGCCGCCCGTTTGGGCAGGCTGAAAACTTGGTTCATCGACGAGCCTTACGAAGTCACCCGCCTGCCCTCCTACGCGCCTGCCGTCGCCGCGAATCCCTTCGTCGCCTTCGAGCAATTGCCCATCCGCTCGCGCTACCGGCTGATGCTGGACGAGGCGCAGTTCACCGTCATGGGCTTCATCAAGGGCCCGGTCTGCCGGGGCCAGGTCGCGCTGAATGTCATCACCGATTACTTTTGGGTGGGATTCGTCCATCCCGACAACAAAGAGGAGGAAACCAAAAACTTCCTGGCGCAGGCGCTCAAGGAAGTCCGCCTGCCCATCGAGCAGGAAAGCCAGGCCAACCTGCTGAAATGGCGGACGTATTCGCAGATGGAAAATGACTATCTGCGCGCCAAGAGCGAGTTGCTGAACGCGACCCTGGTCGGCAAAAAACTACCCGCCCTGTCCATGCTATGGGATGGCGACGGCCGCAATCCCAACGCCGCGCTCACGGTGTTCCGCCATTTCGACAGTGCCACGGTGGCGCAGGGTTTTGTCGGCGACAAGCCGCAAACCGCTTTGATAATGGGATATCCCTTGCTGGAGCGCATGCATTATCTGTTGGTGGCGGGTTTCGACGTGTTCGGCAATGTCGGCCACCAACTGCAATCCCGGCTGTACATGGATTTTCTGCGCATGGAAGGCGAGTTGAACGTCCTCACGTTGCTGCCCAAGGACTCTCGCACTGCGGTGCGCGACATCTGGTATCGCAACGCCTCCGAGGACGTGAAAGCGCATTTGAACGGCAGCAAGGCTTTTTTTTACCAAGACAGCGGCATCGAGTATAAAACCGGCGAACCTTGGCCTGAGTTTCTGGGGATTTGGAAGGATTATCTCAAGCCGGTTTTGAACAAACGCTACGATTTGGCCGCAAGCCCGTTGGCGAAAGAGCATTTTGGCCTGTTGCAACAATTGGCTGATTTGGGAGGCAAGGCAGTGTCTTATCTGCCGGAGGCGTCATTCCTCACCGTGGTCGATGAAAAAAGCCGCGAACATCACTTTACCCTGTTGCGCAACAGCGCCCACAGCAATATCTCGCAGATGTTCAAAGAGGAGGATAGGCGGCTACCCGACGAAGACACGCTGACCTTGGTTCCTGGTTTTCTGGGCGCTTATCCCAATGCGTTTTACCGGGTGGAGTTGGAACAACTGCCGCAGTTCATCGGCCTGCTGGGAAAGCTGGAATCCGAGGCCGATTACGCGGCGCTGGCCTCCCGCTTCGCCATCCGCCGGACAGACCCACGGTTCTGGACACATAGCGATGCCTTGCACCAAGCCTACCGCAAAAGCCATCCGGTGGAGGCGGCTTTGTTTGACTATAACCGGTTTGAGAATCGCTGATTCGACGCCGTGGGAGCGCCCCATGGGCGCGACCCATTCCACGCCTGCCGTCGGTTTGTCACGGGCATGGCCGGCTCCCACGGCAAAACCGATAGCCAGCCAAACCCGGACAAGCCCCGCCGGCAAGGTTATACTTGCCCGCACGACAATCCCCCAATCAGCGAGTGTACTGTGCGCATATTGCTAGTTGAAGACGACACGATGATCGGCAAGAGTGTCCAGACCGGCCTCAAGCAGGAGAACTACGCGGTGGACTGGGTGCGCGACGGCGTCGCCGCCGAGCTTTCCCTGGCCAACGACACCTATGAGCTGCTGTTGCTCGACTTGGGCCTGCCACGCAAGTCGGGGCTGGAGATCCTGAAAAGCCTGCGCGCCAAGAAGAACGCCATCCCGGTGCTGATCCTCACCGCCCGCGACGCCGTCGCCGACCGCGTCAAAGGCTTGGACGCCGGGGCCGATGATTACTTAGTCAAGCCCTTTGACCTGGACGAGTTGAGCGCCCGCATCCGCGCCCTGACGCGCCGGCAAGGCGGGCGGGCCGAGCCTTTGATCGAACACGGGGCGCTCACGCTCAACCCCGTCAGCCACGAAGTCCGCTTGAACGACACCCCAGTCAACCTGTCCGCCCGCGAATACGCCTTGCTGGCGGCCTTGCTGGAACGCCCGGGAGTTCCGCTGTCGCGCAGCCGCTTGGAGGAAAGCATCTACGGCTGGGGCGAGGAGGTGGAGAGCAACACCGTCGAGGTCTACATCCATTCCCTGCGCCGCAAGCTAGGGGCAAGCTGGATCGTCAATGTGCGCGGCGTCGGCTATTTGGTTCCCAAAGACCTGTGAAATCCATCCGCCGCCAACTGCTTGCCGCCCTGCTCGGCACCATTTTTCTGGCGCTGTTGGCCAGCGCCTTCGCCACCTACCGTTCGACCTTGGCGGAGGTTGACGACTTGTTCGACTACCAGTTGCGCCAACTGGCCCTGTCGCTGCGCGACCAGGCTTTCCACAATTCCTTCGCCCCGCCGACGGAGGGCGTGGAGGAGAATGAGGACTTCGTCATCCAGGTGTGGAGCCCGGAAGGGGTGCGCGTGTACTACTCGCAGCCGCACAAGACCCTGCCCGGACTGGTGCAGATCGGCTACAACACCATCAACACCCCGGAAGGCAACTGGCGGGTGTTCGCCACGCAATTGAACTCCCTGGTCATCCAAGTCGCCCAACCCTTGGGCGTGCGCAACGCCATGGCGCTGAAGGCCGCCACGCATTTGATGATGCCGCTGTGCGCCCTGTTGCCGGTGTTGAGCGTGTTGATCTGGATCGTGGTCAGCCGCGGGCTGGCCCCGCTGGACCGCCTCGCCAAGGCCGTCGCCACGCGCAGCCCGAAAGCCCTGGAGCCTTTGCCGGAACAGAAAGTGCCGGTGGAGGTGCTGCCCGTGGTGCGCTCCCTCAACGACTTGCTCGGGCGGCTGGCGGAGGCTTTGGCCGCGCAAAAAGCCTTCATCGCCGACGCCGCCCACGAACTGCGCACCCCCATCGCCGCGATGCAACTGCAAGCGCAGTTGGTCGAGCGGGCGCAGACTCAGGAGGAGGCGCAGGCCGCGATAGCGGATCTCAAGGCCGGCATCCACCGCGCCGGCCATGCCGTGCGGCAATTGCTCACGCTGGCCCGGCAAGACCCCGACCTCGCCGCCAAGCCCTTGGTCTCGGTGTCCCTCGCCGAACTGGCCCGCAGCGTCATCGGCGACCAGATCGCCCTCGCCGCCGCCAAGGATATTGATTTGGGGCTGGCCAGCGCCGACGAGCGCGCCCTAGTCCTCGGCGACACCGAAGGCTTGCGTATCCTCCTTGCCAACTTGGTTGAAAACGCCGTGCGCTACACGCCTAGCGGCGGGCGGGTGGATGTCCACATCCGCCGCGAAGACGACGGCAGGCCCAGCATCGAGGTGGACGACACCGGCCCCGGCATCCCCGCCAAAGACCAAGCCCGCGTGTTCGACCGCTTTTTTCGCGGCGAAGGCACGACCGAACCCGGCACCGGCCTGGGGCTGGCCATCGTCAAGACCGTCGCCGACCGTCACGGGGCCGCGGTCGAATTGAGCAACGCCGAGCCGCAGGGGTTGCGGGTCAAGGTCGTTTTTGCGGAGTTTGCCGGCCACTGACCGGGGCAAAAATCCGCTCCGCCAGAGTGGCCCCGCCCGCTACGCTGTTGCCCGTATGGCCTGCGCCGTTGCCAGTGCTGCAACGCTGTGGGATGCGACGCAGGGCGGGTTCTGCGCGGGCAAGCGATGAAGCCGTTTGTCCGCCCTATTTGGCCCATGGAATACCCCTGAAAATATCGCAAAACCAGAACCTGCCCGGTGTGGGCCGGAAACGCCGGCTTTCGCTTGCGCTCAAACCGGCTTATTCCGGCTTACCGGGCTTTAAGCCCACAGGCGTTACGATACTCAATCCCTGGGAAAGATAAAACTGGAACCTCGAAGGGGTTCGAGCTATTAGCCGGGGGGCGAGCTTCAGCGACACCACCCTGTCGCCGACGGTGGTGAGATTGGGGTATGCCGTGAAGAGCAAGTAGCATCGTTCCCACGCTCCGCGTGGGAATGCCGCCTTGGCCGCTCTGCGGCCCGTGGCCTGAAGCCTCCGATAGTGTCGAGCAAACGGTGTGACGCGACGCGGAGCGTCGCCGGATGCGTTACCACGCGGAGCGTGGGAACGATACAACCAGATTTCGGGAAGCTGGAGCTTCCAGGACTGCATTCCCAAGCGGAGCTTGGGAACGAGCGAAATCCCCCCGGCTTATGGCGGCAATGACACCCGCTTCCAAAGCGGACGATGCTTTTTGAAAACCTCAAAATTAGCCGCGCAAAATTTGGCGGCATTCATTTTCTGGTTCCCACGCGCCGCGTGGGAACCAGAAATAAAAGTCAGGCAGAGCCGGATAGCTGTTTGCTGATGACTGTCGGCAGATTCTTGGGTGATTTAATGCGGAGTTGTTTGTTGACATTGAATCGGCCAAACACCACTTCGATGTCATTGACGGCCACGCCAAACTTCTTGGCCAGGAAGCGGACCATGTGGTCGGTGGCGCGGCCGGCGACGGGCGTGGCGGTGACGCTGATTTTGAGTTGATTGCCTTTCGGCTTGCCAATGGCATCCTGTTTTGCGCTGGGGGTGCCGAGAATATTCAGCACCAAGGTTTCGCCGTCCCAGGCGCAGAACGATTTAATCGCCAGTCCTTTATTTGCCACTCGGCCTCCTATTTGTGGTGCTGTTTAAGTGATTAAGGTTGTAAGACGGAACGCGTAGTGGTTCCGCCGGATAACTGTGGCGGAACCGGAAAAGTCGGTTCCTCCCTGTGCGGGTTGTGGGATGTGCCGACGAGGGAGGCGCATCAATCGAGTCACGCGAATGATGCGCTTCGTACCTCAGGGCATCCTATGGCCCTTGTTAGGTACGAACAGATATTTCATATATTTTTAATTTACAATTCATCTGGTTGGCCAGCTTTCTTCCAAATCGCCAATATCGAAGTGGCACCACGATAAACTCCACATCCTCAGGGATGAATTTAAATATGCTGTATGCCTTATTATCTCGGATGTAGAAGCAACTCATTCCAGGCTCATGTGGCTTAGTACCTCCCGCAAATGGTAAAGACCTAAAAGTAAGCCGCCATTCACGCTGATAGTAGGTCACATAATCGGAATCGTCTTTGTTCTTATAGGAATATTCTTGAAGAAAGTCTGTCACCTCTTGAAACGCAACAGTTTCATCTTCTGTAAATGAATAAGGCTCAAAATCCGCCTTACATTCCCTATCTTTCTCCAGATCTTCCATCTTTGCCAACAGTTCAGCAAGTTTCTTTATGCGATCAAAATGTTTGCCGGTCGTGTATAGCGCCGGATTAGCCCCATACTGAATCAGCTTTTTCTTATTAAACCCGATGCCAAATTTTCCGAATTTTGAGCAGTGCTCCCTTGCAAACTTCAATGGGATGTCCGTAAAGCAAACCATCGCTGATTCGGGTTTATAATTTTCACTAACATAATTTGGGCAATAACTGAGACGCAGAATATTTTCGTCACATATCGAAGCCAACGCGTTCATAGCATTCTCATCGCTTTGGCCTCTGCCTGTCCAGTGAACGAGTTCGTTGTTGATGTATTTGCGCGATTTCATTTTCACCTAACTTTGAGGTAGACACCCCAAGTGGTGTCTTGTAACGCACCACATGTGGGGCATAACACAAAAAACGCCTCCCAACGCATTGAAAACCGAGCAACATGTCAATGTTATGGGAGCAGTTTTCCAAACTGCTTATACGCCTTCCTGCCATGCCAGACAAGCCGCCTATCCGGCCCGATTCGGAAGCGCCCCCAGGTTAAACACCATCGCTTGCGGACAGAGCAGCCCCGCCTGCAATGGCTCAGCCGCTTCATTTTGTTCGATTTTACCCCTGTTTGGGCGGGCGGCGGGGTAAAATAGGCCACGCGACGGCCTTGGCCGGTCCGCCCACCCGTTTTCTTTTGAGCAATCCGAATGTTCCATGCTTTTTTCGCCTTGTTGAAGCGCGACTTGCTGTTGGCTTTCCGCCATCGCGGCGAGCTGGCGAATCCCTT
>CAZOTR010000143.1:0-11131 GCA_964582755.1 uncultured Methylococcaceae bacterium | reverse complement strand
CTTACGCCAAACGGGAGGCATCCGCCCTTCAATTTCTTATCCCGAACTCAGGTTACTCCGTAGCGTTTTCGGGAGGCCCCGCAGTGCCATTCTCCACGCCCCGAGCGCCGGCGCAAGCGCCCTCTTAATTGCGCATAATGGAAATTATCGGCGCTTTTCGCCTCCGCAATCCCTTGATCTTTAAGCATTCCCGCCGCCAGTAGCAGGCAAGCCGCCGCGCAGCTTGCGAACACCTTTCGCCAGTATTCCCTCCGTTTCTCGTCCTTCTCCCGCTCCGCCCGTTCGGCGTTCGCCGCCGCGATGATCTCCATGGGGTTGATGCCTAGCGCGTCGGCAATTCTCGCCGCCGTGTAGTCGTCTATTGTTCTTCTTCCTGTCTTGTAATGGCTCATTGCGCCGTCTGTTACTTCAAGCCATTTTGCTAGTGCATAATCGCTTGATATTCCTAGTAATTTTTTCGATTCTTCTAGGTATTCGGTTGTTTTCTTCACTTTGTTGCTCCTTGGTGTTCGTTAGCCGTCTGTAGTGTCTATCTATGTCTTACGGTTGACAAGGTATACACATGTAAGGTACATATTTTGTGCCTTACATCCGTAAGGCTTGAATGCTATGTGAGGATAGCCCGCCATGAAAACCCCCGTCTTGTCCCTTGTCCCCGGCTCGTCGCTTCCGCGCCACCGGCCCGCGTCCATGGATTTGCTGGTGCCTTATGAGGAGGCCAAGCACTACCTGGCGGAGGCTGAGCGCATTGACGACGTGCTTGAGGTTGCCGACCGCGCCGCCGCGCTCAAGGAGTACTCCCGCCGCGCCCTGGACACCGAAATGGAGGCCCACGCCGCCCGCATCCGCATCCGCGCCGAACACCGGGCGGGCGAGCTGCTCAAGGCTTTGCAAAGAACCTCTAAGGCGGAAGCATCAAAGCTTGCTGTTGCTGCTCGTTCAACCACGTCACCAGCCCAGACGTGGTTGGATAAATCTCCTTATGCCCAGGCCAAGGTCGATTCTGGCCTGTCAAGGCATCAGGCTCTTGCCTATCAAGCACTCGCCGAAGTCCCCCGCGAAGTTCTCGACCAGCAGCTAGAGCTTCCCGGCGTCGTCCCCTCCCGCGCCGCCGTCATCCGTGCCGCGCAGCCGCAGCCCGTCGAGTCCACCGCCGAAGTCCTCCAGGTTGCCGCCCGCATTGCCGCCAAGGCCGAGAAGCCCGAACCCGTCGATCCCTTCGTCCTCGACCTGTGGGGCCAGTTGCAAGAATGGGAACAGCAAGGTTTTTTCGCTATGGACCCTGCCAAGTTCCGCGACTGCCCCGATTACATGAAGCCGCCGCTCCTCAAGCTTCTGCCGGTCGCGGTCGAGTTTTTCTGCAAGGTTTCGGTCGAGGTCGCGCCATGAAAGCCATCACCGACCAGATACACCGGCAGGTTTCCAAGGCCGTCGAGCTGCTTGCCTCCACTGACGGGGCCACGGTATCCCCGTCCACGGTCGCCAGCTTCGTTTGCGCCCAGATCGACCCCCGTTCGGAGGTCGATCCTTGTTTGCGCCATGCCGCCTTCATGCAGTTCCAGCAGTACGCCCGCACCTACCTGCGCGGCAAGTCCGGCAAGGCCGCGCCTTCCGACATCCAGGAAGACATGTTCGACGGCACCCTGCAAGACCGTTATCCCTGCAACCGGGGCGGAGAGGAGGTTTATGTCCTGCGCGAACACATGACGCTTCTGGAGTTCCAGCGCAACGCCGACCGTCTCCAGAAGATCGGGCAGTCTCTAATCCGCCATTCCCGCGCTCTGCTCAAGGAAGCCGCGCGGCTGGTTTCTAAGGGCCATTTCGGCCCCGTTTCCGACCAGGAGGCCGCATGAACATGTCCAGCCTTCCACAATTTCCCGCCCATCGCCCGACCGCCTCACCGGCGGCAATGGGCGGCGAAAGGGCAGGGGGCGCACAGATCGACCAGACCGCCCCCGCTTATTCCATCGTGCAACAGTCCCAGCCGCATGCATCTAGCTCAGATGATGATGGTCTTTGCCGTGTCTGCGGCGGCTCTGGCGATGTTTCCATGGGTTTCGATGACCGCTGGATTACATGCTATGACTGTGGCGGATCGGGCCTGTCTCATGTCGCTTTTGACCGGTCCCAGTTGGCCGCTAACGGTTGGCTTGGGGAGGGCGCTTAGATGGCCGCAATGACCAATGCCCAGCGCCAAAAACTCTGGCGGGAACGCCGCAAGACCGGCGATTTGTTCCCGCCCGTCGGTTCCGTTACGCCCGTTACGCCGTTTGACCAGGCACGGGCCGTAACGCTTGGCTGTGTCGATCCTGTAACGCCCGGCACTGAAACCCCGCAGCCTGTTACGAGCGTTCGCTTTCATCGTTACCGTGATGCCAAGTTCCAGGTTGTTGACGTTGATTTTCTTGCCTTGTGTCCGTTTTGCGGCGGCGGTTTCTATGGCGAACCCCCTCATGCCGAAGAAACCCACCAAGGATCGGTGGTTGTCTGTTGCGTCATTTGTGGCGCCCAGTCCGGTCCCTCGGGCGACCTTGCCGGAGCCTTGCGGGCCTGGAACCGGAGGCTGTCATGAACCCCCCCAAGCGCCAACGTAATTTGCGGATTGTGGCCCGTGTCCTGGCCGGCAAGGAGATGGTTCCCGCCGTGGCCTCCCAGTTCGGCATTTGCCCCAAGCGGGTATGGGAGATCGTCCATGGTCATTGCTCCCGGACGGATTTTGGCTTTTACCGTTCCCTGGCCCCGTCCTTGGCGTTCCCCCCCGGCGTCGTGCCGTTCGCCGTTCGCCCCTCCCTGGATGTCCTACGCGCCCATCATGAGGCGTTTACGCTTGAGTGCTACACGGAGGGCTTGCTGTGACCATCCAGGCCCGTTTTGGCCTTCTTGGTCGCTCCTGCTGCCCCTGGTGCGCCGGATCGGGCGACATCGAGGACGGCGAGGGGCTGGTTTGGCCTTGCTTCTGCGGTCGGCCCGGATCGGGCCGGTTGTTCGCCTTCCCCTCGGCGGCGGTCCGTTTCGTCCTTTTCGGGCTTCGGGATTTTCGCACCGATACGGTGCAGGCTGGCGGGCCGGGGTTCGGGGGAGGGGTGCGGGGCTGGTCGGGAGAGTCCACACATTCTAACCAGTGGACTCTTGTGTCAAATTTTTTCTCAAACCCGCATTCCACCGTTTTTTGCCGATTTTTCGGGGGGTCTTCCTCATGATCGATAAGCTCGTTCTTCGGGCCGGTTTTCATGATGCCGACCGCTTCAAAATTGACAGCCTCGGCTTGCCTTTGATCGGCAGCATTGACCCTGGTGGCGATGTTCACAGCCTCCGTCATGTTTGGGAGAAGGTGCCTTCCTCGTTCTCGGACATGGCCTTCCGCACCTTCGACTTTTGCGCCGAACGCATCAACGCCGATCCCTTCATTGAGATTAAGGCCAGCCCTGCCAAGCTCGTTCAGGGCCATAACGTCTATGGCTCCGACGATCTTGGTGAATGCGCCTTGGTTTTGATCGAGCTTCTTGCCCAAGCTTACCCTGGCGTGGTCGATTTGCTGGATTGGTCTTCCTGGGAAGTCGTCGAGGTGGATATTACCTATGCGTCGTGGGCTAGGTCTGCCCGCGAGGCCAAGCAGTTCATCAACGCCCTTTGCAATATCTCCAATGGTCAGACCAAAGCCCGGACGGGATTTGATGGCACGGCATACTTTGGGAAAAAGAAAAGCCGCATTAAGAAAATCAAGATTTATGACAAGCTTGCGGAGATTATCCAATATCTTTCTGACAGGAAAGGGGCTAAGAACAATCCGGCGCAGTATTACACGCAACAGCTTCTTGATTGGTGTGTTGGCATGATTCGGTGGGAAGCCACGCTGAAAACCAGATGGTTTGAGCGTCGCGGAATTCCGACTAAGTTGGTTGAAATGCGAAAGGTGTTTGACGCCCAAGCGTATTGGAAAGAAGCGACAGCAGACCTATTTAAGGCACTCGAAGGTGAGAAGATGAAAACTGTTAACGATGAAGACGTACTTGAAAAGCTCCAGGTCAAGTTTCAGACCGTGAACGCCAAGACGGGTAAAATTTCCTACACTCGCGCGAATGCCGCTTTTCGTACCTATCGAGACATTAAAACAAATGGTTATTTTTCGGTTAAACAATTGATGCCTAGTAAGACATTTTACAGGCATATTGACATGATTTCTGAATGTGGGTTATCCAAGGCCCAAATTCAGAACATGGATGGCAACCAAGGTGCCGAGATTATCCCTATGATTCGCTACGCAGTAGTGGAATTCAGGAATCAGTTCCCCGACTTTTCAAAAGCGGCTTAAAGCCATAACCTAAAGAGGTATTGTTATATGAGAGTCCAGGTTTTGAATGTTACACGCGCTCACGGTATTGCCGAACGGACGGGCAATCCATATGAGATTCTACAGCTAGAAAGGCTTGTTCGTATTGAGGACGTACATTCTAAGAATGTTAACAAGGATACCGGAAAGCTTGTTAAGGAATATCATTTAGAATCCGGTAACAAGGGTTTTACTACTAGCTCAGAAGCTATTAGTATATCTGTTTTTGACGATTTACAACGCGAGTTTTGGCGTTATTGGAAACCGGACGGTGGTCCCGTCATTATGGACGTTGAGGTCGATTCTATGAGTCGCCGACCTTCGATTATTGCTTTTAAGGTTGTTTTGGAATCTCAAAATTCCTCTGCTTCTTCTTCGGATGTTGTCGATTCAAAAAGCAAAACATCCTGGCCCAACGGCTTAAAGACTGGAACCTAGTAACGGCTATGGGCTACGCGGTTTCCGGCTTCTGCTACCCAGACATCCAATCCGCCGCCGTGCGGATCGGCTCTGACACGACCATCGCCGGGGCCGTGGTCCAAGGCCCGCCCGGCCTGGGGACCGACGCGCAAGGTTGGTTCGTTAGCCTGCCGGTATCCGCCATCCAAAACGGCAACCTTACCGCGTTGCCGCAATTGATTTTCAGGCCGATTGAATGCGCAATTCCCGGCGCGTTGGATTACTTGCCGTTCGATCCGGCCTCGCTAGATGCGGGGATACTGGTCCAGGCTTTTAGTGCTGGATTTGTCTCCGTCTCCATCCCGGTGGTTCTCGCCATCGGCATTTCTGCTGTACTTGATCTCATCAGAGGTAACAAACCATGAAAATCCGCAACATCATCAAATGCTACTACAAGCCCGCCTTGGTGGCTTCCGGCTTGGCGCTTGCTTCCACCGCATCCCATGCGGCGGGCGACTACAGCGCCATCACCGCAGCCATCACCGGCGAGCAAACCGCCATTATCGGCGTCATCATTGGCGTTGCCGGTGTGCTTGCCGCCATCTATGCCGTTCGCCGGGGTGCTGGCATCGGTTTGAGAGCCATTGGCGGAAGCCGTTAATCCGCATCAAAGGCTGGCCGGGTTCACCCCCGGCCATTCTTTCAACCCCCCCGTGTGTACCCCCGCGCGACGGAGGAAGCGCGGGGGTACACACGGGGGTTTTGTTGTGGCCGATTTGTACTATTGGTCCGTTTTCTTTTTGGGCGCGTTGGTCGCCCTGGCCGTTTGGTCCAAGTTCTGAAGCTTATAAAGGATAAGTCATGCAGCATAAAATAGCGAAGTCTGTTAGGCAGATACTAATCACATCGGCTTCGCTTTCTTTTATTTATTCTGTCCAGTCTTATGCCGCTTCTTGTCCTCCTAATGTTCCTCCCATTCCTCCTGCCGAACAGTGCGCCGGTGAATTGCCCGAAGGTTGGGAATCTTGCGGTCAAAGTAACGGTACTTGTAAGGCTTACCCTGCTTCTGTCGGATGTGGTGCTGGTGGCGTTGGCATAGGTGTTTATAGTCTTACTAAATGCCCTGCTGGTTATACATACCAAAACGGCCAATGTGGTTTGACTGATCCTTCTAAATGTACTCCTCCTCCCCCTACGCCTTGCCCGCCTGGTCAAATTAACGACGCTAATACGGGCGCGTGTATTAACGATCCTTTTTCCCCTTCACCGCCGCCGCCTTCACCGCCGCCGCCGCCGCCATCGTCTCCAAGTTGCAGCGATTTGGGGCCAGCCCCGTTTTGTTCGTCCGGCCCTGCTACGACGGTCGTTGATCCTTCTTCTGGCGCATGTTCTTGGGTTTGTCCCCCGTCGTCGTCTCCGCCCCCGCCGCCGTCTTCGCCGCCGCCTCCGTCTCCTCCTCCTCCGCCGTCGCCGCCCCCTGATCCGGGTTCGCCCCCGCCGGGTTCGCCCCCGCCGTCGTCGTCGCCGCCCGGTTCGCCGCTGCCCCCTGGCCCTCCTGGTCCTCCTGGCCCTCCTGGCCCTCCTGGCGCTCCGCCGTCGTCTACGCCGCCGCCGCCGTTCCCGACGGACTATAGCCGTGAAAATACTTTACAGGGGGTCTTGTCTACGCTGGGCCAAATTTATGAACGTTTGTCTGCTCCTTCGCCCTTGCCTTCGCCTTCCCCTGCGCCAAGTCCAACGCCTTCCCCTACGCCAAGCCCAACGCCTGGGGGACCGCCCGGAACGCCAACGCCTGGGGGACCGCCCGGAACGCCAACGCCTGGGGGGCCACCCGGAACGCCAACGCCTGGCGGGCCACCGGGTTCGCCTTCCCCTGAGCCTGGGCCTGGGCCGTCTCCATCGCCCACCGACTATAGCCGCGATTCCACGGTTCAAAGCGTGGTGGATGAGGTTAAAAAGCTGAATGAGGGTCCCTCGGACAGGCCGCAGTCCCAAAACGGTGACCCCCAGGACTCGCAGCCCGATTGCCCCTATTCCCCGGAGGATTTGCGTTGCACGGGCGAAGACCCCTGGAAGCAATACGAGCCTGACCCGGTGGAGCCAGCCAAGGAGCCGGACGAGATATACCAAACGTTTAAGGATGAATTGAGCAATGGCCCCCTTGCCCCGGTGTTTGGCAGTGGCTCTTCCAGCGGCGGAGCGGATGGCGAATGCCCGCAGTTCACCATTCCGTCCTCGCGTTACTGGCCTGCGCAAACGGTGGACGCCCATTGTCAGGTATATGACAAGGCCAAACCCATTATTTACATCGTAATGACTTGGGCATGGGCGTTTATTGGTTTGTATATACTTTTGTTTTAGGAGGTTGTTCTTATGATTGCCTTGGTTGCTTGGCTGACCGAGATATTTACCTATCTCACCCGTTTCTTTTATTTGGTAAAAGACGCTTACAAGATAGTTAAATGGAATCTTGTTTTTTTGGGCGAGATTTTGAAGGATTTGCCCGCTTTTTTGGCAAAGCTTGGCCCGTGGCTTCTTGACTTCATAGGCGTGTTGCCTGGGCGGGCCTCTGAGGCGGTAATGGTTTCTGTGGCTAAGTGGATAAATTTATCCTTGGCTGCTGGTTTTGATCTTGGTTTTGTTGCTGCCGCAATGTCCTTTCCCGATGTGTTGGGTTCAGTGCCTGGGCTTGCCTATTTTGCGTCGCCGTTCCGGCTAGATTACGGCGTGTCCATTGTCATTTGCGCCTTGAGCGTAAGATTCTTGCTCAAGTTCAAGCCCAGCTTGCCGATAGGCAAGCTGCCGCGTCTTCCGGGTAAAAATTGACTGTGAGGGTTTGATATGGCAGTAACCGCGTATGTGGGCCGTCCCCGTTCGGGCAAAAGCTACGGCGTCACCGAGTTTGTAATCCTTCCGGCCTGTCTCAAGGGCAGGACCATTTATACCAACTTGCCGGTGTATGAGGATGTCATCCTCCAGGATTACCCCCTGGCCGACATCCACAAAGTTGACAACAAATGGTTTGAAAGCGACGCCAACTTGATGACCATACCCGGCGGCGCTTTGATTGTGATTGATGAGGCGTGGCGCGTGTTTCCCGCCGGTCAGGCGCTCAACCGCGTGTCAAAGGAGCGTTCTTCGTTCTTTGCCGAACACGGGCATAGGGTAGGGGACAACGGCTATTCCCAAGAGATCGTCTTAGTTGTCCAAGACTTGTCGAAGATTGCCAAATGGGCCAGGGCGGACATAGACAAAACCTATGTCGCCACCAAGTTGGACGCGGCGGGCATGGACAACAAATTTCGCGTGGACATTTACCAGGGCGGGCGCACCGGCCCGAACTATCCCGCCCCGGATTTGGGTTTCTCCATTCAAGAGTACAAGCCCAGCGTCTACAAATACTATCTGTCGCACACGCTGGGCAACGGTCAGGCCGGGATTGAGATTACCACGGATCGTCGGGCCACCGTGTTCTCCCATCCCATGGTGAAGTACGGCATCCCCCTTGGCTTGGTTGCCATTGTCTTTCTGGGCTGGTCGGTCGTGAATTTCTTTACCTCCCACAAAAAAACCGTCCAGCCGCCCGCCGCCCCGGCGTCTGTCCAGGAATCCAGCCAGCCGCCGAAGCCGCCGGTTAAGCCAGCAAAGGAAGCCGCGCCGGAACCCGCCAAGGCCGATTCAGCGCCGCCACCGCTGTCTTCCGAGTGGCGGATTACCGGCTCCTACACCACGCCGGACGGCATGACTCTGCTCCTTGAGTCCCCCAGAGGGCGGCGCAAGCTGCCGGTGTCCGCTTGCAAGTTTTCTGAGTATGAATGGCAGTGTCTTTTGGGGGGCAAGCTTGTTACCAATTACAGCGGCCCGGAAAAGAAGCACGCGCACACCATCCAAGAACTTAACCCAATCCCCATCGCGAAAAACTGAAATCCGAGGTGTTTATGCAAGCGATTTGCGCAAAGTACGGCATTCCCGACAACTGGCACGGCTGGATTGTCGAAAACATTGATCGCGGCTGCGACTTGCAGGACATGGCGCGGCAAATGGGCCGCGACCTGGCGCAGGTTAGAAACCCCCTGGCCGCGCTCCATGAGTTCGCCGCGCAATACCGGGCGGTCTTGGACTCAAGGCCCCTGTACCAGATGCCGACGGCGGAAAACATCAATTTGGGCGATGCCTTCGCCCGCGTCGTTATGCGTAACGCCAGCCCCGCCGTGCTTGTGCTGGATAGCTTCCTGTCGGCGGATGAGTGCCGCGAGCTGGTCGATATGTCTAAGGCCAGGATGACGCGCTCCCATGTCGTTGACGATGCGACGGGGGATAACTGCCTGGACCAAGGCCGCACCAGTTCCGGCACGTTCTACCAGCGCGGGCAAACGCCCCTGGCCGGGTTGGTTGAATCCCGCGTCCACCGGCTGACCGGCGTTGATCCTGGCCAATACGAGGGCGTCCAGGTCATGTGCTACGAACGCGGCCAAGAGTACCGCCCGCACTACGACTATTTCCCCCCGGACAAGCCGGGGTCGCAAAAGCACTTGCGCAACGGCGGTCAGCGCATCCTCACCGTGTTGATGTACCTCTCTACGCCGCTGGCCGGGGGGCATACGCTCTTCCCGGAGGTCGGCCTGTCCGTCGTCCCCAGGGCGGGCCTGTGCTGCCTGTTCGCCAACACCGACCCGCACGGCAGGGAAGACCCCCTCAGCCGCCACGGCGGCGCCCCCGTCGAGGCCGGGGAAAAGTGGATAGCCACGGTGTGGATTCGCGCCGGTCGGCTGGCGGATCGGTGAGGGCAGGGCGGCTTTTTGAATTTTTCCTTACGTCATGGAATAATAATTAAAACTGACGTAAGGGAAAAATCATGAAACAAGTCGCCGACAACCGCACCCTTGATGCCTTCCATGACGAAAAGCGCCGGGGCCGTCCCCCTGGCCCCAGCGGCAAGGGCAAGAGCAATGCCCAACACGCTGCCGACTACCGCGCCCGCAAGGCCGCTTTGAGGCTTGACCAAGACGCCGAGTTGCGGGCTTTGCGCATCGAGGCCGAGGCGTTGCGCCGGGAAGTTGCCCGTTTGCGGGCTGATAACCTTACGCTTGCGCGTGAGGTCCAGCGTCTTTCTTGCCCCAAGGCGGGGTCTGCCGCCGCATGTGGATGACTCTGCCCAGATCGATGTCGAGCTCGCGCCGGTCGAGGCCTTCGCCCAGGTCGGTTTTTTGCAAAAGGGCAGGGGTCGCCAAGGCAAAGCGGCTGTCCCCAGCGTCGGCCAAGCCTTGCCGCCCCCCGGCCTTGCCGCGTGACCGGCAATCCCGCCGCCGGTCTTGCCGCGTAACGCCCTTCGGCCCCGGTGCCGCCGTGGGGGCGGTTCTGCGCCGCAGCAGTGCCGTCCTGGCCGACGCCGACCCAACCCCTCGCTAAAAACCGCGTCTTTGCCGCCGGGGCGTCGGCCCCTCGTGTTGGCCCAAAAAGAAGCCGGGGTGCGGCCCCCCGGCTTTCCGCTCTCGGCTTTTGCCGCGGCCTAGAGGATTTCCAGCCGCCGTTCCACCCGCTCCAGGCGCTCGGTTATCCGGTCGATGGCCCCTTGCTGCCGGTACACGTCCTCTTGCGTCGACAGGTTGTCCGACCGCGACCGGGCCACCGCCGTTTCCAGGCTGGTCATCCGGGCCGACAGTTCGGCCAGCTTGTGCTCGATCCGGTCTTGCCCGGCCCGTATGGCGCGGAGTTGTTCCAGCACCAGGTTTTCTACGTTGTCGCCCATGGCGGTTCTCCTCGTTGGTTGTCGTGCGCCCATCCTACCATTTTTGCCCCTCGCTCCGGCGCTTGGCCTTTAGGGCCAGCCTTTCCAGCCCTTCCGCCAGCCCCGCCGCCCACTTCCACCGCTGGCCGGCGCGTCTGGCCGCCCGCATCACCGGACAGAGGTTCCGGGTTATCCCGATGTCCGCCTCGGCCCGCTCAAGCTGCCGCATCGCCTCCGGCCAGTGTTTCAGCCGCTCGGGGGTGAAGTGCAGCTTTAGGCGGGCGTGTACGAGCTTGCCCCGGCTGAACATGAACCCGGCCCACTCCGGCCCGGCCCCCGCGCACTCCTTGCGGTCCCACAAATGCAAAAGGCGCGTGGCCGTGGCCGTCGCGCCTTTCCTGTCCCAGTTCTCGATGGTGCGGACGGTCACCCCGCACAGCTCCGCCGCCTTCTCCTTGTCGCCCAGCCCGGCCTTATGCCGCAGCTTCCAGAACTCCGATTTTGCCTGTCTCTTGCCGCTCTTCATCGCGCCGCCTCCGTAACGTTTTCGGGAGGCCCCGCAGTGCCATTCTCCACGCCCCGAGCGCCGGCGCAAGCGCCCTCTTAATTGCGCATAATGGAAATTATGTTAAAATTTAATCGGGGTTCGTCCGCAACGCCCACGTAAGGGGCTG
>CAZOTR010000142.1:4770-11274 GCA_964582755.1 uncultured Methylococcaceae bacterium | reverse complement strand
CGCCAAACGGGAGGCATCCGCCCTTCAATTTCTTATCCCGAACTCAGGTTATCCTTACGATCAGGATGACCCTGCACGGGAAGACCCAGCGGCGGGCAGAGACAGGGTGGTGCGGGGCGGGGCTTGGCTCGACGGCCAAGACTACGCGCGTTGTGCCTATCGCCTCAGGCTTCCTCCCGACAACCGCTACTACGACCTTGGCTTTCGGGTGGTGTTGCGTTCCCCCCTGTTGCCTTAGCTCTGGCCTCCGCGCAGCGGTGGTTTTTCGGAGTGCGGGATAAATCTTGCACTCCAGCGGCATCGGGCGCCCCGCCTCGCGGCGACATGGCCAGGTAGGGAGCCTCCCCATGCCCGACGCCAAAAAGTTGGTGATTCTTACCCAGACTTACGATTTGCTGACTTGGCTGCTGCCGCAGTGCGAACACTTTCCGAAATCGCAGCGTTTTGTGGTCACACAACGCCTGCAAGGGGCCGCTCTGGATTTCCAAGAAGCGCTGTAATTCTCATTTTGGCTCTTCGCCCCGTAACAATCCCCGAAACAAACCGGTTCGAGCGTCCGGCAAGTCGCCCGCAAGCGGGCTCCTACGGGTAGGAGCCCGCTTGCGGGCGACCCAATCCGCGAAAAACACCGACCAAGACCCGAGACGAAACAGCCCTGGGTCAAAATGAGAATGGCTGGGTGGGGGAAGTCTCCCCCACACCCCCTCTGAGAGGCAGAGCGCCAGAGATCCGAGCGCAGAGCCACAGAGGCCAGAGCTAAGGCAACAGGGGGGAACGCAACACCACCCGAAAGCCAAGGTAGCTGAAGCGGGCGTCGGGAAGAAACCAGTAGCGATAGGCACAACGCGCGAGGTCTCGGCCGTTGCCCCAAGCCCCGCCCCGCACCACCCGCCAGATAGTATCACCAGCCTGCAAATCTTCCCGTTCCATCTGTAGAGATTCATCCTGCGGGTAGGGGTAGATGAAGTCCGGCTGTTGCCAGCCCTTGCCCCACAGGCTCCGCGTCCATTCCCAGACATTGCCGGCCATGTCCAAACAGCCCGCTTCGCTCTGTCCCTTGGGGAACAGGCCCACGGCGCTGGTTTCCCCCAAACCCAGTTCGGCGGTGTTGGCGTGGTCGTCCAGCCAGCCATTCCCCCAAGGGTAAGCCAAGCCGTCCGGCCCCGCCGCCGCCCGCTCCCATTCCGCTTCGCCGGGCAGGGTGTATTCCACATCCAGCCCGATGCGGCCCAGGGCGCGTTCCTGCCCTGTCAGCCAGCGGCAATAGGCCAGCGCGTCATGCCAAGTCACATGGGTGGCCGGATGGTTGCGGCGTTCGGGTTTGCCGGCTTCGGGCGAGGGCCAAGGCCGGCCAGTGGCCCGCGCGAAAAGCTCATACTGCCCATTGGTGACCGGGTAGCGCCCTATCTGGAAGGCCGGCAGTGCCAGGCGATGCCGGGGTTTGGCGCGGCGGTCTTCGTCATCGCCCAGCCAGAATTCCCCTTCGGGGATGTCCACCAAGGCCATCAAATCCCGTTGATCGCCCAACACGCTAAGGGCTTGCCCGGCGATGGCCCGGTCCGGGGGCGGCAGCCAGCCGTTTTCGACGAGAGCTTGCAGCCAGCGCCGCACCTTTTCCCGTTTCGGCTGGTGGCGCTTGGCCGTGTCTTTGGCCTCCGCCAAGCCGGTTTCCCACAGGGCTTGCCCGGCCAGCAAAGCGCCCCACAGGTCGGCTTCGGGGGGTGGCGGCAAACTAAAGTTTGCACTCCAAGGTGTGGGGTCTTCGTTACACAGCGCTTCCACCAAATCCCACACTGACTTGGCTGTTCCCCGTGAGACTTTCGCCGCCGCCAGCAAAGCCGCCTCGCGCCAACGGTTGGGTTCTGTTCTTGCCAATTCGGCCAAGCCTTCGGGAAAGTCGTCCTCGGTCAGATGGCAGGCGGCGAGGTATTCCTGAAAGGTGCGGTGGGGAAATTGATACAGCCCCACACCATGGGCGGCGAGCAAGCCGGCCCGGTCGCGCAAATGGGCTTCCAGCAGCCGGGGCTTCACATCGTGTTTCGGCGTGGCGGCGAGCAGTGCCTCGAACAGACGCGCCTGGGCAATGTCTGCCATGCCCACCAAGTCGGCTTGGTCACGGTGGGCCTCAAAGGCGAGCTTGTCCAGTTCGCGGCGGATGGCGTCCGGGCTGGCATTCAGCCATTCGCCGAGGCTAGGCGCGATGATTTTTTCGCCGTCGGCGCGGTGACTGACTTTCAGGCTTTCCCATTCGGTCAACAGCAAGTCCACCGCCTTGGCGTAGAGTTCCTCGCGCTTCTCCGGCAAAGTGCCGCCGCGCTCGGTGTGCAAGCGGGCGATCAAGGTCAGCAGCAAAGGCCGTTCGGCCAGTTCTTTAAGCCGTTCGTTGCGGGCTATCGTGCGTTTCAGCAATTCGGCCCGGCCTAGCGCGTCATTGACTGACAGCCTAGCCAGTTCGGCCATGTGTTCGTACCACGCGGTGACGAAACGCTCAATTTGCCCCTTTGAAAAAGGCAGCAGCATGGCTTCGGCAAAGCCTTCCAGCTTCCATTCTTGGCGGGTGTAGGCATAGGTGCGGCTGGTGGCGAGGAAGCGGCAACGGCTAAAGGTGTCGGCAAAATCCCGCACCGCTTGTTTGATCTGCTCGCGCCGGGTTTCCGATTCCGGCACTTCGTCCAAACCATCCAGCAAGATCAAGCCCCCCTTGCCTAACAATTCCTCCCGCAGATGGGGCGCGAAGTCGCCAAGGCTGGCTTGCTGCAAGCGGCCTTGGATATGCCGCCACAGGGTGTCGGCCGTGACCGCCGCAGCGGACGGCGGCAGTTCGCTGGCAAAGTCCCGCAACACTACTGGCACCGGCAACAAGGCCCCGCGCTGCCACTGCTGGGGTTTCGGCTTGTCGTCGCGGCTATCTGGCTCCGGCGGGATCGGCGCGGCGAGGGTTTGCAAGTTTGCAAAGTCGGAGCCCAACATTTCCCCCGCCATGCACAGCGCGAGAAAGTTGATGAAAGTGCTTTTGCCACTGCCAGGCCCACCCAGCAACACCAGCTTGCGGTCTTGGTTGAACCGGTCGAGGACGGAGAGGCGGGAAGCTTCCCGGTCGAACGGGAATTCAGAGGGTTTGCGCCCAGCATGGATTTCCTTGTCGCCGCCTTGGGTCAACAAGGCGGTGTAAACGCAGGCCAAGCGGATCTGTCCGGTGGCGCTATCGCCTGCGAACAAGGGCAGTTGATTGGCTTGTTTGAGGATGCGGGCCAGAAAAGCGCTGCGAAGTTCTGCCTTGCCTGCGCCGGGTTGCGTCGCCAGTTGGATGATAAGGCCTGTGTTGACATTGCCTTGAATGTCGCCGCTGGCAAAAACGCCTGCGGGGCCTATGTTTGGCTGAGGATTGCTTGCGTGGACCTTGGTCCCCTGGCGCAAGAGCGCGATTACCGAGTCCACGGCAGCATCATCAGGCAAGGTTCCGCGCAAGCGCTCTAATGTGGCGATGGCTTCGTCGAGCGGATGCGGTTCCGCTGGCAGGTCTGACATGGTCGTGTCCTAGTTATTCAGATTAAAAACCAAGGTTATCATTCCACAGGTTTCTACTACTGAACACTAATCCGTTGGAGGTGGGTTTAATTGATTTATTGATATTTTTCGTAGGAGCGGCCCATGGCCGCGAAAAGCTTCGCGCAATGGGTGAGGCCCAAGATCGCGGGCATGGCCCGCTCCTACAATTCAATCAATTGAACCCACCTCCCAAAAAATCGCAGCCAATGACGCATTTTTAGCCCGCCCGAAGGGCGCTCGGCCCGTGGTGCAAACCACCGGCTTTCAGACGTATTCTCTTTCAGTCGGCGGTTTCAGTCCGCCGATCTTCAACCCACCAGCTTTAGCTGGTGGTTGTTGAGTGACGGCGAGTGACAAACCAGACCGGCCCATGCGGCTTAGGCTCATTGCTTGGAATGTTGGTGGCGATGATGGGCAGCATGGCAGGCGTAAGCCTTGCCATCGACTTCACCGTTAAACGAACCCGTGTGCCGGATGTGCTGCCACACGACATGGGTGGCTCCGAGCTTTTCGGCCTTCTCCAAAGCGCGATGCTTGGCAAGGCTTTTCCAATTGTGGTGTTTGCCATAGCCCGAGGAGCCATGGACATTGCCGAGGAAATGGCAATGTTTCACGGCGTCATGATGGGCTTCATAGGGCAAGGCTAAAGCATCGCCTGCGGAAACTGCGGCCATCACAGCCAAAACGGGGGCCAGAAAACGGGAGGTTGAATGAGACATGTGATACCTCAAAGCTTGATGTTGGTTGGGGACACAGGGACAGTAATTTGAAACGATTTGGCATTCATTCCAGTCTAGCCAGTATTCCTCATCCCCGCCGCGATGGCGTTGACGCTGCGCAGCAACGGGGTCAACCAGGGTGTTTCGGCCGGGCCACCGGCTGGTTTCGACCTTAACCGCCGCAACAGGCAGATCTGGATGTAGTTCAGCGGGCCGAGATAAGCCTCGCGGCGACGCAAAGATGCCGCCAACGCAGGTTCTTCGGCCAACAGCCGATCCGCTTCGCAAACCTCAAGTATCCAATCCACGCAGCGCTGGTATTCGCTGGCCAGCAGGCCATAGGCGCGCCGGCCGGTCTCAGGGTTGGCACACAAGATGGCATATTCCCGTGCGATGCGCATATCGGATTTGCTCAAGGCCATCTGGGTGTTCCTCAGCAGGTCACGAAAAAATGGCCAGTCCCGGTACATGGCCCGCAGCCTGTCCAAGCGCTCGGGTTTGTCGGCGCACCAAGCCGCAAAGGTGGCGCCGATCCCATACCAAGCGGGAAAGGTCTGCCGCGATTGCGCCCAGGCGAACACCCAGGCGATGGCGCGCACAGAATGCTTGGAGCGGTCTCCCGGTTTGCGGTGGGAGGGGCGGGAACCGATGTTGAGCCGGCCAATCTCGCCGGTCGGTGTCGATTCGTAGAAGTAATCGGCAAATCCTGCGGTGCGCTCGGTCAGCTCACGGTAGGCGTTCTCGCCAATCCGCGCCAACTCTGCCATGACCGCCAGATTTTCCGGCGGGTCTTCGGCGACAGGACGCACCAGACTCACGCTCGCCTTGAGCAGCGCGGTGATGCCCAGGGTCAGTTCGTAGACGGCGGTTTCCGCGTTGTTGTAGCGATAGAACAGCGTTTCACCCTGTTCGGTGAACTTGATCTGCCCGCGCACCGTGCCGGGCGGTTGCGCCAAGATGGCATCGTGGGTCGGCCCGCCGCCCCGCGCCACCGTCCCGCCCCGGCCATGGAACAAACGGCAGTTTAGTCCCCGTTTGTCGGCCAACGCGACGATTTGCCGCTGGGCTTGGTACAGTCCGAAGCGCGCCGCCAAAATGCCGCCGTCTTTGCACGAATCGGAGTAGCCGAGCATCACTTCCTGCCGCAGCCTGGATTCCCGCAGCAATTCGAGGTATACCGGGTGGTCGAACAGCGTGGCAAGCACCGACTCGATGTGGTCGAGGTCGGCAATGGTTTCAAACAAGGGGCTGACCCCAATGTGGCAAAACCAGCGGTCGTCGCGCCGTCCGGCGAGACCGCACAGCGCAGCCAGCAGCATCACTTCCAAGACGTGGCTGGCGGCATGGGTCATGGAAACCACATACCGTCCGAAACAATCGGGGCCGATTTCCTCCCGCATCTGCGCCATGAGTTTGAACACTTCCAGCGATTCACAGGTGGTTTCAGACAGGGCTGCGCGGTTTTCAGCGAGGCCCTCGGGGCTGGCAATGGCCTTGCCCAATAGCGCCAGCCGCCCGTCTTCATCCAAGGCGAGATAATCCACCGACCACGCCTGCGCGAGGATCTCGGCCACCGCTTCGGTGTGCCGGGTGGATTCTTGGCGGACATCCAATTGCATCAAATGGAAACCGAAGGTTTCCGCAAGCCGGATCAGATCCTGCAACTCCAGCGAGGCGATTTCATGATCCCCATGGGCGATCAGTGACTCGTGGATGAGCCTCAGATCCGCCAAGAATTCAGCGGCATCGCGGTAAGCGTAAGCAAATTCCGGGGATTGCTCCGGGCGGGCAATCAGATGCTGCTCGATGCGCCGCAGGTTATTTTCCATTCGACATTTCATCAGCGCCAGCTTGTGCCGGTAAGGCTCTTGCAGGTAGGGCTTTTCGACGGCCAGGCCGGTTGCGCCCAGCGCCGCCCGGTCGGCTTCGAGGCTGGCTATGAACGCCGCCGTCGGCTGGCACAGCCCATGCGAATGGGAGAGCTGTTGGGACAATTCGTCCAAGCGGCGCAGGTATTCTTGCAAGATGGTCTGCGCTTGCAGCCGCAACGCCAGCGCCGTAGCCTCCGGCTTGACGTTAGGGTTGCCGTCACGGTCGCCACCCACCCAAGAGCCGAAGCGCAGGATGCCGGGTATCCGTATATGCCGCGCAACGGCTTCACCGTAAACATCCCGCAAGGCATTCTCGAAGTTGCGGTAAAGCCTAGCCGTGGCGTGGAACAAGGACAGCGGGAAGT